>JBJOKY010000226.1:0-8850 GCA_046045865.1 Pseudomonadota bacterium | reverse complement strand
TCGCGCCAGTGGCTGTCGATCGACTGCAGCAGGATCATGCGTTCGAAGTTGACGAACTGCTCCTTGCCCACCAGCGCCAGCTTGACCGCGAACTGGTCGTCGGCGGCCTTGGTGACGGTCTCGACCACGTCCTCGTCGGTGATGGCGTCGCTCTTGTCGACCAGGCCGCGCAGGTCGATCTGCACCTGCCACTCGTCGGCCAGCACCTTCTCGAGTGCGGCCAGGTCCCACTGCTCCTCGACGCTGTCGAGCGGCACGTAGGTGCGCACCACGTCGGCCATGGCGCCCTTGCGCAGGTGGCTGATCTGGGCGTCGACGTCGACGGCTTCGAGGATGTCGTTGCGCTGCTGGTAGATGACCTTGCGCTGGTCGTTGGCGACGTTGTCGTATTCGAGCAGCTGCTTGCGCACGTCGAAGTTGCGCGCCTCGACCTTGCGCTGCGCGCTCTCGATGCTGCGCGTGACGATGCCGGCCTCGATGGCCTCGCCGTCGGGCATCTTCAGCCGGTCCATGATGGCCTTGACGCGATCGCCCGCGAAGATGCGCATCAGCGGGTCGTCCAGCGACAGGTAGAAGCGCGAGGCGCCCGGGTCGCCCTGGCGGCCGGAGCGGCCGCGCAGCTGGTTGTCGATGCGCCGGCTCTCGTGGCGCTCGGTGGCGATGATGCGCAGGCCGCCCGCCGCCTTGACCTGCTCGTGCAGGCCCTGCCACTCGCTCTTGAGCGTGGCGATGCGCGCGGCCTTGTCGGCCTCGGGCACGCTGGCGTCGGCTTCGAGCAGCTGCACCTGTTTCTCGACGTTGCCGCCCAGCACGATGTCGGTGCCGCGACCGGCCATGTTGGTCGCGATCGTGATCATCCTGGGCCGGCCGGCCTGGGCGATGATCTCGGCCTCGCGGGCATGCTGCTTGGCATTGAGCACCTGGTGCGGCAGGCCCGCCTTGCTGAGCTGCTCGCTGATCAGCTCGGAGTTCTCGATCGAGGTGGTGCCCACCAGCACGGGCTGGCCGCGCTCGTAGCAGTCCTGGATGTCCTTGATGACGGCTTCGTACTTCTCGCGCGCAGTCTTGTAGACCAGGTCGAGCTCGTCCTTGCGCTGGGTCGGCCGGTTGGGCGGGATGACCACGGTCTCCAGACCGTAGATTTCCTGGAACTCGTAGGCCTCGGTGTCGGCCGTGCCGGTCATGCCGGCGAGCTTGCCGTACATGCGGAAGTAGTTCTGGAAGGTGATCGAGGCCAGGGTCTGGTTCTCGGCCTGGATCTGCACGCCTTCCTTGGCCCTCGACGGCCTGGTGCAGGCCGTCGCTCCAGCGCCGGCCGGTCATGAGGCGGCCGGTGAACTCGTCGACGATGGTGATCTCGCCGTTCTGGTTCACGTAGTGCTGGTCGCGGTGGTACAGGTGGTGGGCCCGCAGCGCCGCGTAGACATGGTGCATCAGCGTGATGTTGGCGGCGTCGTACAGCGAGGCACCTTCCACCAGCAGGCCGGCCTGCGCCAGCAGGCGTTCGGCGTTCTCGTGGCCTTCCTCGGTCAGGAAGACCTGGTGGGTCTTCTCGTCGGCGGTGAAGTCGCCCGGCTCGATCACGCCTTCGCCGGTGCGCGGGTCGGCCTCGCCGATCTGCTTCTTCAGGAAGGGCACGACGGCGTTGATGCGCACGTACAGCTCGGTGTGGTCCTCGGCCTGGCCGCTGATGATGAGCGGCGTGCGCGCCTCGTCGATCAGGATGGAATCGACCTCGTCGACGATGGCGTAGTTCAGGCCGCGCTGCACGCGGTCGGCCAGTTCGTAGACCATGTTGTCGCGCAGGTAGTCGAAACCGAACTCGTTGTTCGTGCCGTAGGTGATGTCCGCGGCGTAGGCGGCCTGCTTCTCCTCGCGGCTCATCTGCGGCAGGTTGATGCCCACCGACATGCCCAGGAAGTTGTACAGCGTGGCCATCCACTCGGCATCGCGTCGGGCGAGGTAGTCGTTCACCGTCACCACATGCACGCCCTTGCCCGACAGCGCGTTCAGGAAGACGGGCAGCGTGGCCATGAGCGTCTTGCCTTCGCCGGTGCGCATCTCGGCGATCTTGCCGTTGTGCAGCACCATGCCGCCGATCAGCTGCACGTCGAAGTGGCGCATCTTCAAGGTGCGCTTGCCGCCCTCGCGCACGACGGCAAAGGCTTCGGCGAGGATGTCATCCAGTGTGACGCCCTGGGCAACGCGCTGGCGCAGGCTCTGCACGGCGCCACGCAACTCGTCGTCGCTCAGCTTCTCGTACTTGGGTTCGAGCGCGGTGACGTTCTCGACCACACGACGGTACTGCTTGAGCAGGCGGTCGTTGCGACTGCCGAAAATCTGGGTGAGGAGCTTGGGCAACATGGGCAAACGCGGTCGTGGGCAAGGCTGCCGGCCGGCTGGCCGTCAGCATCGCGAAGCTGTCGAGGTGGGTGCCGATCGGGGATTTGCAAGTCGGCCAGCCCGGCGATACCGCAACGTCAGGGCCCGCAGTCACAGGAGCACAAGCTCTAGCAACCCCGGGGCCGTGCACAGCACCTGCTGCACATCGACTTGCGTATAGGCAGGTCATGCCGGCACTTGCGAACCGGAAACCGGCGCCAGGCCGCTGGCAGCCACACGCTTGTGCAGAGCCAGCTTTAACCGATCGAGTTTATCAGGCACGTGACGCCGGACGGTACCGCCCGGGTGCCCGGCAAAGGTGCGCGCCGCGAACTTGGTCCGTACCTGAACTGGCAATTGCGCGGCTGGGTGACAAGCCTGCCGGCTCACCCGGTACGGGTCTTCACACCGCGCGACAAGGGCCGTCGGCGCTGCGGTTCAGTGCTGATGACCGGCTTCGGACTGGGTCGCAGCAGCGCCGGCACGGGCCACCGGCTTGCGGGCACGACCGGCAGGACGCGCCTCTGCAGCCGGACGATCGACCATCTCGCCCTTGTCGGCGCGGGACAGGAAGCGCTGCGGGTTCTGCGGCACACCGTCCAGCAGCACCTCGAAATGCAGGTGCGGGCCGGTGGAGCGGCCGGTGCTGCCGACCAGGGCGATGGTCTGGCCACGCTTGATCAGATCACCCGGCTTGACCATCACCTTGGACGTGTGCGCATAGCGGGTCGACAGCCCGTTGCCGTGATCGATCTCGACCGCCATGCCATAGGCGGCCTCGACCTCGGCGGCACGCACCACGCCACCGGCAGCGGCGTGTATCGGCGTGCCGGTCGGGGCCGGGAAGTCCAGCCCCGTGTGCAGCGCCGGACGGCCGTTGAACGGGTCGACACGGAAGCCGAAGGCCGAACCGACCGGTCCGTCGACCGGCGCTATGCTGGGCACCACCAATGCGGTCAGGCGCCGTTCGAGCAGGCGCGACTCGATCAGCGTGAACACGTCGCTGCTGTGATCGGCCTGACTGTCCAGCGTGGCCACCAGTTCGTTGAGTTGTTCGAGTGCAGGCGAGTTGATCGGGTGATACGGACCGCCACGGCCGGCATCGGCAGCGGCGCCGCCGGCACCGGCGCCGCCAGTGCCGGCAGGCTCGGCCTGCGATGTCCTGGCCGGCCTGGTGGCGGTGGGGGCAGGCGCGTCAACCGCGCGCAGATCCTCGGGCTTCAGGCCGGCCAGACCGGAGACACGTTCGCCCATCGATTCCAGCCGCACCAGCTTGGCCTGCATCTCGCCGACCTTGCGGGCCATGGCATCAAGGTTCTCGCGCATGTAGCGGTCACGCTGCTCGACCTCGTCGCGCATCACCAGACCCACCACCTGGCTGACCACCGGCCACCCTTCGCGGGCAGCCTTGATGAAGATGTAGTGATAGACCAGGCCGGACAGGGCGATCAGCGAGATGACCAGCAAGCTGACGACAGCCACGATCTGGGAGGTGCGCAGGTGCATCGAGCGCGATCGCGCCAGGCTGCCGTGAGTGATCAGGATATCCATCGTCGCTAAACTCCTTGCGTGAAGCCGGCACAGCCACCATCCGTTCCCGATGCCTTGTCGCTGCGATCGGTGCTCGCGCAGTGCGAGCCCTTGCAGAGACTGCAGCAGCGCCTGGGCGCAGCCCAGGCACGCATGGATGCAGTGCGTCCCTTGTTACCCCCCGGTCTGTCTGCCTGTGTTCGTGCGGGTCCGGTCGACGAAGAGAGCTGGACCCTGCTGGCGAGCAACGCCGCGGTCGCTGCGAAGCTGCGTCACTACCTGCCTCGACTCAGTTCGGAACTGCGGCGTCGTGGGCTGACACCCGCCGACCTTCGAGTGCGAGTGCTGACCAGCTCCACTCGCTGAACATAACACAAGGGATTTCCCGGGGGCTTGAGAGCACGGGCCGAGTGTGCCGTGCCGAGGACCGGTGCGACGCCCCCGCAATCAGAGGTGGGTCGGACATCGCTCCGGGGTGGCGGGCAATATTGCCCGCGGCTCATCGGCGAACGTCAGTCGACTGACGTTCTCAACCCACAGCAACCACCCGAATCAGGCCTTGCCCTGGTTGGCAACCGCTGCAGCGGCCTTGGCCACAGCCTCGGCGTCACCGAGATAGTAGTGGCGGATGGGCTTGAGCTCGGCGTCGAGTTCGTAGACCAGCGGCACACCGTTGGGGATGTTGACGCCGACGATCTCCTCGTCACCGATGTTGTCCAGGTACTTGACCAGCGCACGGATGGAGTTGCCATGGGCGGCGATCACGATGCGCTTGCCGGCCTTGATGCCTGGCGCGATCGAGTCCTGCCAGAAAGGCAGCACACGGGCGACCGTGTCCTTCAGGCATTCGGTCAGGGGCACGTCCTCGGGCTTGAGCCTGGCGTAGCGCACGTCCTGACGCTGGCCGCGCGGATCGTCAGCGGACAGGGCCGGCGGCGGCGTGTCGTAGCTGCGACGCCAGACCAGCACCTGCGCGTCACCGTACTGCTTGGCCATGTCGGCCTTGTTCAGGCCCTGCAGCGCACCGTAGTGACGCTCGTTCAGGCGCCAGCTGTGCGCCACGGGCAACCAGGTACGGTCCATCTGGTCCAGACAGTGCCACAGTGTCCAGATCGCGCGCTTGAGCACCGACGTGTAGGCCAGGTCGAATTCGTAACCCGCCTCCTTGAGCAGGCGTCCAGCCTGCCGAGCCTGCTCGACACCGGTCGGCGTGAGCTCCACGTCGGTCCAGCCGGTGAATCGGTTTTCGAGGTTCCAGGTCGATTCGCCATGGCGAATCAGCACGAGCTTGTACATGGGTGACAACAGCAGTGTGAAAGTAGGCGCCGCTGAGGCTTCAGCGCTGGCGAGGCACAAATTTTATAATCCGCCGCTTTCGCCTTTTGGAACCGGCCGCCGTGCCGACTTAGCCGTGAACTACCTGCTCGACAACTGGATCTGGATTGCCACCGCACTCGTCTCGGGGGGCCTGCTGCTGCGCCCCACCCTGGTCGGCGCCGCCAGCGCGGGCAGCGTGGCCGTGACGGAGGCGGTGCGCCTCATGAACCGCGAGAAGGCGGTCGTGATCGATGTGAGCGAGGCCGACGAGTACGCCGGCGGCCACATCATCAACGCCCGCAACATCCCGCTGGCCCAACTGGAGACCAGCAAGGACGTGCCGAACAACAAGTCGCTGCCGCTGCTCGTGGTGTGCGCCAGCGGCCGGCGTGCCAACGGTGCGGCCGCCACGCTGCGCAAGCGCGGCCATGCGCAGGTGCACGTGATCGCAGGCGGCATGGCCGGTTGGCGGGCCGCCGCCCTGCCGGTGGTGCGCTCGGGCGCGACCGGCGCCTGAGCCAGGCCAGCCTGCCCCCGGCACCACCACCCCACGCCCGACCGTCACGACCACCAGCGCCGGAAGCCCGCATGAAACCCGTCAGGATGTACACCACCCAGGTCTGCCCCTACTGCCTGCAGGCCAAGGCCTTGCTCAAGCAGCGCGGCGTGCAGGCGATCGACGAGATCCGCATCGATCTCGACCCGGCACAGCGCGAGCAGATGATGCAGGCTACCGGCCGGCGCACCGTGCCACAGATCTACATCGGCGACACCCACGTAGGCGGCTGCGACGATCTGGTCGCCCTGGACCGCGCAGGCGGCCTCGTGCCACTGCTGCAAGGCTGAGCATGTCGCATGCGCGACACCCTGGTGCAGCACGCGGGGCGGCGCGGTAGCACAATCGCGCGCTTTCGACACCAGCGTCGGCCCGCGCCGCCGCGGCCTTGTGAGTTCATCACTCTCCAGCCGATCCGCCCAGCGCTCACCGCGTGAACTGGCCGCCCTGACCCTCGGGGCACTGGGCGTTGTCTACGGCGACATCGGCACCAGTCCGCTGTACGCGCTCAAGGAAGTCTTCCACGGCGGCCACGTACCGGTCAGCAGCGCCAACATCCTGGGCGTGCTGTCGCTGATCTTCTGGACGATGACGCTCATCGTCTCGCTGAAGTACGTGCTGCTCATACTGCGTGCCGACAACAACGGCGAAGGCGGCCTGATCGCCATGCTGGCACTGGCCACCCACGCAGTGCGTGACCGTCCGCAGCTGCACAAGGTGCTGCTGGCCGTGGGCATGTTCGGCACCGCGATCTTCTACGGCGATGGTGTCATCACCCCGGCCATCACCGTGCTGGGCGCGATGGAGGGCCTGGAGGTCTACGAGCCCAGCCTGCACGCGTGGGTGCTGCCGCTCACCCTGGTCGTGCTGACCGGCCTGTTTGCCGTGCAACGCTTCGGCACCGGGGGCATCGGACGCGCCTTCGGCCCCATCACGCTGCTGTGGTTCGCCGCGCTCACCGCGCTGGGGCTGCCGCACATCATCGACAACCCGGCCGTGCTGCAGGCGCTCAACCCGGTTCACGCGGTCGACTTCTTCATCCACAACCGGCTGGTCGCCTTCATCGCCCTGGGTGCCGTCGTGCTGTGCGTCACGGGCGGCGAGGCGCTGTATGCCGATCTGGGCCACTTCGGCAAGCTGCCCATCCGCATCGCGTGGTACGGCCTGGTGATGCCGGCGCTGGTGATCAACTACTTCGGCCAGGGCGCCATGCTGCTGCAGCGGCCCGAGGCGGTGAAGAACCCCTTCTTCCTGCTCGCGCCCTCGTGGGCCGAGATCCCGCTGTTCGTGCTGGCCACCTGTGCGGCGGTGATCGCCTCGCAGGCGCTCATCACGGCGGCGTTCTCGGTCACCAAGCAGGCCATCCAGCTCGGCCTGCTGCCGCGCATGCACATCAAGCACACCTCGGTGCGCGACACGGGCCAGATCTACGTACCCTTCATCAACTGGGGCCTGTACGTCTTCATCGTGCTGGCGGTGGCGCTGTTCAAGACCTCGTCCAACCTGGCCTCGGCCTACGGCATCGCGGTCACGCTGGACATGACCATCACCACCGTCATGACCTTCTACGTCATCCGCTACGGCTGGCGGCTGCCGCTGGCGCTGTGCCTGGCCAGCACGGGCTTCTTCTTCGTCATCGACATCGCCTTCTTCAGCTCCAACATGCTCAAGCTGTTCGGTGGCGGGTGGTTCCCCCTCGTCATCGGCGTGGGCATGTTCATCCTCATGCTGACCTGGAAGGAAGGCCGCCAGCTCATGGGCGACAAGCTGCGCGCCGAGGCCATCGACCTCAACAGCTTCCTGGACGCCATCTTCGTCAGCCCGCCCACGCGCGTGCCGGGCACGGCCGTGTTCCTGTCGGCCGAGGAAGGCCTGACACCCAACGCGCTGATGCACAACCTCAAGCACAACAAGGTGTTGCACGAACACAACCTGTTCGTCACGGTGCGGCTGCACGACATCCCGTGGGTCGGCTTCGACGACCGGCTGACGATGGAGCCGCTGGGCCACGACTGCTGGCAGGTCACGATCAACTTCGGCTTCAAGAACGACCCGGACGTGCCCGAGGCGCTGCAACTGCTCGAAGGCCGCGGCGTGCCACTGGACGACATGGAGACAAGCTACTTCCTGTCGCGCGACATCGTCATCCCGACCTTCGGCGACGGCATGTCGCTGTGGCGCGAGAAGCTCTTCGCCAGCATGCACCGCAACTCGGCCGCGGCAGCCGACTTCCTCAACCTGCCGTCCAACCGCATCGTCGAACTGGGCGCCAAGGTCGAGATCTGACCGGTCAGCACGCCCCGCTCGCAGGTACACGGCCCGGCCGGCACAGCAGCGCAGCACAGGCCAGCCCGGCGAGCGCTCCGGCCACGTGGGCCAGCGGCACCACGCTCAGGTCCCAGCCGGGCGGGTGCAGCAAGGCGCCCGGTGCGGCCGGGTCGGCCCACCACTCCAGCACCAGCTTGAGCGCCAGCCCGGCCAGCACGGCCAGGGCGATGTGCACCTCGCCAGGCCGGCGCCGCAGGCAGATGGCCAGCCCCGCCACCGCCACACCGGCGTGCAGCACGCCGGACATGCCGGCATAGGACAGCAGCCCGCCCGGCTGCAGCCCCAGGGCG
The DNA here is from genome assembly GCA_046045865.1 of Pseudomonadota bacterium. GTDB lineage: Bacteria > Pseudomonadota > Gammaproteobacteria > Burkholderiales > Burkholderiaceae_C > Sphaerotilus. Next base: position 447 of record JBJOKY010000226.1, on the reverse strand, counting down.
AGGTGCGTGAGCGGCCAGGCCAGGGCCCACGCCCACGCCGCCCGGCGCGGCAGCGCGGCCACCCAGCCCAGCGCCAGCACGACTGCGCAACCGGCCAGGTTGGCCGCCAGATGCAGACCGTTCAGGTGCGGCCAGGCCGCGCTCCAGCAGCGCCAGGGCTCGCTCCAGACCGTGCCGGCGTGCCAGCCGAGCACGGCCAGCGCCAGGCCATGGCCGGGCCGCAGCAGCAGGCTGGGCGCAGCCAGCAGCAGCCCGACCACCAGCCAGGCCAGCCGGCCGCTACGTCCCTCGTCGTCAGCCAAACACGGCCCGCCACAGCGCCAGCACGGCGTCGCGCTGCGCGGCCAGGGGGCCCAGATCGGCCACGTCGCGCGTGGTGGAGGCCTCGTCCAGCCGCGCCCGGTGCTGGGCGCGGCGCATCTCGCGGTAGGCATCGGCCGCCGCCTG
>JBJOKY010000225.1:0-7612 GCA_046045865.1 Pseudomonadota bacterium | reverse complement strand
GTGGGCAAGACCTCGCTGGGCCAGAGCGTGGCGCGCGCCACCGGGCGCAAGTTCGTGCGCATGGCCCTGGGCGGCGTGCGTGACGAGGCCGAGATCCGCGGGCATCGCCGCACCTACATCGGCTCCATGCCGGGCAAGGTGCTGCAGAGCCTGTCGAAGGTCGGCGTGCGCAACCCGCTCTTCCTGCTCGACGAGATCGACAAGCTGGGCATGGATTTCCGCGGCGATCCGTCGTCGGCCTTGCTGGAGGTGCTCGACCCGGAGCAGAACCACACCTTCGCGGACCACTACGTCGAGGTCGACTTCGACCTGTCGGACGTGATGTTCGTGGCCACCTCGAACTCGCTGAACATTCCGCCGGCCCTGCTGGACCGCATGGAAGTGATCCGCCTGTCGGGCTACACCGAGGACGAGAAGGTCTCCATTGCCCAGCGCTATCTGCTGCCCAAGCAGCGCAAGAACAACGGCGTGGCCGACGAGGAGATGGACGTGGCGGAAGACGCCGTGCGTTCCATCATTCGTTACTACACGCGCGAGGCCGGCGTGCGTTCACTCGAGCGCGAGATCTCCAAGATCTGCCGCAAGGTAGTCAAGGGCCTGTCGCTCAAGAAGTACGAGGGCAAGGTGCTGGTGAACGCCGAGAACCTCTCGGACTTCCTGGGCGTGCGCAAGTACAACTTCGGCCAGGCCGAGCAGCAGAACCAGATCGGTCAGGTCAACGGTCTGGCCTGGACCGAGGTGGGCGGCGACCTGCTCACCATCGAGTCGGCCATCATGCCGGGCAAGGGCAATATCATCCGCACCGGCTCGCTGGGCGACGTGATGAAGGAGTCGGTCGAGGCAGCACGTTCCGTGGTGCGCAGCCGTGCGGCTCGCCTGGGCATCAAGGACGAGTTGTTCGAGAAGCGCGACATCCACATCCACGTGCCCGATGGCGCCACGCCCAAGGACGGCCCGAGCGCCGGTGCGGCCATGACCACGGCCTTCGTCTCGGCGCTGACAGGCATCCCGGTGCGGGCCGATGTGGCCATGACCGGCGAGATCACCCTGCGCGGTGAGGTCACCGAGATCGGCGGGCTGAAGGAAAAGCTGCTGGCGGCGCACCGTGGTGGCATCAAGACCGTCATCATTCCCGAGGAGAACGCCAAGGACCTGGCCGACATCCCCGAGAACGTGAAGAGCCAGCTGGAGATCCTGCCACTGCGCTGGATCGACAAGGTGCTGGAAGTGGCCTTGGCCTCCGCCCCCCAGCCTCTGCCCGAGGAGGAGCCCAAGCCTGAGGTGGCCAAGGCCGATGCCGTGGTGGCTCCGGTCACTGACGCGGTCAAGCACTGACGGCACTCAGCCGTCGTGCAGCAGGCCCCTGACGACAATCTCCAAAAGATGAATCAGGGGCTTGCGCGCACGAAGAAACTTCGCTTATACTTTTGGTCTCGCAAGACGACGGCAACGAAATCAAGCGAAGCTCCTAAGCGGGAGTAGCTCAGTTGGTAGAGCGCAACCTTGCCAAGGTTGAGGTCGAGAGTTCGAGACTCTTCTCCCGCTCCAGATAAGCAGCAGGAAGCTTTCAAAAGAAGCTTCCTGTTTTTGTCAGGAACACAGGGCTTGTGATCTGCGGCGCGGTAGCAAAGCGGTTATGCAGCGGATTGCAAATCCGTCCAGGGCGGTTCGACTCCGCCCCGCGCCTCCAGCAATCAGGCAACTCTGCTGCATGATTGCCAAGCAGTAAGGCGTAGTGGCTCGACACCCGGCCCGGGTGGCGAAACAGGTAGACGCAGCGGACTTAAAATCCGCGGCCCCCACAAAGGGCGTGCCGGTTCGAAACCGGCCCTGGGCACCAGGCAGATTGCGCGTATGCGAACTGTCAGGGAGACAAGGCAAACTGCCGAAGCAGCAAGACATACGCGGGAGTAGCTCAGTTGGTAGAGCGCAACCTTGCCAAGGTTGAGGTCGAGAGTTCGAGACTCTTCTCCCGCTCCAGTTTCCTTCGAGACTGAAAGCAAGACGCCCTGTAAAGACGGGGCGTCTTGCTTTGTGCGTTTCTGATCCTGTCGCTTGTGCCAAGCGCGTCGGAGGATCTCAGCCGCGCGCCTGCATGGCCTCCAGCAGGTCGAGCACCGCGGCCGCCGTGTCGGCCGGCTTTTCCATGGGGTAGAGGTGGCTGCCCTCCATCCACTGCAGGTGCCCGGGCCGGTCCGGGTGCTGCTGGTTGCACGCGGCGATGAGGCGCTGTGTGGCCGCCAGGCCGACCTGGCGCACCTCGGTGCTCTGCGTGCCGGCGATGAAGCTCACCGGGCAGCGCGGCGGGTGCCGGCCGATCAGCCCGCCCAGGTGGTGCGGCAGGGTGTCGTAGATGTGGGCCTCGACGCTGCGGTCGAAGGCCAGGCGCACGCCCTCCGGTGGCGCAGCCGGGTCGGGCCGGCTGCCGGCGTCGACGTAATCGGCCAGCACACCCGGCGCCCAGCGCGCGAAGGCGGCCTTGGACTGGAAGTGCTCCAGCATGGCCGCACGGCTGGGCCACTGCTCGCGCCGCTTGACGGCGATCTTGCTGGGCGACACGCGCTTCATCAGCCCGGTCACCTTGGCCATGTGCACGCTGTGGGCCTTCCAGCCGGCCAGCACGGGCGCGTCCAGCATCACCAGGGCCTTCACCAGGGCCGGGCGGCGGCAGGCGACGATGAGGCTGAGGAAGCCGCCGAGCGAATGCCCCACCAGCGCCACCGGGCCGCAGCCCAGGCCCTCGATGAAGGCGATGAGTTCGTCGCGCAGGTGCGGCCAGTTGTTGCTGACCCGGTAGCGCTCGTTGTGGCCCAGCCGGTCGATGGCCTCGACACGCCAGCCGGCGGCCCGCCAGGCCTCGAAGTGCTGGCGGTAGGTGCCGGCCGGAAAGCCGTTGGCGTGGCTGAACACCAGGGTGGGCTGCGCCGCCGGCGGGCGGCTGGTCGCGTCCATCAGACGATCTTCTCGCTCGGCGTGGCGATCTTGCGCATCACCTCGTAGCGATCCGAGCCGACCATGAGCGGATGGTCGGCGCTGCCGGTGCCCCATTGCGGGTCGTCGATGCCCTCGAACACCTCGCGCAGGCGCTGGCCCCAGGTGCTGTGGATCATCTTGAAATAGGGGTTGTGCTCGTCGATGCAGACCACCTTGTCGGACTGCAGGCTGCCTTCCTCGTAGACCACCATGTCCAGCGGCAGGCCCACGCTGAGGTTCGATTTCAGCGTGGAATCCATCGACACCAGGGCGCACTTGGCGGCCTCGTCCAGCGGCGTCGTGGGCGTGAGCACGCGGTCGAGGATGGGTTTGCCGTACTTGCTCTCACCCACCTGGAAGAAGCAGGTCTCGCGCGTGGCCTCGATGAAGTTGCCGGCCGAATAGACCAGGAACAGCCGCATGGCCTCGCCGGCGATCTGGCCGCCGAAGATCATGCTGGCATTGAAGTCGATGCCGGCATTGCGCAGCGCCGGGCCGTCGGTCTCGTAGATGCGGCGCACGGCGCTGCCCAGCACACGCACGGCGTCGAACATGCTCCTGGCGTTCCAGATGGTGATGGCCTCGCCGTCCGGCTGGGGAATCTTCTCGACCTGCAGGATCTCGCGCACGCTCTGGCTGATGCTGAGGTTGCCGGCCGAGAGCAGGCACATGAAGCGGTCGCCGGGCTTCTCGTACACCATCATCTTGCGGAAGGTCGAGATCGCGTCCAGCCCGGCGTTGGTGCGTGAATCGGAGAGGAAGACGAGTCCGGCGTTGAGACGGATGCCGACGCAATAGGTCATGGTGAGTGGGGTTGGGGTTGGGCCAGTTGCTTGAGGCGGTACAGCGCGTCCAGCGCATCGCGCGGGCTCAGGCTGTCGGGCTGGAGGTCGTGCAGGGCGGCGAGCAGGGCCGCGTGGCGTGGATCGGTTGGAGCAGGCGCCAGCGAGGCGGCCTGCGCTGCGGCGGGGTCGGCATTTTCCCCGATGCTGTCGCCCCCGGCCGCGCGGGCGTGGTCCGGACCCGACGCCGGGGCATCGTCGCCCTCGCTGCTGTGGCCGGCCAGGCCGGCGAACAGGTCGATCTGGTCGTCGGCCTCGCGCTGGCGCGCTTCGAGCTTGTCCAGCGCCGCGCGTGCCTGCTTGAGCACGGCGGCCGGCATGCCGGCCAGCCTGGCCACCTGCACGCCGTAGCTGCGGCTGGCCGGGCCGGCCTCGATGGCGTGCAGGAAGACGATGTCCTGCCCGGCCTCGGCCGCACTCACATGCAGGTTGACCGCGCGGGCATGGCGCGCCGGCAGCTCGGTCAGCTCGAAGTAGTGGGTGGCGAAGAGCGTGAAGGCGCGGCTCCTGTCATGCAGATGGCTGGCGATGGCGCTGGCCAGCGCCAGGCCGTCGAAGGTCGAGGTGCCGCGGCCGATCTCGTCCATCAGCACGAGGGAATGCGGCGTGGCGGTGTGCAGGATGGCGGCCGCCTCGCTCATCTCCATCATGAAGGTGGACTGGGCGTTGGCCAGGTCGTCCGCCGCGCCGATGCGGGTGTGGATGGCGTCGATGGGCCCGAGCCGGCAGCTCGCCGCGGGCACGAAGGAGCCGATGGAGGCCAGCAGCACGATGAGCGCCACCTGGCGCATGTAGGTGCTCTTGCCGCCCATGTTGGGCCCGGTGATGAGCTGCAGGCTGCGCGTGGCGTCGAGCCGGCAGTCGTTGGCGATGAAGGCCGCGCCGCTTTCGGCCAGGCGCGCCTCGACGACCGGGTGGCGGCCGCGCTCGATCTCGATGCATGGGTGCTTGACGAACTGCGGCGCCGCCCAGCTCAGGGTGCGCGCGCGTTCGGCCAGCGCGGCCAGCACGTCGAGCGTGGCCAGCGCCTCGCCCAGCGCGGTGAGCGCGGCCAGCGAAGGCTGCAGCGTATCCAGCAGCTTCTCGAACAGGTATTTCTCGCGCGCCAGAGAACGCTCCTGGGCTGAGAGCGCCTTGTCCTCGAAGGTCTTGAGCTCGGGCGTGATGTAGCGCTCGGCGTTCTTGAGCGTCTGGCGGCGCCGGTAGTCCTCGGGCACCTTGCCGGCCTGACCGGCGCTGACCTCGATGTAGAAGCCGTGCACCTTGTTGAACTGCACGCGCAGGTTCGGGATGCCGCTGCGGGCGCGCTCGCGCGCCTCCAGGTCGAGCAGGAAGGCGTCGCAGTTGGTGGCGATGCCGCGCAGGTCATCGAGGATGGGATCCCAGCCCGAGGCGATGACGCCGCCGTCGCGCAGCAGCACCGCCGGTTCCTTGGCGATGGTGCTGGCCAGCAGGTGATGGATGGCCGGGTCGGGCGAAAGGGCGGCAGCGGCCTGGGTGAGCAGGCCGGTGGTTGTGGCGGTGTCGGTGGCCGGGGAGGTGTCGCCGGCCTCGCCGTCAGCCGCTGGCAGCAGGGCCAGCAGCGCCGGCAGGGCGGCCAGCGTCTCGCGCAGCCCGGCCAGCTCGCGCGGGCGCACCTGGCGCAGGGCGATGCGGCTGGCGATGCGCTGCACATCGCTCATGCCGCGCAGCGCCTCGCGCAGCGGCTGTTCGCCCTGACGGGCCTGCAGCTGGCCGATGGCGTCCAGGCGCGCCGCGGTGATGCGGCGGTCGCGCGGCGGGTTCACCAGCCACAGCCGCAGCAGCCGGCTGCCCATGCCGGTGCGGCAGGTGTCGAGCAGCGACAGCAGGGTGGGCGCGTCCTCGCCGCGCAGGGTGCGCACCAGTTCGAGGTTGCGCAGCGTGGCCGGCGGCAGTTCGATCAGCTCGCTGCTGCGCTGCACCGTGAGGCCGCGCACATGGGCCAGGGCGCGCCCTTGCGTGTGTTCGGCGTAGCTCAGCAGCGCGGCGGCGGCACCGTGGGCCACCGTCATGTCCTGGGCGTTGTAGCCGCCCAGATGCGCCACGCCCAGCAGCTCGCGCAGCTTGCGTTCGCCCAGTGCGGCATCGAACTGCCAGGGCGGACGGTGGGTGAGCGGCGCGCCGCTCTGGCGCAGCGTGGCCGGCAGGCGCTCGGCCTCGGCGCCGACGTTCTGCCCCGGCGCGGCGATCAGCACCTCGGCCGGCGCCAGCCGTGCCAGCCAGCCGGCCAGTTCGGCCTCGCTGGCCTCGGCCAGGCCGAGTTCGCCGCTGGCCAGGGCGAGCCAGGCCAATCCATAACGGGGTGCCCCCGCCCGGGCGCTGCGCGCCTGGGCGCCCCCCGAGGGGGCGGACTCGGCAGCACCGGCCCTGGCACCACCCACGCGCGTGAGCGCCAGCAGCCGCGTCTCGGCGCGTTCGTCGAGCAGCTCGCTGTCGGTCACCGTGCCGGGTGTGACGATGCGCACCACCTTGCGCTCCATCGGCCCCTTGGTCGCGCCGGGTTCGCCGATCTGCTCGGCGATCGCCACCGCCTTGCCCAGGCGGATGAGCTTGCCCAGATAGCTTTCCAGCGCATGCACCGGCACGCCGGCCATGGCGATGGGCTCGCCCGCGCTGTTGCCGCGCGTGGTGAGCGTCAGGTCCAGCAGCTGATGGGCACGCCGGGCGTCGTCGAAGAACAGCTCGTAGAAATCGCCCATGCGGTACAGCAGCAGCGTCGAGGGGTGCTCGGCCTTCAGGCGCAGGTACTGCTGCATCATCGGCGTGTGGCCGGCGAAGTCCGTGTCGGAGTTCGCTTTTTCTTTATCTGACAAGGACTTACCGCTGATGAGCATTGCAAGGAGTTGCAGGAGACTGCCGCAAATGGCACCGATTTGCGGCACTTTTGTAGCTATCGCGTAGCTTTGGATGTTGCTACAACCTCGCCAGGAACAATGGGGACACTACAACCGTGACGACGAAGAAGGCGGCCAAGCGGCCAACGCCAAGAACCGTATTAGACAAGAGGTTAGTGGCCGAGTGCACGTTTGATGCCATGCCCGTGTTCGATTCTTCGGGCAAGCAGGTCGGCACCGTGCCGAACGAAGCGCAGCAGCACTACGACATCCACGACTCACACAAAGAGGCTCCGACCGGATTCCGGTTGCGGGTCAACAAGTCCGTGAAGACGTACGTGCTGGTGCAGCGCGTCGGTTCGTCGGTCAAGACCGTCACCGTAGGGCGTCATCCTGACTTGCTGCTGGGTACTGGTGTTGCGCCTGACCGCAACGCGCGCCTTGTCGCCGCAGAACTTTCCGCGCGCTTGCGACGAGGCGAGGACATCAACCAAACCAAGCGCGACGCGCGCATCGCTGCCCGAAAATCCGACGTCACTCTCCGTGTGCTTTTCAGCCGCTGGATGTCCGACTACGTTGCAAGCGCCAAGCGGGACCCTCGTGAGAACACCATTGCCGCAGTGGAGAAAGCTCAGCAACGACTGGGCGACAAGCTACTAGACACCCCGGCTGACGAACTGACGTGGCGTGACTTGGAAGTGTTCTTTGTAGACAAGGCTACCAAGAAGGGTCACCTGACCGCTGCCGAGCAGACCATCCGATGGGTGTCTGCTGTCTACAACAAGGAGAACCACCGCATCACCCTCGACGCCCTTCAGGCGAAGGGCCAACCGAACCTCTATCCGAACCCTGCGGAAATCTTCATCAAGACTGGCGCTCTGCGGAACAACGCCGAGCTCGAGCGCGACTACGACAAAAAAGGGGTTCGCCGGCCTCTCAGCG
>JBJOKY010000224.1:0-7622 GCA_046045865.1 Pseudomonadota bacterium | reverse complement strand
GCCGTGACCGGCTCGAAACCGGCGATGGCGCGCAGCACGCTGGTCTTGCCGCAGCCCGAGGGCCCGAGCAGGCAGCCGATGGCACCGGGCTGCAGACTCAGGTGGAACTGATCCACGACAGTCTTCCTGCCATAAGCCAGGCACAGGGCGTCGACGGCAAGCCAGGGTGGGTTCATGCGGCGATGATAATGATTCGCATCGACGCCCCAGTCACCCCGCCGACCGCCATCTTGCCGACTGCTGACCCGCCGCAACTCCTGCCGCACGCCCTGCGTCAAGCACGCCCCGCCCGCCGCCCTGCCCTGCCCTGGCTGCTGCTGGCCGCCGTGCTGGTGGCTGCCGGCGTGGTGGCGCCGCTGCTGGCGGTGGGCAGCAGCCTGTTCGCCGGCAACACCGGCGCCACCTGGGCGCATCTGGCCAGCACGGTGCTGCCGGACTACATCCTCACCACGTTGTGGCTGTGCCTGGGCGTGGGCACGGGCGTGGCGCTGCTGGGCGTGGGCTCGGCCTGGCTGGTGACGCGGCACGAGTTTCCCGGCCGGCCCGTCTTCGAATGGGCCCTGGTGCTGCCGCTGGCCATGCCGGCCTACGTGATGGCCTACACCTACACCGACCTGCTGCAGTACGTCGGCCCGGTGCAGACCACCTTGCGCGAGGCCTTCGGCTGGAAACGCGCCGACTACTGGTTCCCCGACGTGCGCAGCACCGGCGGCGCGGTGCTGATGTTCTCGCTGGTGCTCTACCCCTACGTCTACATGCTGGCGCGCACCGCCTTCATCGAGCGCGCGGGCGGCATGATCGAGGTGGGCCGCTCGCTCGGCCTCACGCCCTGGCAGGCCTTCGTGCGGCTGTCGCTGCCGCTGGCGCGCCCGGCGATTGCCGGCGGCGTGGCCCTGGCGCTGATGGAAACGCTGGCCGACTACGGCACGGTGAGCTACTTCGCCGTGCAGACCTTCACCACGGGCATCTACCGCGCCTGGTTCTCGCTGGGCGACCGGCCGGCTGCGGCGCAGCTGGCCATGACGCTGCTGGGTTTCGTCATCGCCGTGCTGGTGTTCGAGCGGGTGAGCCGCGGTGGCTCGCGCTTTCACGACACCACGCTGCGTCGGCGCGGCGTCACCCGGCTGCAGCTGCGCGGCTGGAAGGCGCTGCTGGCCGTGCTGGCCGGGCTGGCGCCGCTGGTGGCGGGTTTCCTGCTGCCGGCCGTGGTGCTGGGCCGGCTGGCCTGGCAGCAGGACGCGAGCGAACTCGGCACGCCCTTCACCGCGCTCGCCGGCAACAGCGTGCTGGTGGCCGCCAGCACCGCCGTGCTGGCCGTCGCCCTGGCCCTGCTGCTGGCCTATGCCGCACGGGTGCACCGCGGCCCGGCCACGCGCTGGGCGCACCGGGTGGCCGGGCTGGGTTATGCGCTGCCGGGCTCGGTGATCGCGGTGGGCGTGCTGCTGCCGGTCACGCAGCTGGACCATCTGATCGCCGACCTGGCCGGGCGGCTGCTGGGCGTGCAGACCGGCCTCATCTTCACCGGCAGCATCGCCGCGCTGGTCTATGCCTGCCTGGTGCGCTACCTCACCGCCGCGCTGCAGAGCGTGGACGCCGGCCTGGCGCGCATCACGCCCAACATGGAACACGCCGCGCGCAGCCTGGGCCTGAACGCGGCGCAGACCCTGGCGCGGGTGCACCTGCCGCTGCTGCGGTCGAGCTGCCTCACCGCCGGCCTGCTGGTCTTCATCGACGTGATGAAGGAGCTGCCCGCCACGCTGGTGATGCGGCCCTTCAACTTCAACACCCTGGCCACCCAGGCCTACACCCTGGCGGCGGATGAACGCCTGGCCGAGGCGGCCGGCCCGGCGCTGGCCATCGTGGCGGTCGGGCTGCTGCCGATGCTGGCGATCTGCCGTTCGATCGCCAAGGAGCGCAACAGCAGCGGCAGTTGACGCGCTGCTGTTGTGCGCGGGTCAGCGGCTCACTTCCAGCCGGCGCGGTCGAACACCTTCTGCGCCAGGGCCGCATTACGCGCCAGGTCGCCCACCGGCAGGCTGTCGGGCTTGAACTTGCCCAGCGAGTCCAGTTCCTTGTTCACCACCGCCGCGCTGGCCACCACCGGCCACTCGTTGTTGCCGTCGGCGAAATAGGCCTGGGCGGGGTCGCTGGCCAGGTATTCGAGGAACTTGACGGCCGCCTCCTTGTGCGGGGCGTACTTCAGGACGCCGGCGCCGGAGATGTTGATGTGGGTGCCCCAGGTCTTCTGGTTCGGCCAGACGATGCCCACCGCCTTCATGGCCGCCACGTCGTCCGTCTTGGTGGAACGCATCATGCGCACCAGGTAATAGGTATTGGAGATGGTGACGCCGCATTCGCCGGCCGCCACGGCCTTGATCTGGTCGGTGTCGCCGCCCTTGGGTGAACGCGCGAAGTTGGCCACCAGGCCACGCGCCCAGGCCTCGGCCTTGGCCTCGCCGTCATGCGCGATCACCGCAGCGCCGAGCGACAGGTTGTAGGGGTGCGAGCCCGAACGCACGCAGACCTGGCCCTTGAGCGCCGGGGCGGCCAGATCCTCGTAGCTCTGCACCTGCTCGGCCTTGAGCGCGGCCTTGTTGTAGACGATGACGCGCGCCCGGGTCGAGAACGAGTACCAGGTGGGCGTGCGCAGGCTGGCCGGCACGCGCGCTTCGAGCACCTTGCTCTGCACGGGCTGGAACAGGCCCAGGCTGTCGGCCACCTCCAGACGCGCCGCGTCCACGGTGATCAGGATGTCGGCCGGGCTCTTGTTGCCCTCGTTGCGGATGCGCTCGACGAGTTCGTCCTCCTTGCCGTCCAGCCGGTTGATCCTGATGCCGGTGGCCTTGGTGAAGTTGGCGTATAGCGCCTCGTCGGTCTGATAGTGGCGCGCCGAGTAGATGTTGAGCTCGTTGCCGGCCTGCTGCGCCTGGGCGACGGCCGGCAGCAGCAGCGCGGCGACTGCAGCGCCGACGGCACTCAGCAGGGTGGAACGACGGGTGAGGATGGAGGTGAACATGGGCGGGGTCTCGTGCGGTCTGGGATGGGGAAAATCATAACAAGAATCATTCTCAATAAAATTGACTCACCTCAAACCGCCCCACCGCGCACGGGGTGGGCGACCGGCGCCTCAGGCCGCGTCGCTCACCAGCAGGCCACGCCGCTCGATGAAACGCACCACCTCGGCCAGGCCGGCCTGGGTCTTCAGGTTGGTCATCACGTAGGCCTTGTTCGGCCTCATGCGGCGCGTGTCGGCCTCCATCACGCCCAGGTCGGCGCCCACATACGGCGCCAGGTCGGTCTTGTTGATGACGAAGAGATCGCTCTTGGTGATGCCGGGCCCGCCCTTGCGCGGGATCTTCTCGCCCGCCGCCACGTCGATCACGTAGATGGTGAGGTCGCTCAGTTCGGGGCTGAAGGTGGCGGCCAGGTTGTCGCCGCCGGACTCGATGAAGACGATGTCGGCGTCCGGGTACTTCTCCAGCATGCGGTCGACGGCTTCGAGGTTGATCGAGGCGTCCTCGCGGATGGCGGTGTGCGGGCAGCCGCCGGTCTCCACGCCCATGATGCGGCCGGGCTCCAGCGCGCCGGCCACGGTGAGCAGGCGCTGGTCTTCCTTGGTGTAGATGTCGTTGGTGACGACGACCAGGTCCCACTTCTCGCGCATGGTCTTGCACAGCATCTCGACCAGCGTGGTCTTGCCCGAGCCGACCGGGCCACCCACGCCCACGCGCAGGGGCGGCAGCTTGCGGGTACGGCCGGGGATGTGGTGCAGGGCGGCGGTCATGATGGCGAGTCCTCGTGATGTGGGGTCGATGAGACGGATCGGATGGCGCGGATGCTAGCGAGGACCGGGCCAGAATCCCGCCCAATTCAAACGGCAGGCACACGACAGGAGCAGCCCGCATGGATCAGATCGATTGCGCCGTCATCGGCGCCGGCGTGGTGGGCCTGGCCATCGCGCGCGCCCTGGCGCTGGCCGGGCTGGAGGTGGTGGTCATCGAGGCCGAGACCGCCTACGGCACGGGCGTGTCGGCGCGCAACAGCGAGGTCATCCACGCCGGCCTCTATTACGAGCCGGGCTCGTGGAAGTCGCGCCTGTGCGTGCGCGGCAAGCGCCTGCTCTACGCCTACTGCGCCGAACGCGGCGTGGCGCACCAGCGCTGCGGCAAGCTGGTGGTGGCGCCGGACGAGGCGGCGAGCGCCAGGCTCGCCGCCTTTGCCGAACGCGCCCGCACCCAGGGCGTGGACGATCTGCAAGCGCTCGGCCAGACCGAGGCGCTGGCGCTGGAGCCGGCGCTGGTGTGCCACTCGGCGCTGCTGTCACCCTCCAGCGGCATCGTCGACAGCCACGGCCTCATGACCGCCCTGCTCGGCGACGCCGAGGCGGCCGGCGCCCTGCTCGCCGTGGCCAGCCCGGTGCAGCGCATCGAACCGGCGGACGGCGGCTGGCGCGTCCATACCGGCGGCGCCGAGCCCTTCGAGCTGCAGGCGCGCTGGGTCATCAACAGCGCCGGGCTGCAGGCCCAGGCGGTGGCGGCGCGCATGAGCGGTTTTCCGGCCACGGCCATCCCGCCGCGCCACATCGCCAAGGGCCACTACTTCTCGCTCGCCGGGCGCGCGCCCTTCAGCCGCCTCATCTACCCCATGCCGGTGGACGGCGGCCTGGGCGTGCACCTCACGCTGGACCTGGGCGGCCAGGCGCGCTTCGGCCCGGACGTGTTGTGGCTGCCGCCCGGCAACACCTCGGCCATCACGCCGGCCGAGGAGGCGCTCGACTTCAGCGTCGACCCGCAGCGCGGCGAGGTGTTCTACGACGCCGTGCGGCGCTACTGGGCCGGCCTGGCCGACGGTGCGCTGCAGCCGGCCTACAGCGGCATCCGGCCCAAGCTGGGCGGGCCGGGCGAGCCGGCGCGCGACTTCCACATCGCCGGCCCGGCCGAGCATGGCTGCGCCGGCGTGGTGCAGCTCATGGGCATCGAATCACCGGGCCTCACGGCCTCCCTGGCCATCGCCGAACTGGTGCAGGCCATCGTGGAAAAGGCCTGAGGGGATGGGGGGAAACCTGCATCAGGCCCGGGCCGCTGCCTCGTCCGGGCAGGGGGCCGGCGTGGCGGGATGTCTGCATCGATGTCGACCCTGATGCGAAACGGCCTTACTTCAGGCTATACTTTTGGCCGTTGGCGCTTTAGCTCAGTCGGTTAGAGCGATGGAATCATAATCCACAGGTCCGCGGTTCGAGTCCGTGAAGCGCCACCACCGTTTAGTCCGCCGTAGTTCGCTACGCTCGAAAAGCCCCTTGTGAATCAATCACTTGGGGCTTTTTGTTGTCCGCTTGAGTCCGCATCGGTTCGCTTGAACTCATGCGGCCCCGTGGGTAGCTATGCGGGTAAGTCTGGCATCATGGGTAACTCGCCCTGGAGTTACCCGCATGCCAGCACATGACGCCCTGACAGATGCCGCCCTGCGCAAGGCCAAGCCGCAGGGCAAGCCGTACAAGATGCCGGATGGCCGAGGGCTGCATGCCGAGGTGCGCCCTACCGGCGCCATCTGGTGGCGCTTCCGCTACCGCTACGGCGGGGTCGAGAAGATGCTGAGCCTGGGAACCTACCCGGACACCTCGCTGAAGGCTGCCCGCCAGGCGCGCGACGAAGCACGCAGCTTGGTCGAGGCCGGCACCGATCCGAGCCAGGCGCGCCAGGTGGCCAAGACCGTCAACCGTGCGGCGCAGGAAGCGCAGGCGCTGGCCGCCGCCGGCCTGCCGGTGCCAGGCACGTTCGAGCACCTGGCCAGGGCCTGGCACGGCACGCGCAAGGGGCAGTGGTCCGAGTCCTACGCCGTGAAGGTGCTGCGTCGCCTGGAGCTGGACGTGTTCCCCTACCTGGGCGCCCTGCAGGCCGCCAGCATCAAGCCGCCGCAGCTGCTGGAGGTGCTGCGCCGCATCGAGACCCGCGGCGCGCTGGAGACGGCGCACCGCGTGCGCGAGGCCTGTTCGCAGGCCTTCCGCTACGGCGTGGCCACCGGCGCCCTGGAAAGCGACCCGGCCCGCGACCTGGCCGGCGCCCTGGTGCGCCCCGTGGTGAAGCACTTCGCGGCGATCACCGAGCCCGAGGGCTTCGGCCAGCTGCTGGCCGCCGTCGACGGCTACCGCGGCACGCCCATCGTGCGCGCCTGCCTGCGCCTGGCGCCCCTGGTGTTCGTGCGCCCGGGTGCCGAGCTGCGCGGCGCCTGCTGGGCTGAACTCGACCTGGACGGCCAGACCTGGACCATCCCGGCCGAGCGCATGAAGCGCACGAAGGACGGCAAGGCGAACGGCGCGCCGCACATCGTGCCCCTGAGCCGCCAGGCCGTGGCCATCCTGCGCGAGCTGCGCCCGCTCACGGGGCACGGGCCGCTGGTGTTCCGCGGCGAGCGCGACCACACCAAGCCCATCAGCGAGAACACGCTGAACAAGGCGCTTGACCTGCTGGGCTTCGACACCCAGCAGATGCGCGCCCACGGCTTCCGCGCCACGGCGCGCACCCTGCTGCATGAGCGCCTGGGCTTCGCGCCCGAGGTCATCGAACACCAGCTTGCGCACCGCGTGCCCGATGCCCTGGGCCGGGCCTACAACCGCACGGAGTTCATGGACCAGCGCCGCACCATGATGCAGGCCTGGGCCGACTACTGCGACCAGCTGCGCGCCGGCTGACTACCATCGACCTGCGCCCCGTGGTTGGTTGACCTGGCTGTAGTGCCGGCTTCACGCCGGTAGAGGCCGGGATAGTTCCCAGCGGGGCGCACCCCCGGCGCCATCGGCCCGGGCTGACCCGTTCGCACTCGGGGGCCGCCGCTGCACCGGCCTCGACTCCCACCCGAGGCAGCCGCAGGTGTACGGACGCGCGCGCTTTGACGAACATTTGCACTGCTTTTGCAAAACGCGCGCCGCCATGGTGTTATCACGCTCTACAGCGTTACATCGCTGCCCGATGCCCCACTATTAACGGCTGCTCGGCGGATCCGGCCACACCATGTCCATGGGAAACCCGGCCTGCTCCGTGACATCACGCAAAGCCGCCCGGTATGTGCGCCACACCTCGGGCACAGGCTCACCGCTATCGGCTGCCCTGGCAACCACCCAGTCACACGCCGCCAGGCGACGCGCCCGCTCCTCGCGCACCGCTGCAGCATGCGCTGCCAGCGTGGGCTCGGCCACCCAGCGCTCGGCCATCGCATCCCAGCGCCAGGTCGAAAGCTCGGTGTCGGCGGGCTTCTGGGGCCGCCAGGGCACCAACGAATGGTAGGAATCCCCGTAGTCATCAGTGCGCCATTCGACGCGCCAGCGCGTCGGATCGTGCTGCCACGGCATGGCAATGCATCCGGTCGGTGTGTTGAGCCCCAGCAAGCCGGCCGGCCCGGAAAATGATCGCCCGGCATAGTCCCCTGTCGCCAAGTCATAAAACGCCCATGTGCTCATCGTTTGATGATCTCCGCGCGCATTTCTGCAACGCTGATTGAATACGAGTTTGAACCGGAGCCTGTAGCCCTACCCATCAACTCGACAAATGCGACTGAACCAGCGGTAAGGCCGAATCTGTTTGACAAAACCAACTGCCTTGAATCCGTCACGGCGAACTGCCCGCTGG
>JBJOKY010000223.1:0-7624 GCA_046045865.1 Pseudomonadota bacterium | reverse complement strand
CTTGGCGTCGCCTGCGGGTTGGGCCGGTGCCTGCTGGGCCATTGCCGGCGCAACCAGCAGGGTCGTACCAGTGGCCAGAACCAGTGAGCTCACGGCCATGCCGATGGCGCTCTTCTTGAAGACCTTCATAGGTGTTCCTTGTCTCAGGGTGTCTTGTGGGTGTGAACGATGTGCGTCGCGCCGCACCCATGGCAGGTCTTGGCGCGGACTGAACATTAGCGGCGGACATTCAGTAACGCAATCGATTGCGGTTCTGTTGCGCATCAAAGGACACAGGGACTTTCACTGATACGGCTCGGCAGATTTCATGGATATTCGCGCCCGCGCTCTGATGCAAGCGGCCATCCGCTGACTTTTGGAGGCACAACCCCTAGGGTTTTTACGCAATCGTTTTAGACGTGCGCCGCTGTGCGCGCCCGCGGGATCAGCCGCCGCGGCTCGACGCCCTCACGATCAGCTCGGTGGGCATGACGACCGACTGGATGGCCTCGCCCGCGAGACGGGCCAGCAGCAGGGCGACCAGGGCCTTGCCGGCCGCCTCGATGGACTGGCGCACCGTGGTGAGCGCGGGGTAGGTGGTGGCGGCCAGGCTGAGGTCGTCGAAGCCGACGACCTGCACATCCTCGGGCACACGCAGGCCGCGTTCGCGCAGCGCGGTCACCACGGTCATGGCCATGACGTCGCCGCAGGCGAACACCGCGTCGAAGGCGATCCGCTCGCGCAGCAGGGTCTCGACCTCGGCGTGGATGGCATCGGCCGCGAAGGGCACGGCGCGGGCAAGGCGTTCGTCGGGCTCGATGCCTGCCTCGCGCAGCACCTGCACGTGGCCGGCATGGCGTTGGCCGAATTCCGGCATGCGGCGATCGCCGAAAAAGGCGATGCGGCGCGCGCCGGTGCGCAGCAGGTGCGCGGTGGCCTGGCGCCCGCCCATCACGTTGTCGCTGCCCACGGTGCAGTAGAGCTGGTCGGGCAGGCGGGCGCCCCAGACGACGAAGGGCAGACCACGCACTGCCAATTCGTTCAGGTAGCCATGGTGCTGGTCCTGGCCCAGCATGATGGTGCCGATGGCCTGGCCGGTCTCGTGGGTCTGTGTGAGCAGTTCGATCCTCTCGGCATCGACGCCGACCACCAGCATGCTGTGGCCGCTGTCGATCAGCGCATCACCGATGGCGCCGATGAGCGCCATGAAGAAGGGGTCCTTGAAGTGCTGGCGCTGCTCCGGGTGGTAGGGGAAGGCCACGGCCACGGTGCGCAGGGGCTTGCCGCGCAGGATCTGGGCACCGGCATTGATCGAGTAGTTGAGCGAGCGGGCCAGCTCGTTGATGCGGTTGCGGGTGTCCTCGCTCAGCCGCGGGTGGTTGGACAAGGCCCTCGACACGGTGGAGATGGAGACATTGGCCAGGCGGGCGATGTCGGCCATCTGCAGCTTGGAAGGCCGGGCCGGGCGGGCGGCAGCGCTGGGCCCAGGCACGACGGGAGCAGGCGTCGGCGCTGCAGGACTGGTTGCCGGTGCGGGGGGCGGCGCAGTGGTGTTCTTGGGGCGGGGCATGGTCGGGCGGGCGTCCGAGGTCGGTCCGTGGACGGCCTCGATGCCGAGCCCACAGGCCCGTCTCCCGCCACACGCCTGCATGGTAGCGGTGGCCTGCAGCGGCAGCGTGCCGTGCAGGTCGCGGGTGCGCGGGCCGGTTCGCTGTGGTGCGGCCGGGGCGCGGTTCGGCCTCAGTGCCGGCCTCAGTGCCAGCGTCTATGCCAGCGGCGGTACCGACGTCAGCGCGGCCGACCGAAGAAGGCGGCGTAGGGCCCGAGTTCGATGCCGGCCTCGGTGCAGCGGCCGCCCAGGCCGTGCCCGTCGAGCGTCTCCACGACACGGCCCTGCAGGCCCGCCGGCCATGCACAGCACACCGGCTGGGCCGAAAGGTTGAAGGCCGCCAGCAGCGTGTCGGCGCCGGACGAGCGGCTCAGCATCAGCACCTGGGGTGAGGCATCGTGCAGTTGCAGGGAGCCCAGGCTCAGCAGCGGCTGGGCGCGGCGCCAGGCCAGGAAGCGCCGCACGCGCTGCAGGGGCGAGCCAGCGTCGGCCTCCTGCAGGTCGACCGCGCGGTGCAGGTGATCGGGGCCTACCGGCAGCCAGGGTTCGGCGCTGGAGAAGCCCGCGTGGGGCGCATCGTGCTGCCAGGGCATGGGCGTGCGGCAGCCGTCGCGGCCCTTGAACTCGGGCCAGAAGGCGATGCCGTAGGGGTCGCGCAGCTGCTCGAAGCTCAGCGCCACCTCGGTCAGCGCAAGCTCCTCGCCCTGGTAGATGCAGGCACTGCCGCGCAGGCTGAGCATGAGGGCCAGCAGCACCAGCGCCAGGGCCGGATCAGCATCCGGCCCGCCCACACGGCTGAGCACGCGTGGCGCATCGTGGTTGCCGATCGACCAGCAGGGCCAGCCATCGCCGATGCTGGCGTTCACGGCCTCCACCGTCTGGCGGATCTGGCGCGCATCGAGCGCCTCGCCCAGCAGATTGAAGGTGTAGGCCATGTGCAGCTTGTCGCCACCGCTGGTGTAGCTGGCCATCACCGCCAGGGCATCGTCGTCACCAATCTCGCCCACGCAGGTGGTGGCACCGTAGGCATCCAGCAGCGCACGCAGGCGGCGCAGGAAGGGCAGATTCTCGGCCTGCGTCTTGTCGTGCAGGTGGCGCTGCCAGGCGTAGGGGTTGCTGTCGGGCGTCGAGTGGTCGGTGCGCGCACGCTCGCCCCAGGGCGGGTTGTCGCGCAGCCGGGCATCGTGGAAGTAGAAGTTGACCGCGTCGAAGCGGAAGCCGTCCACGCCGCGGTCGAGCCAGAAACGCACGGCGTCGAGCAGCGCCTCCTGCACCGCGGGCGTGTGCAGGTTGAGGTCGGGCTGGCTGGCCAGGAAGTTGTGCAGGTAGTACTGGCGCCGGCGCGTGTCCCATTGCCAGGCGCTGCCGCCGAAGACGCTCAGCCAGTTGTTGGGCGGCGTGCCGTCGGGCTTGGCATCGGCCCACACGTACCAGTCGGCCTGCGGGTTGTCGCGGCTGGCGCGGCTGGCCTTGAACCAGGCGTGCTGGTCGGAGGTGTGGCTGAGCACCTGGTCGATCAGCACGCGCAGGCCCAAGGCGTGGGCGCGCGCCACCAGCGCATCGAAATCGGCCAGGTCGCCGAACATCGGATCGACGGCGCGGAAGTCCGCGATGTCGTAGCCGAAGTCCTTCATCGGCGACTTGAAGAAGGGCGACACCCAGATCGCATCCACGCCCAGGCTGGCGATATGCGGCAGGCGCTCGGTGATGCCGCGCAGATCGCCGATGCCATCGCCATTGCTGTCGGCAAAGCTGCGCGGGTAGACTTGGTAGATCACGGCACCGCGCCACCAGTCGGGCGTGTTCGCGCAGGGGGCAGCGGCCGGCGGCGAGGCCAGCGTCGGTGCCGGCGCAGGCGCAGGCGTCGAGGATGCGTTGGGGGTCAGCTCGTCCAGGGGCATGGCAGGGGCGGAAAGAAGGCGCGCGTCCATCGTGTGTCAGCCCTTGACCGCACCGGCCGTGAGTCCAGAGACGATGCGACGCTGGAACACCAGCACCAGCAGCACCACCGGCACCGTGACGATGACCGAGGCGGCCATGATGTGGCCCCAGGGCAGCTCGTGCTGGCTGGCACCGCTGATGAGGCCGATGGCCACGGGGATGGTGCGCTGCTCGGTGCTGAGGGTGAAGGTCAACGCAAAGAGGAACTCGTTCCAGGCGGTGATGAAGGCCAAGAGGCCGGTGGTCACCATGGCTGGTGCGAGCAGCGGCAGGTAGATGCGCGTGATCAGCACCAGCGGCGTGCAGCCGTCCATGAGCGCGGCCTCCTCAAGTTCCTTGGGTAGTTCGCGCATGAAGGTGGTCAGCACCCACACGGTGAAGGGCAGGGAGAACACCATGTAGGACAGGACGAGCGAGGCCAGCGAGTTGTAGAGCCCCAGCGCCCGCACCAGCTCGAACATGCCCGAGAGCACCGCCACCTGCGGGAACATCGACACGCCCAGGATGGTGACCAGCAGCGCCGACCGCCCACGGAAACGGATGCGCCCGAGCGGGTAGGCCGCCAGCACACCCAGGCCGAGCGACAGCGCCACCACCGCCGCCGCCACGCCGATGGAGTTGACGATGTTGCGGCCGAAGGCCTGCTCCTGGAACACCGCGCGGTAGTGGTCCCACTGCAGGGCGGCGGGCCACAGGCGGGCCTCGAACAGGGCCGAACCCGGCGTCAGCGAGGTGACGATGGCGTAGTAGAAAGGGAAGACCGAATACAGCACGATCAGCCCCACCAGCAGGGTGAAGCCGGCGCGGCGCAGCAGCTGGGGTAGGCGCATGGCTCAGTCCTCGGTGCCCAGGCGCACGCGGCCCAGCGTCAGGTAGGCGCCCACGCAGCCGGCGATGAGCAGGAAGAGCAGGGTCGAGGCCGCGGAGCCGTAGCCGATGTCCTGGAAATCCACCAGCTGGCGGCGCGCGTAGATGGACATGGACATGGTGTTCAGGCTGTTGGAACTCAGCACGTAGATGACGTCGAATACCCGCAGCGCATCGAGCAGGCGGAAGATGACTGCCACCATCAGGGCCGGGCGGATGAGCGGCAGGGTGACGCGCCAGAACACTGTCCAGGCCGGGATGCCGTCGACCCGTGCCGCCTCGTAGCAGTCGGTGGGCAGCATCTGCAGCGCGGCCAGCACCAGCAGGGTCATGAAGGGCGTGGTCTTCCACACGTCGACCAGCACGATGGCCAGCATCGACAGGTCCGGGCTGGCCGTCCACGCCAGCGGCTGGCTGATCAGGCCGGCCTGCAGCAGCAGGTGGTTCACCACACCGACCTGGTCGTTGAGCATCCAGCCCCAGATGCGCGCCGACACGATGGTGGGCACGGCCCAGGGGATCAGCACCGCGGCACGCACCCAGGCGCGGCCGGGGAAGCGGGCGTTGAGCACCAGCGCGAAGACCACGCCCAGCACGGTCTCGATCGACACCGAGACGAGCGCGAAGCGCAGGGTGTTGCCCACCGCGCGCCACCAGTCCGGGTCGGCCAGCAGGCCGATCCATTCGCCCTCGTCCACGGCCAGGTAGTTGGACAGACCGATGAAGCGGACCTGGCTCAGGTCGGTGAGGCTGGCATCGGTGAGGCTGAACCAGATGCTGCGCAGCAGCGGCCAGCCCGCCACCAGCAGCAGCACGAGCAGCAGGGGGCTGAGCAGCCACCACGCGGTGCGGCGGCGCTGTGCGGCCAGGCCGCGGCGGCGCGGGCGGCCGGCATCAGCGGCTGCAGCGCTGGCCAGGGGATCGACGGCGTCATGCGGCATCACCAAGCACCTCCCCGGCGCAGGCGTCGCAGCTTCTTGTCGAGCACGGCCAGGCGCTCTTCGGCGGTGGATTCACCGCTCAGCACGCTGTGCACGGCGTTGGCGAACTCGATGCTCACGCGGTTGTACTTGGCCCCGGTGGCGCTGGAAGGGCGCGCCACCGCCTGCGCGAAGGTGTCGTAGAGCGTGGCCAGGTAGGGCGCCACCGCCAGCACCTGTGCATCGGCATACAGCGCCGGCAGCGTAGGGTTGTAGGAAGCCTCGATGGCGCGGCGTTTCTGCTCGGCCGCGCTGGTGAGGTGCATCACCAGGTCGGCCGCCAGTGCGGCGTGGTGCGAGTAGCGGTTCACCACCAGCAGCGAACCGGCCAGGGTGGCCGCCGAACGCCCCGGCGGCCCACCCGCCGGCAGGGCGGCCACACCGACCAGCCCGCGCACCGGGCTGCCCGCCGCGTTGAGCAACGACCATGCATAAGGCCAGTTGCGCATGAAGAGCGCATGGCCGGACTGGAAGACACCGCGTGCCTCCTCCTCGGTGTAGTTGAGCACGCCGGGGGGCGTGACCGTGCCTACCCAGCCCGCGGCCGTGCGCAAGGCCTGGGCGGCACGTGGGTTGTTGATGCTGACGCGACCGTCGGCCTCGACCACGCTGCCCCCATCGTGGCTGGCCACCCATTCGAGCGCGTTGCAGGTGAGGCCCTCGTACGCACGACCCTGCCAGACGAAGCCCCACAGGCGCTCGGCACCGGCAGCCCGCTCGGCCGCCTGAACCTGCGCCGCCTGGCGGCCGAGTTCGGCCCAGCTGCGCGGCACGGCCAGGCCGTGCTTCTGCAGCAGATCCTTGCGGTAGTAGAGGATACCGGCATCGCCGAACCACGGCATGCCGACCAGGCGCTGGTCCACGGTGGCGCTCTGCACCATGGCCGGAAAGTGCTGCGCCAGGCGCTCACCCGCGCTTGCGCGCAGGTCCATCAGGTGCCGGGCCAGGATGCCCGACCAGGCGATGTCGATCTGGAACACGTCGATGTCGGCCGCGCCCGCCGCCAGCAGCTGCTGGGTGAGCGAGAGCGTGTCCGACCCGGGCATGGTCACCAGCTTGACGGTGTGGCCCCGGGCGGCGGCCCAGGCCTCGGCGCCCTCGCGGCAGAGCGCCAGCTCGCGGCCGGTGGAGCCGCAGGTGATGGTCAGGGTGTCGGCCTGCGCCGGCGCCGTCGCGCCCAGGGCCCATGCCAGGGCCAGCATCAGGGCCCGGCAGCACGCGGCCTGGTCGTTGCGGCGGGTCCATCGGGCCGCCACCTGCTTGATGCGTGCACAGAAGCTCATGCCGCGGCCCTCGCCACGAGCGCATGGCCGGCGGCATCGAAGAGGTGCAGGCGCTCGGGCAGGCAGCGCAGGGCCAGCGCTTCGCCACGGCGCAGCGGCGACTCGGCATCGAGCCGCAGCACGAGCAGGCCGTCGGCCATGCCGGCCAGGGCCACGTGGGCGAAGGTCTCGTTGCCCAGGTGCTCGATGACCACCACCTGGCCCGACAAAGCCTGTGCCTCGGCGGTAGCCTCCGGCGGCAGCAGCTCGATGTGTTCGGGGCGGATACCCAGCGTCAGCGGACCGGCCTGCACCAGCGGCGCCAGGCGATCGGGCAGTGGCAGGACCTTGCCACCGGGCAGGCGCAGGCATGCGGCCTCTCCGCCCCCCTGTTCGGCCGTGACCGCCAGCAGGTTCATGCGCGGCGAGCCGATGAAGGTGGCCACGAACTGGTTGGCAGGCTGGTGGTAGAGCTCGAGCGGCGAACCGACCTGCTCGATGCGGCCCTTGTTGATGACCGCGATGCGGTCGGCCAGCGTCATGGCCTCGACCTGGTCGTGCGTGACGTAGACCATGGTGCTGCCGAGCTCGGCATGCAGACGCGCCAGCTCCAGGCGCATCTGCACGCGCAGGCCGGCGTCCAGGTTGGAGAGCGGCTCGTCGAACAGGAAGACCTTGGGCTGGCGCACGATCGCACGGCCGATGGCCACGCGCTGGCGCTGGCCGCCCGAAAGGGCCTTGGGCAGGCGGTCCAGCAACGGGCCGAGCTGCAGGATGGCTGCGGCACGTTCCACCCGCTCGCGCACGGCCGCCTTGGGCTGACCGGCCAGACCGAGTCCGAAGGCCATGTTCTCGTACACCGTCATGTGCGGGTAGAGGGCGTAGGACTGGAAGACCATGGCCACGCCGCGCTGGGCGGGCGGCAGGTCGGTGACGTCCTCGCCGCCGATGTCGAGCCCGCCAGCGCTGATCTCCTAGAGCCCCGC
>JBJOKY010000222.1:0-13822 GCA_046045865.1 Pseudomonadota bacterium | reverse complement strand
GGGGTACTTCGCGCGCCAGACCGGCATCTGCGCACGCAGGTAGTCGTCGATCTGCTTGGCCAGCTCCTGGAAGGTGGAGCTGGTGGTGCGGCCGCAGCCGGGGCAGGCGGTGACGCTGGGCACGAAGGTGCGCAGGCCCAGGGCCTGGAGGATCTCCAGCGCGATGACCACCTCCTGCGTGCGCGATTCGCCCGGCTGGGGCGTCAGGCTCACGCGGATGGTGTCGCCGATGCCCTGCTGCAGCAGCACGCCCAGGGCGGCGGCCGAAGCCACCGTGCCCTTGGTCGCCATGCCGGCCTCGGTCAGGCCCAGGTGCAGCGGGTAGTTGCAGCGCTGGGCGAGCTCGCGATACACGGCGATCAGGTCCTGCACGCCGCTGACCTTGCAGCTGATGAGCACCTGGGCCGGCGCCATGCCCAGCTCCACCGCATAGGCGGCCGAGTCGAGCGCCGAGGTGATGAGCGCCTCGTACATCACCTGGCGCGCATCCCAGGGTGTGCTGCGCCGGGCGTTGTCGTCCATCAGCCGGGCAAGCAGCTCCTGGTCCAGGCTGCCCCAGTTCACGCCGATGCGCACCGGCTTGTCGTGGCGCAGCGCGGCCTCGATCATCTGGCCGAACTGGCGATCCTTCTTGTCGCCCTTGCCGACGTTGCCCGGGTTGATGCGGTACTTGGAGAGGGCCGCCGCCATGGCCGGATAGTCGGTCAGCAGGCGGTGACCGTTGTAGTGGAAGTCGCCGATCAGCGGCACGTCGACGCCCATGCGGTCGAGCTGCTCGCGGATGTGCGGCACGGCTTCGGCCGCCTCGGGCGTGTTGACCGTGATGCGCACCAGCTCGGAGCCGGCGATGGCCAGCTCCTTGACCTGGATGGCCGTGCCGATCACGTCTACCGTGTCGGTGTTGGTCATGGACTGCACGCGCACCGGCGCGTCACCGCCCACGGTGACGACACGCTCACCCCAGCGCACTTGCGCCTGCAGGCTGCGGCGTGGCAGGGGAACGCCCAGGGCGATGGGCGAAGGGTCTGGTCGGGAAGCACTCATCGGTCAGGCGGCTGGATGGGGGTCGCGGGCAGGCCGGGGCACGGGCGGGCGGGGTTCACTTGAGCTCCAGGCGCGCCACGTTCTCGTTGGTCACCGGCGCCAGGTCGATGCGCTTGCCACGGAAGGTCACCTCGGTGCCCGCGGCATTGCCGATCTTGACCTTCATCGGCAGGCTGCCGTCCAGCCCCACGGTCTCGCCGGGCGTGAGCATGCGCGACAGCTGCACCTTGTTCGCCCCGTCGCTCACCTCCACCCATGATGCCGCGGTGGTGCGCAGCACCAGCGAGCCGGCCGCCGCCGCAGGTGCGGGCGTGGAGGCAGCAGGGTCCTGCAGCGGTGCGGAAAAGACCGTCTCGACCACGGCGCTGGCCGGCAGCGCCGACGCGCTGGCGGCCGCGGCGAGCAGGCCGGATGCGGCCCCTGACGCAGGCGATTCCAGCCCCACGGGTGCGGTGACCGCGCCCGTGGCGGCCACAGACACCGCTGGTGCACGCGTGTCGCCACCCGAGAAGGCCGGCAGCGACACCGACCATCCGCGCCCGGGTGCGCGCATGTCGGGCAGGAACCAGAAGAGTGCAGCAGCGACCAGCAGGCCCAGCGGCAGCAGCAGCGGCAGGCGCAGCCAGTGCGCCAGCTGGCCGCGCCCTTCATGATGGCCACCCGGCTCGCGGAAGGGCGCGGCCAGGCCGCGCGTGACGTGTTCGAGCTGACCCTGGGCGGCCGCCGCGGTCGGCAGCAGGGTCAGGACGGGCTGCGGGTCGGCCTCGAGGTAGCGGCACACCGCCAGCGCCAGGCCGCGCACGAAGGCCAGCCCCGGCAGGCCTTCGTAGTGATCGCTTTCCAGCAGCTCGAGCTTGCGCGTGGGCACCTTGAGGGCCGAGGCGAGCATGTCCAGGTCGACGCCACGGTCTTCACGCAGGCGACGCAGCAGTGCACCGGCACTGGCTGGCGCAGGGGTGGCGGGGGAACGATCACTCATTGAACTGGCCTTGCTCGAATGCACTGGTCTGACGGGTGCCCGGAAACCTTGCGCGCAACTGTGCACCCAGCTCGTCGACCGCGCTGGCGTTGCCGCGCCGGTGCTCGATGCGCGCTGCCAGCCACAGCGTGTCCGCGTTGGCGAACTGGGGCATGTTGTTGACGCGCTGGACGTAGAAGCGCGCACGCTCCAGATCACCCTTGCGCATCAGTACCTCGGACAACTTGGCCGAGGTGGCGGGGTTGCCGGCGTCGATCTCGAAGCTGCCCAGCAGGGCCTTCTCGGCCGCGTCCAGTTCACCGGCGGCGGACTCGCACACTCCCAGCGCGAACAGGGTCTTGGCGCGATCGCGGTTCTGCGGCTGGGCGATGGCCGCGTTGAACTGCAGGCGCGCCTCGGGATAGCGCTTGAGCGTGCACAGGTACCAGGCGTGGTTGTGCAGCACGTCGACATCGCTCGGCTGCAGCGCCAGGGCACGGCGGAAGCTGTCGTCGGCCAGGGCGTTCTCGCCCAGGCTGGCATAGATCAGGCCGCGCAGGTTGTAGGCCGGCACGCTGGACGGATTGGCCGCCAGCGCACGCTTGACTTCGTCCAGCGCCGTGCCGGTCTGGCCCTGGGCGAAATAGGCGCCCGCGAGTTCGAGCCGGATACGCGAACGCTTGGCGGTCTCGGATTCATCCGACGCGGTCATCAGATCGGTGCGCGGCGAGTTGTCGCCCGCACCCGTGCCCGCCTGCGACAGGGTGGTTGCCGCGCCGCCGCTGACCGTGGGCGCCGGGCGGTCGACCGTGCCGTACGACGCAGCGCCGTACTGGCTGGTGCCCGCACTGCCGTCCGGGGCTAGTGCGCCGCCACCTTCGGTGGCGCAGCCGCCCAGCAGCAGCAGGCTCAGGCCGGCCAGCAGGCCGCTCAGGCGCGACGCGGCATCAGACGCCATGTGCGCACGCTGGCGGATGGGCAGGACGAGGGACCGGAACAACTGCATGACTGCGATTCTCGTTGCAATTCTGTTTCATCTGGGCTGCAGGGCGCCCTGGGCTAGCCCGGATGGCGCTGAGGCGGACTCACACGGCACGCACTGCGCGACCGCACCTGCAGGTGTCGTCCATCGGCCCGGCAGCCGGACGCCGACCCGGTGCATCAAGACGACAGCAGCCCGGGTGACGGCACTTCGGCAGCAGGGTCACCCGGTTGCGACCCGGCAGTGTCAGCGCGGCGCGAGCGCGGCGGCGCCACCACCGCCATTGCCCGGGGGCGACGTTCGGCCACGCGGGTGCGGTCCTGCACCTCGCCGGCCAGCTGGCCGCAGGCGGCGTCGATGTCGTCACCGCGCGTCTTGCGCACCGTGGTGACCAGGCCGCCTTCGATCAGGATGCGGGCGAAGGCCTGCACCCGCTCGGCCTTGGAGCGCACCAGGCCCGAAGCCGGGAAGGGATTGAACGGGATCAGGTTGAACTTGCACGGCAGACGCCCGACGGGGCCGCGCGGGCCGACCAGGGCCAGCAGCGCGCGCGCCTGCTCGTCGCTGTCGTTCACGCCGTCGAGCATGCAGTACTCGAAGGTGATGAAGTCGCGCGGCGCCGCGGCCAGATAGGCCTGGCAGGCGCCCAGCAGCTCGGCCAGCGGGTACTTGCGATTCAGCGGCACGAGCTCGTCGCGCAGCGCGTCGGTGGGCGCGTGCAGCGACACGGCCAGGGCCACCGGCAGGTCGGCCTGCAGACGCTCGATCATGGGCACGACGCCCGAGGTCGAGACCGTCACGCGCCGGCGCGACAGGCCGTAGCCGTGGTCGTCGAGCATGACGCGCAGGGCCGGCACGAGCGCGCCGTAGTTCTGCAGCGGCTCGCCCATGCCCATCATCACGACGTTGCTGATGACCCGCTCGCCCGGGTTGATGCCGAGGCGCACGGCGGCACGCGCACGCAGCGCGTGTTCGGCGTGCCAGAGCTGGGCCAGGATCTCGCCGGTGCCGAGGTTGCGCGAGAAGCCCTGGTGGCCGGTGGAACAGAAGCGGCAGCCCACCGCGCAGCCGGCCTGGGACGACACGCACAGCGTGCCGCGGTCGTCCTCGGGGATGAAGACGGTCTCGACCGCATCGCCGTTGCCGACGTCGAACAGCCACTTGACCGTGCCGTCCGACGATCGATGTTCGGAGATGACCGTGAGCGGCCGCAGCTCGGCCGTGCCCGCGAGCTTGGCGCGCAGGGACTTGGCCAGGTCGCTCATCTGCTCGAAATCACGTGCGCCGCGCTGGTGGATCCAGCGGAACAGCTGCACGGCGCGGAAACGCTTCTCGCCCAGGCGCTCGCAGTAGGCCGCGAGCGCGTCAAGGTCGAAGTCGAGCAGATTGGTCAGGGACACGGCGGCAGGGCTCGGTCGGGAACTGCCGCAGGCGCCGACCCGGGGGTCGGGCCCGCGGCCGGGCCATCAACGCGCGTAGACGTTCAGGGCGGGGAAGAAGAAGGCGATCTCGACGGCGGCGGTCTCGGCGGCGTCGGAGCCATGCACGGCGTTGGCGTCGATCGACTCGGCGAAGTCGGCGCGGATGGTGCCCTTGTCGGCCTTCTTCGGGTCGGTGGCGCCCATCAATTCGCGGTTCTTCAGGATGGCGCCTTCACCTTCGAGCACCTGCACGAAGACCGGGCCGGAGATCATGAACTTGACCAGATCGCCGAAGAAGGGGCGGGCCTTGTGCACGGCGTAGAACTGCTCGGCTTCGGCTTGCGACAGCTGCACCAGCTTGGCGGCGGCGATCTTCAGGCCGGCGCCTTCGAAGCGGGCGACGATCTGGCCGATGACGTTCTTGGCGACGGCGTCGGGCTTGATGATGGACAGGGTGCGTTCGATGGCCATGTTTTTCTCCGGCAGATATCGAGGGGGTAACGAAAAGGGTCGACCACGAGGTCGGGCAAAGCCCGGCATTCTAGGGGGCCGGGCCTGTCGGTGTCCCGGCGGCCACAGGCCGGTCCGGCTTGTGGCCCGCCCGGATGCGCCAGATCAGCGCTGGCAGGCCTGGCAGGGCTGGTTCAGCCGCAGCCTCAACGGCGGCGTCCACCGCCGCCGCGGTTCTTGTTGCCGCCGCCACCCGGGCGGGTGAAGTAGGCGTCCGCACCGATGTAGCCGACCGAGGTCTGCATCGGATCAGGCTGCTTGGGCCCGCCCTTGGGGCCGGGGTCGTGGCGATGGTGGTCGTCGCTGGGGCGGCCGAAACCGGACACGATGCGCTTGGTACCGGTGGCGAAACGACGGTCGAAGGTCTGCTCCAGCGGGTTGGGGATGCGCAGCGGGATGTCGTCGTCGAAATCGTCGTCGCGCGCGTCGGCCGGCGGGCGCGGGTTGTTGCCCGTGTTGCCGTTGGCATTGAAGCTGTCGCGCCGCTCGAAGCCCGGGCGATCCTGCGCCGGGCGGTCATTGCCCCAGTTGCCGCCCTGCGGCTGGCCCTGGCCCTTGCGCCCGGGCTTGGGACCGCGCTGGCCGTCAGGGCCCTGGCCCCAGCCACCACCGCCCTGCCCCTGCTGCGGCCGGCCCTGGCCTTGGCCCTGCTGGCCGCCGCCACGCTGGCCGCCCAGCCCCTGCTGGCCCTGCGGGCCAGACTGGACGCGTTGCTGCTGCCCCCCCTGCTTGTGGTTGCCGCGCTGCTGTTGCTGCTTGCCACCGCCGTCGTCGCCACGCTGCGGGCGCCCGCCGTCGTCGCGTTGCGGGCGCTGAGCATCACCCCGGGGCACGTCGCCACGCGGGCCGTCGGCGCGCTGGCCATCGCCCATGCCGGCAAACTGGCGGATCTGGCGCACATCAGGCTCGCTGAGCTCGACCCACACGCCGCGCTTCAAGCCCCGCGGCAGCACCATCTGGCCGTAGCGGATGCGGATGAGCCGGCTCACGCCCAGGCCCACGCTGTCGAAGAGCTTGCGCACCTCGCGGTTGCGACCCTCGCCGATGACGACGCGGTACCAGTGGTTGATGCCTTCGCCGGCGCCCTTGTCGATGGACTTGAAGGCGGCCTTCTGGCCCTCGATGTCGACACCTTCGAGCAGGCGGGCTCGCGCCTCGTCGTCGAGCGTGCCGAGCACGCGCACGGCGTATTCGCGATCGACACCGAAACGCGGGTGCATGAGCTGGTGCGCCAGGTCACCCGAATTGGTGAACAGCAGCAGGCCTTCGGTGTTGATGTCCAGCCGGCCGACCGACAGCCACTTGCCCTGCGGCAGGCGCGGCAGCTGGCGGAACACGGTCGGGCGGCCTTCCGGGTCGTGGTGGGTGACCACTTCGCCCACGGGCTTGTGGTACGCCAGCACGCGCGGCACCGGCGGGGCGATGCGGTACTTGACAGGCTTGCCGGCGACCTTGATCTGGTCCCCGTACGTGATGCGCATGCCCTGGTGGGCCACCTCGCCGTTGACCGTGACACGGCCGTCGGCGATGAGCTCCTCCATGTCGCGGCGCGAGCCGACGCCGGCCTGTGCCAGCACCTTGTGCAGCTTGGGCGCCTCGGGCTCGGGGCGCAGCACACGCTTGGCGGGCTCGGCCACCTCGCCTTCGGGCCCGGCTGCGGCCGCGGCGCTGGTGTCGTCAGGGGTCGCCTCCTCACCGTCGTAGTCGCCCGACAGCACGTCGGCAAAGCGGTCGGCCACGTCGACCTTGACGTACTCCTCGGCTTCGGGCGGTGCCACCACGAACACGCCAGCCGGGCCGGCGCCGGTGCCGGGCAGCCCGTCGGGACGCGCGCGCGGCGCGCCATCGGCGTGTCCGCCGTCATCGCGCCCGGCCTCGGCCTCGACGCCGGCGACGTCGCCCTGACGGTCGCGGCGGCGGTTGCGGTCGCGCCGGCGGCGCGAGCCTTCAGCCGGCACACCGTCGCCGCTGCCGCCATCGCCTGGTTCAGCGCCGGTTGCCACGCCGGAGGGCTGAGCATCGAGCGCAGCGGCGGGTTCGTCCACCGCGGGTGCAGCAACGCGGGCGGGCGCGTCGTCGGGGACACCCGGCATCGATCGGGCGGGCGCAGGCGATGCGGCCGCGGGCACATCGGTCGGCGCAGGCACGGCTGCAATGTGCACCGCTTCGGCGCCAGCGACAGGCAGGCCGTCCGGCACCGGTGCAGGCGCCGCAGCGTCGGCAGCAGGTGCAGGCAGGGCGCGCTTGCGCGCGGCCTTGCGGGCCGGCTTGGCTGTGTCGTCAGCCGGCGCTGCCTGGCCGCTGTCGGCGGACAGTTCGGCCGCACCGGGCTGTTCGCCCTCGGCACTGGCCGGCGTGGATGCCTCGGACTGGCTCGGCGCCTGGGCTGCAGCGGCTGTCTTGCGGGTACGGCGCGGCGCGGGCGCGGCGTCGGGTGCATCGTTCGCAATCGTCATGTCGGCGCCCGCGGCGGCCTTGCTGGTGCGACGACGCTTGACGGGCGCGGCGTCACCGGCCGGTGCAACCGTGTCGGCCGCCGCCTGGCCGGCGGCCAGGGACTCTGCGCCCGAAGGAGCTTGTTGGTCTGAATTCATGCGCTGGGCCTCTGGCCGATCGTGTCGGCGGATGCGTGGTCTCGGGAAATGTCGGAGCCCTGCCCGTCCACCGAGGCCAGGGCCTCGGCGGGGTCGGAGGCAAGGGATGCGGCCGGTGACGGCGCCAGCGCCGCGTGGGCGGCGGCAGCAAAATCGGCCTCGGTGAACAAGGCGTCATCCAGCAGCGAGGCCTGCCGGGGCAAGCCGGGGCCGGGCTCGGGCTCGGGCCGGGGCAGCACGGCGTCCAGCGCAGGTAGCTGGTCCAGGCTGGACAGGCCCAGGTCATCGAGGAACTGGCGCGTGGTGGCATACAGCGCCGGGCGACCGGGCGCATCGCGATAGCCGATGGCGTCGACCCAGCCGCGCTCCTCGAGCTGCTTGACGATGTGGCTGCTCACGGTGACGCCGCGGATGTCCTCGATGTCACCGCGGGTGACGGGCTGACGGTAGGCAATGATGGCCAGGGTTTCAAGTGCGGCGCGGGTATAGCGCGGCGGCTTCTCGGGATGCAGCCGGTCGAGGAAGGGCCGCATCTCGGGGCGGGTCTGGAAGCGCCAGCCATGCGCCACCCGCACCAGTTCGACGCCGCGGCCGGCCCAGTCCCGGCGCAGCTCGTCGAGCAGCGTGCGCAGGGTATCGGCCGTCAGTTCGTCGGCGAACAGGGTCCGCATCTCGCGCAGCGCCAAGGGCTGATCGGCGCAGATCAGCGCTGCTTCGAGGACGCGCTTGGCATCCCAGGTCTTCATGCGTGTCGTTGTAAGCCGGGCGCCCGCTGGCGGCCCGTACGGCTCGGTTCATCGCGCTGGCCGGGCCAGCTGATCGCCGCTGCTGGCACAGCTGCATCCTTGCAGCTGCCGCTGTGCGGCCGGGATACGGAGGGGTCTTGGTGTCTGCGGTGTGCCGGCCCTGTCAAGGCCGGCTGGCCGGTGTTCGAGGCCGCCGCGCTGGGCGCAGCCCGATCTGTGTCCACGTTGTCTGCCACCCTGTCCCGGCTCGACTGCGTCTGGCGCAACACGAGCCCCAGGAGGCCTGGATTTTTCGACATTGTAGCGACTTGCAGCGCCTCGCCTCTCACAGCACAGGCTGTGCACCGCAGACGAAGGTCCAGGCCTGCGCCAGATCGGGTGGCAGTGCAGCATCAAAGCTCAGCCAGCGACCGTCGATCGGGTGCGCCAGACCCAGGCGCACGGCATGCAGCGCCTGGCGTGCCATGCCCATTGCGGGCTTGCCACCATACAGCGCATCCGCCACCAGCGGGTAGCCGCACCAGGCCAGGTGCACGCGGATCTGGTGCGTACGCCCCGTGTGCAAGCGGCAGCGCAGTGCGCTGTAGCCCTCGGCGCAGGCCAGCGGCTCGACGTCGGTGCGTGCCGCCTTGCCCGAGGCCAGCACGGCCATGCGGATGCGCGACTGCGGGTCACGCCCGACGGCCTGCTCGACGCTGAAGGGTGCACCGCCGAGCTCGCCGTGCACGAGGGTGAGGTATTCGCGCTTGACCTCGCGCGCCGCGATGGCACGCACCAGGGCGGTCTGCGCCTGCAGCGTGCGGGCCACGACCATGAGGCCGCTGGTGTCCTTGTCCAGCCGATGCACGATGCCGGCGCGCGGCAGCTGCGCGGCATTGGCATCGCGCGCCATCAGGCCGTTGAGCAAGGTGCCCGACCAGTTGCCGGGCGCAGGGTGCACGACCAGGCCGGCCGGCTTGTTGACGACGAGCAGGGCGGCGTCCTCGTACACCACGTCCAGCTGCATGGGCTCGGGGCGGAAAGCCGCGCTGCTAGCCGTCGGGCGCAGCTCGACTCGGACCTCGGCGCCGACCGCCAGACGCTTGGCGGCGGTGGCGACCACCTGACCTTGCACCGTCACCAGGCCGTCACCGATGAGCTGCTGCAGATGGCTGCGCGAAAACTCGCCCGCCAGGCGCACGAGGAACTTGTCCAGCCGCTCGCCGTGGGCGTCGACGCCCACCCGGCCGGCACGGAACTCGACCGGCTCGTCGCCGCCCGGTGCACCCGTGTCTCCGTCGCCCGCTGCGGCAGCGTTGTCCGGCAGCAGGTCGTCGTCGGCCACGGTCACTTCGGCCGCAGGTTCCCTGGTGGTCGCGTCGGCCCGCGCCACGTCCTGCGGGTATGCCCCTGGCCGCCGCCTCGCGCGGGCCACCTCGAGAGGCGGGGGTCGACTCATATAATGCATTCTCCTTGTTACAGGCTGTCGGCTCGATCGGTCGACGTGGCCGGCACCAGGCCCAGCAGCCCCGACCCGCCCGGCGCGATCAGCCCAGACCCCATGAAAACGATGTTCGAGCAGCGCCTGACCACTTCCACATCCACCGTGCGCGAGCTGCCCGCGCAGCCCGTCGGCAGACGGCCTGGCGCACTGGCCTGGCTGGGTGGCGCGATGATCGCCCTGAGCCTGACGGCCACGCTGGCCGGTTGCGCGTCGGACGCCAAGGAAAACGACCGCAACAAGACCGCGGCCAAATTGTACGAAGAGGCCCGCGAGGAAGCCGCCGCCGGCGCCTACGACCGCGCGGCCAAGCTGTTCGAGCGCCTGGAAGGTGTGGCCGCAGGCACCATGCTGGCCCAGCAGGCCCAGCTGGAGCGCGCCTACCTGCTGTACCGCCAGCAGGAGACCGCGCAGGCGCTTTCGACGATCGAGCGTTTCCTCAAGCTGCACCCGACCAGTCCGGCGGCCGACTATGCCTATTACCTGCAGGGCATCGTCAACTTCAACGACGACCTGGGCCTGTTCGGCAAGCTGACCAGCCTGGACCTGTCCGAGCGCGACCAGCAGGCCTCGCGCGACGCCTACCAGTCGTTCAAGCAGGTGGTCGAGCGTTTCCCCGACTCGCGTTATGCGCCCGATGCGCGCCAGCGCATGGTCTACATCGTGAACTCGCTGGCCTCGTACGAGGTGCACGTGGCGCGCTACTACTTCCAGCGCGGCGCCTATGTGGCGGCCGCCAACCGCGCCCAGCAGGCGGTGCAGGACTACCGTGATGTCGCAGCGGTCGAGGAAGCCCTGGCCGTGATGACCGCCAGCTACGACCGCCTGGGCCTGACCCAGCTGCGCGACGACACGCAGCGCGTGCTGAAGAAGAACTATCCGAAGAGCGCCTGGGCCGCCAACCTGTACGGCACACGCGAGAAGGAGTTCTGGCGCATTTTCTGATGCCAGCTCTGACGCCAGCGCCACTGCGTGGTGTCACCGCCGCGCGGCGCACGCCCAGACTGTCCCGCTCCGTGCGGCCGCTACCAGGCGTCCTGGTCCGGCGGACCGGTCTTAGCGTCGGCGGCCGACGTCCCGTGTCCGGCTGCCGGCGAGCCTGCCGCCAGCTCGTGCAGCCACACCAGGGCCTCGGCCTCGCCGGGCAGCAGCCTCATGGGCGGCAGGGCAGCCCGCAGACGCTGGCCATAGGCCATGCTGAGCAGGCGCACGTCGCAAACGACCAGCAGGCCGCGGTCGGTCTCGCTGCGGATCAGCCGCCCGGCACCTTGCTTGAGCGCGATGGCCGCCTCGGCGACGAAGTAGTCGGTGAAGGCGTCCGCGCCCTGGGCCTGCAGGCTGCGCGTGCGCGCCTGAACCAGCGGATCGCCCGGCGGCGGGAAGGGCAGCTTGTCGATCACCACGCATTGCAGGGCATCGCCCGGCACGTCGATGCCTTCCCAGAAGCTGTGCGATCCCACCAGCACGGCGCGCCTGGCCTGGGTGAACCTGTCGAG
The DNA here is from genome assembly GCA_046045865.1 of Pseudomonadota bacterium. GTDB lineage: Bacteria > Pseudomonadota > Gammaproteobacteria > Burkholderiales > Burkholderiaceae_C > Sphaerotilus. The sequence goes on along the minus strand of JBJOKY010000222.1, from coordinate 2,591 downwards.
CAGTGCACGCTTGGGCGCCGAGCCCTGCACCAGGAGCAGCAGCTCGGGGCCGTCCAGATCGGCCTTGAACTGCTCGGCCAGCAGCTCGGCGACCAGCTGCAGGGCGCGCAAGGTGGTGGTGAGCACAAAGGTGCGCCCCCCCAACGCCAGCGCGCAGCGCCCGGCCAGCGCAGCCACGGCGGGCAGATGCGCGCTGTCGCTGGGTTTGGGGAATCGCGGCGGCACGTACAGGCGCGCATTGCCGGGGTAGTCGAAGGGGCTGTCCACGCGCAGCGTGCGCGCCTCCCTCGCGGATGTCCAACGGCGCCTCGGCCAGACGGGCATGGTGGGTGGTGAGGTCGATCCAGCGCACACGTTCGGGTGCTGCGGCGACCGTGAAGCCCTGGAGCCGTGCGGTCATGTCCAGCGCACGCTCGTGCAGCTTGGCCAGGTCGGCCGAGGCGCCATGCACGTCAGCCAGGTCGTCGACCATCGCCTCCAGGGCCTGCATCGCGGCCTGCAGCGCTGCGGTGAAGTCGGGCAGCCCGGCGCGCTCCTCCCAGCGCAGGCGCACGTTGCCGCGCAGGGCGCCGGCGCAGGCCAGACGCAGGTCGCGTGCGGCGAACTCGGCGGCGGCGGCGAGGTCGTTCCAGGGCTTCAGACCGCGCGCATGCGCCAGGCCGGTGGCGAGCAGGTCGCGAGCCAGGTCCAGCATCTGGCCAGTGCTGCAGTGGCTGCCCAGGAACTGCACACCGGCTTCTCCGAGCTGGTGGGCCTCGTCGAACACCACCGCCTCGACGCTGGGCAACAGCTCGGCCACGCCGCTGTCGCGCAGGGCCAGGTCGGCGAAATAGAGGTGGTGGTTGACGACCACGATGTCGGCCGCCATGGCCTCGCGCCGCGCCAGCATGACGTGGCACTGGCGGAACTTGGGGCAGTCACTACCCAGGCAGTTGTCGCGCGTCGAGGTGACCAGCGGGATCACGGGCGAACGCTCGTCGAGTGCATCGACCTCGGCCAGATCGCCGCTCACCGTGGCCTGGGCCCATTGCGCGATGCGCGCCAGCATGCGAACTGCAGCCTGGTCGGGGAGCTCGGACTGCTGGCATGCCAGCTCGAGGCGATGCAGGCACAGATAGGCACCGCGACCCTTGAGCAGGGCCAGGCGTGCAGGCATACCCAGGGCTGCGGTCAGGCGTGGCAGGTCGCGGCCGTAGAGCTGGTCCTGCAGGCTCTTGGTGGCGGTGCTGACGAGAGTGCGCAGGCCGCTGAGCAGCACGGGCACCAGGTAGGCATAGGTCTTGCCCACGCCGGTTCCGGCCTCGACCACCAGCACGTCGCGGTTGCACAGCGCCGTGGTGACGGCATCGGCCATGTGGACCTGGCCGGGGCGGGGGCGATAGGCCACATCCACGCTCGCCAGCTCTCCGCCCGGGCCGAAGGCGGCTGCAACCTCGGCACGCAAGGCCTGGAAGTCAGTCATGCGCTGCACGTCGCTGCCCGCGAGGGTGGGCGACCGGCGCCGGCATCGCCCTTGCAGGCCATGTGCTCGATGAGCGAAATGCCCGATCGGCAAAGGGGGAAATGCAGGTAGTTGTTCATCCGCGTGCATCGTCAACAGGCTGGACAACGCCAAGCGATTATAGTTTTCGACCATGACTTCAACTTCTCCCGGCTACCGTCTATCGGCGGCGACAGGCATAGACCGGGGCGACCGCGTGTATCAGCAGGATCAGGTCGAAGTCTTCGCTCGTCCCCGGGTTCCCGGTTGCCTGCTGGCCGTCCTGGCCGACGGCATGGGTGGCAAGAGCGGCGGACGCAAGGCTGCTGACCAGGTACTGCTGATCGCCCGCCAGCTGTTCGAGAAGTTCGTGCCCGAGCGCGACGACCCGGCCGAATTGCTGCGCAGCGTGGTGCTCGAATCCCACCTCATGATCAAGCTCACGGCCATCACGGCCGAGCAGGAGCCGCACAGCACCATTGTGCTGGCCCTGGTGAGCCCGTCGCGGCGCTGCGACGTGATGCACGCGGGTGACTCGCGCTTCTACCACTTCCGCGGCGCGGACATGATGAGCCGCACGCTCGACCATTCGCTGGTGCAGCGCATGGTCGAGGAAGGCACGATCCGTGAGGACGAGGCCGACACGCACCCGCAGTCTCACCTGCTGATCGGCTGCCTGGGCGCGGAGGACGACCCGCCGCTCACGCTGCAATCCATCGCCGAGTTGCAGGTGGGAGACACGCTGCTGCTGTGCAGCGACGGCTTGTGGCACTACTACACGCCGCGCGAGCTGGGCACGATCGTGTACGCGCTCAAGCCGCGCGACGCGAGCAAGATGCTCATCTCCAAGGCGCGCCAACGCGCGCGCGGCGGTGGCGACAACCTCTCGCTCGCCCTGGTCAAGCTCGAGGCGCTGGAGTAAGTCAGCGAGCCGCGGTGTTCAGGTCAGCGAGGTATCCACCTCGCGCCGCCCCAGCGCCAGGAACTCGGCCGACTGCATCTCGGTCAGGCGCGACACGGTGCGCGGGAACTCGTGCGACATCGGCCCTTCGGTGTAGAGCTGCTCCGGCGGCACGGCGGCCGAGATGACGAGCTTGACGCGCCGGTCGTA
>JBJOKY010000221.1:0-7670 GCA_046045865.1 Pseudomonadota bacterium | reverse complement strand
GCGTGCGCTCCTCGATGCTCAGGCTTGAATAGTGTTGTCCCATCGGCTCAAACTGTTGATTTCGTTGGTGGTGTTGCACTTCAGTTTAGAGTCTGCCCACCCTCTGCGGGCCAGACCAGCAAGCGGTATGTCGCAGTCGTGACGGACTGCCTGATATTGAATGCGAAAAACCATCATCCAGCCCCGCCGGGAACCCCCGCGAATATGTGGATTATTTGTCCAGTGTCGCTTCCGGGTGAGGCCCTGGAACTAAGGAATGCCTAAGAAATGCCCAAGTAATGTTCGAGGATGAACCGTCTGTCGGGTGTTGGTGTCGGTGTCGCGGAATGATGTGAATGGGTCATTTAACCCAAAAACCGGTCCAATCGGGTGTTGTCACGGGCTTGTTTGGGTGAAATGCCCCAATCTTGATCCGGGTGCCCCCGTAAATAAGGGGTGGTGCAAATATCTGTGTATTTCCGCCACGGTGTGTCCGTGTGATAAGTCGCGTGGCTTAACAAGGATTCAGGGGCCTTACGGTTTTCATGCGCTGGCACAGCTCTTGCCCCTTATGCTGCATGAAGTTTCCGAAATTGCCCGGTTCGCCGGGAGGGAAACGGAAAACTGAATGGTGTTGTGCTGAATCGGGCTTAAGCATGATTTCACACAACACCGGCATCGCCGGCGGACCATTTCTGGACTGCCGGCACGAGGCTCAACGTATCTCCTCGCAAGGGAAAAACATGATGAAGACGCGCAAACTGGTCCATGCGGCCATCCTCGCGGCAGGCTTCCTGGCCACGCCGCTGTTCGTGGCGGCCTGCCCGGCCAACGTGAACAAGCCATTCAACTCGGGCCCGCTGGACTCCTTCGGGTTCTTCTCCGAATGGATCGTCGACCAGAACGGCGTGGCCCTGCAGGTCTGCACCGACAGCGTCGACGGCCAAGGCAACCCTCCGCCCTGCTTCTTCGATCCGGTCGAACCCGGCAACCCGCTGTCCGAGGCCCTGGGCCGCGGCGGTGAAGCCTTCCACTATCTGGCCGACAACGCCTTCACGTCGGACGGCACGGCGCCTATCACTGCCGTGATCGTGATGGGCGTGGAAACCGCCTTCCTCAGCCCCGAGGTGACGGCCGGCTTCCAGACCCAGTTCCAGCGCCTGCGCACCCGCATCAACGTCAGTGCAGTCGGTTTCTACAAGGTCGAGACTCCCTGGGGCAACAAGACCTACCGGGTAGATACCTTGCTGCCGGCTGGTGGCGGCCAGAACCGCATGGAGATCAGCGAGCCCATCGACATCAGCTTCAACGCCAGCAGCACCGTGCCTGGCCTCGTGTCGCCCTTCCTGGTGGCCACCAACCGCGGTGGCGTCGACCCGACCAAGTACATCGGCGACGGCCTGACGCCGACCACGGTCACCGGCAGCCCCTGCGGCGACAACTTCATCCGTGTCACGGCCACCGGTCTGGACGGCGTGACCCCCATCCCCATCAGCCGCACCGCGCCCACCAACGTCTACACCAGCCGCACCTTTACCGTGCAGGGCAAGCTGGCACCGGTCGCCGAAGTGCCGCTGGCGATCACCAGCACCTACTACACCCGCAATGCCGGTGTCGACGTGGTCACGGTGCTGGCCGAGGGCAGCACCAGCGCCTCTCAGCTGGCCAATGCCTCGGTCGAGATCAACGGCGTGGTGACCCCGCTGGCCAAGGAGCACAACCGCTTCTACGGCAACGTGCCTGCTGTCAACCCGGTCACATTGCCCCAGCAGGTTTCCGTGCGAGCCGAAGACCCGGGCATGCCTTCCGTGCCGAATACCCAGACTGCCAGTCTGCGTGATCTGGTCACCATCAGCAGTGCCGAAGCACGTTGCTCGGGCACCGGTGGCAACAAGACCTGCCTGCTGACCGTGAATGCGTCGTCCAGCGATGACGGATCCGGTCTGGGTGGGGCACCCGAGCTGACCGTGCAGCACAACAGCGCTGCGCTGACCAACGGGGCAGTCTCGTTCTCCACCGTGGCGCTTCCCGCCGCCGTGACGGTGGTGTCGAGCAAGGGTGGCGTGGCTTCCAAGCCCGTGACCGTCATCAATCAGTGATCGGGAGCATCTCAACATGAAACGCAAACTCATTGTCACCCTGGTCGCCTCGGCACTCGAGCTCTACGCTGCGGCGGCCACCGCCCAGGTCACCGCCGGCAGCTGCGTGCTGCCCAACGGCGCCAACAGCGCCAACTTCGCGACACCAGTCACCACGGGTCCGCTCAACCCCAAGGATGGATTCCCGGAGTATGTGACTGACTCCAACGGCCTGAGCGTGCAACGCTGCCTGGATCCGAATTTCTGCTTCTTCGACCCCATCGTCCCGACCGATCCGTTCTCGCTGCAGATCGGTTCGGGTGGTGAAGCTTTCTACTGGGATGCCTCCGCTGTGGTGTTCAACGCCGCTGGCGACCGCATCCTGACCTATGTGGTGGCGGCGGAAACCGCCTTCCTTGAGGCCGGACCGAACGACGAACCCATCGACGGCTCCCAGTTCCCCTTCCTGCGCATGCGCTTCACCATGGGTGTGCCGGTGGACGGCACCTACACGGTCAAGCACCCCTACGGCATCAACACTTTCCGCGTCACGGGTGCCACCGGTGCGCGCGACGTGTTCGATACGATCGATCACGGTTTCGCGCCCAACAGCAGCATCACTGCCCCGGTCGGCCCCTTCCTGGTGCCTGATGCTCGATTCGCCGACGGTATCCCGGCTGGCTTTGTTGCCGACGGTGGCCCTGGCGGTGGCGGCGGTTACCTCGTGACCGGCAGCCCTTGCGGCTTCAACCAGGTCGAGGTGACCGGTGTCGATACGGCCGGCTTCCCGGTGGACTTCGGCAATGGCACGGGCGAATTCGTGCTGACGGTGGATACCTTCGGCATGCAGGGCATGCGTTATGACGGCAAGGTCCAGACCCCGCTGTCGCCCACCCGTACCACGTATTCGCGTTCGCTGGCCGGCGCGGGTCAGATCGACGCCTTCGCCACCTCGACCGCCGCTGCGGCCGTGACGGTGCAGGACGGCCCGACCATCCCCGTGGGAACCAGTCGCATCGCCAGCGCGTTGACGCTCGACCACCTGGCGATCGACACCAATTCGATCAATTCGCTGAGCGTGCCGGTGACCGATGCCGCCGCCCTGCCGCCGGTCGTGGCCCTGACCGCCACCGCCGCCGCCACTGACGTGACGACGCTGAACGTGCACCTGGTCGACTTCGTCGACATCGCCCAGGCCGACTACGACCCCGCCACCGGCATCCTGTCGGTCACGGCCACGTCGAGCGACCTGCGTGATGCGCCTGTGCTGACGCTGCGCGACTTCGGCGCCTTCACGCCCGGCGAGTCGGTCATGCGCCTGAACCTGGTCGCCCCGCCCGCCGTGGTGCACGTCGACTCCGCCGCCGGCGGCAGCGCCAGCGCCCAGGTCCGCATGATCCAGGCCGTCGCGCCTGGCGCGCCGACCGGCCTGGAGTTCGGCTCGGCCACCTCGACCACCGTCACGCTGCGCTGGACCGACAACGCCAGCAACGAGTCCGGCTACAAGATCTACACGGTCGACGCCCAGGGCAACCGCAGCCAGGTCGGCCTGGCCGGCGCCAATGCGCGCACGGCCACCGTCACCGGGCTGAACGTCGCCACGTCCTACACCTTCCAGGTGGACAGCTACAACGCCGCCGGCGCCGCGCGCTCCAACACGGTGGATGCCAGCACCCTGGCCCTGCCGGCGGCGCCGCAGTCGGTCAGCTTCGGCCTGGCCAGCCAGCAGCGCACCCTGAACGTGAGCTGGGTGCCGGGTGAAGACACCTCGGTCACGGGTTACCGCGTCTATCGCCGCACCGGCTCCGGCGCCTTCGACCTGGCCAGCGGCGCCAACCCGCTGCCGGCCACGCAGACCACCTTCGTCGACGTGAACCGCGCCGCCAACACGAGCTACACCTACCAGGTCGTGGCCGTGCGTGGTGACGAGGCCAGCGTTGCGACGCTGTCCAACACCATGACGACGCCGGCCGCGCCGTCATCACCCGGCATCCTGGCGCCGCAGGTCAACGGTGCCACCGTGACGGTGCGCTGGGCCGACCGCGCCAGCAACGAGTCGGGCTACCAGGTCTACCGTGCGCCGGTGAGCGGCACGACCGTCGGCACCTTCGCCGCGATCAGCCCCATGCTCGACCCGGTGGACGTGCTGCCCACCGGCAGCACCGCCACCTGGGACAACACCGGCGTGCCCGGCGGCACCTACCGCTACCGCGTGGACGTGAGCAACTGGGCCACGACTGTGCAGTCGGCCGTGACCGGCAACGTCGCGGTCACCGTGCCCAGCGCGCCGGCTGCCCCGACGGCGCTGAACTACACGCCCAGCACCGTCTCCGGTTCGCTGACCCTGACCTGGACCAACGTGGCCAACGAGACCGGCTACACGGTCGAGCGTTCGCTGGATGACGGCGTGACCTGGACGACCCAGGCCACGACGGCGACCAACGTGGTCACCACCACGGTGGTCAACCTGCCGACCACCGGCGTGACCTACCGCTTCCGCGTCTCGGCATCCAACGCCAACGGCAGCAGCGCCACGACCGAACGTGCCATCCCGAGCCTGCTGAAGCCCACCAACCTGACCGTGGTCGGCAACACGGTCACCTGGACGGACAACTCGGGCGTCGAGACCGGCTACCAGTTCCAGACCTGCGGTCTGACCTGTGCCGCGCCGTCGCCGACCTGGACCAATGTCGGCGCCGTCATCTCGTCGAGCGCGGCCAACCGCACCGGCTTCAACGCCACCCGCACGGCCACGCGCAACACGGTGGTCAACCGCGGCTACCGCATCGTGCCGATGTGGGGCACCTCGACGCAGGGCACGGCCAGCGACACGTTCACGCGCGTCCAGTAATCAGAGCAGCCCGCGGTGCCGGCTCCGGCCGGTCCGCCGACCACGCCACCAGCCGCCCGGTGCAAGCCGGGCGGCTTTTTTTCGTGTCCGCCAGCGTGATGTCGTGCAGCGGACGGCGGCGCGCTGGCGCCACGCGGACCCAGCCACGGCGCGGTGTGACGGTGATCCGTGACTTGATGAAGTTGTAAAAAAATGGCGAAATTTCCCATTAATCAAGAGGTTCACCTGTGAAGTCGCGGCGCACAACCCGCGCGAGCCCTGACTGAACTGCAAATTCCACGTGCCGGCGCCACCACAGTCAGGCTGGATCTGAACAAGCGTCAAGTTTCAAAAATGCGATTTCAAGACTGCGTTTCCAGGGAAAACCCATGATCTGGGGCAAATCCAGCGGGGTATTTCACCCATGCCCCCCAATCAAATGCCCCGCATGTGTGGGGGTGGCACTAGGCCCATGTCCTTCGCCCGTGACCCAGATCACGACCGGATACCAGTGAGATGGGCTGATATCACTTTTATGACCTGGCACACCCCTTGCGAATATGGAGACACGAGGCGAGCTTGACGCCACCGGTCCAGCAGACCGGAGCACAGGCAGAAATCGAAGCCCGACACCCCCCCCGCGGCCCTTGGTCAGAGGGGGTGGACGGCAAGAGCGGTCGTACAGGGTCAGGCGCCCTGGCAGGCCATGCGATCACTGAACAGCCCCCAAGGGGATACGAAATGAAAACGACTCGAAAACTGGCTCACGCGGCCATCCTGGCCGCAGGTTTCCTGGCCACGCCGCTGTTCGTTGCGGCCTGCCCGGCCCCGGACATGTCCAAGCCGTTCACGGCCGGCCCGATCATGCAGCAGCCCGCCACGGGCAGCTGGACGGGTCCGTTCTCCGAGTGGATCGTCGACTCCAACGGCATCGGTCTGCAGATCTGCACCGACAGCGTGGACGCAGCGGGCAACCCGCCCCCGTGCTTCATGGACCCGGTCGACCCGGCCACGCCTTATTCGGCCAGCCTGACCCGCGGTGGCGAGGCCTTCTGGTTCCTGGCTGACAGCGTGTTCGACACCCTGGACGCCACCGGTGCCCAGGCCCTGCGCGCCGTGGTCGTGATGGGTGTGGAGTCCGCCTTCCTGAGCGACCCGCCCGCCCCCGGCTTCGAGACCCAGTTCCAGCGCCTGCGCACCCGCGTCGACGTGGCCAAGCTCGGCGTGTACTACGTCGAGACGCCCTGGAGCAAGCGCCGCTACGTGGTCGACACCCTGCTGCCCCCCGGCAACGGCCAGAACCGTTCGGAAATCTCCGAGCCCATCGACATCACCTTCGCGCCCGGCCCCAACGCCGGCCTGGTGACGCCCTTCCTGATCGCCGACAACCGCGGTGGCTTCGATCCGGCCGTGTACATCGGCGACGGCCTGACGCCCACCACCGTGACCGGCAGCCCCTGCGGCGAGAACTGGGTCAAGGTCACCGCCTTCGCCCCCGACGACTTCACGCCCATCGACATCAACGGCGGCTCCAACGTCTACACCAACTCCCTGTTCACGGTGTTCGGCAAGATCGCCCCGGTGGCTGCCGTGCCGCTGTCGGTCGACGCGGCCTACTACACCCGCGACGGTGCGACCATGAAGGTCAACACCCTGGTCCTGGGCAGCACCAGCACCACGGCCGAAGTCACGGCCGCCATTCCCGGCGCGGCCACCCCGTCGGTCACCCTGGCTCGCGACGGCGCGCGCTTCTTCGCCTCGACCCCGGTCACCTCGGTGCCCGCCACCATCAGCGTCACCACGACCGACGGCGGCCGCCCCTCGACCCCGAACGTGCAATCCAACATCGCCGTCAAGGATCTGGTCACCATCACCAGCGCCACGGCACGCTGCTCGGGTGCCGGCACCCTGCGCAACTGCCTGCTGGAGGTCATCGCCTCGTCCAGCGACGACGGCACCGGCCCGTCCGGCACGCCCGCGCTCACCCTGGTGAACAGCAACACTCCGCTGGTCAACGGCGTCGCCGTCACCAACTCGGCCGCCGTGCCTGCTTCGGTCACCGTGCGCTCCGCCTTCGGCGGCCAGGCCAGCAAGCCCGTGACCATCGTCAACCAGTGATCCGGAGCCAGAAATCATGAAACGCAAACTTATCGTCACCCTGGTCGCTTCGGCCCTGGAACTCTACGCAGCCACAGCCACCGCCCAGGTCGGCTCCTGCGATATTCAAGGCACCTCCAAGTCGGCCAATGCCGCCACGCCCGTCACGGCTGGTCCTCTGAGCCCCACCACGGGCTTCCCCGAGTACGTCACCGACTCCACCGGCCTGACCCTGCAGCGCTGCCTGGATCCGGACCTGTGCTTCTTCGATCCGGTCAACCCGGACGATCCGCTCTCGATCCAGATCGGTTCGGGTGGCGAGTCCTTCTGGTGGGCATCCGACGTCTTCCTGGCCGACCAGACCGGTCGGACCATTTTCCGTCTCGGCATGGCTGCCGAGGCCGCCTTCCTGGGCGCGAACCCGGATGGCACCTTGCTGGACGGCACGCAGTTCCCCTTCCTGCGCATGCGCTACGTCTTCGATGCCCCGGCTGACGGCGTCTACACCCTGACCCACCCGTACGGCACGGAGAAGTTCGAAGTCACCGGTGCCACCGGCCAGATCCAGCACCTTCTGGCCCTTGCGCTCATCCGTGCATTCCACGCAGGTCGAATCCTGCTTGGTGGCATCGGCGATCTTCTCGATCTTGCCGGTCAGCACGCCGCCGGCGTCGCTGATGCGCACC
>JBJOKY010000220.1:0-7676 GCA_046045865.1 Pseudomonadota bacterium | reverse complement strand
TCTCGTCGGCCTTGGTGTCGGCCGTGCCGACCAGCAGCACGGTGGGGCGTTGGGCGGTGGTGTCCATCACGGGTGTGGTGGGTGGTTGTTCTACGAAGGCGGGGGCCGTTGGCTGGCGCGGGTTCAGCGCTGCGCGTCGACCGCCAGGAAGGCTGCCTCGAGCGCGTCGCAGAGGAAATCGACTTCCTCGCGCGTGATGACCAGCGGCGGCGACAGGATGAGGTTGGGCCCCGAGATGCGCACCATCAGCCCGCGTTCGTAGGCGGCGCGCGCCACGCGGGCCGGGATGTCGCTGCTGCGCGGCATGGGCGTGCGGGTGGACTGGTCGGCCACCATCTCGATGCCGGCCATCAGGCCCACGCCGCGCACGTCGCCGACGAAGGACACCCGGCCCAGCAGCCCGCGCAGGCGCTGCTGCAGGTGCGCGCCCACCCGCGCGGCGTTGCCGGGCACGTCGAGCAGCTCGATCTGGTCCAGCGAGGCCAGCGCCGCGGCCGCCCCCACCGGGTGGGCGCTGTAGGTGTAGCCGTGGCCGACCGAGGCGGCGCCGGTCACGTCGGCATTGAAGACCTCGGCCACCTTGGCCGAGATGGCCGTGGCGCCCAGCGGCACGTAGCCCGAGCTGATGCCCTTGGCCAGGCACCACAGGTCGGCGTTCACGCCCCACAGCCGGGTGCCGAACATCGCGCCGGTGCGGCCGAAGCCGGTCACCACCTCGTCGGCGATGAGCAGCACGCCGTACTTGTCGCACACGGCGCGGATGGCCGGCCAGTAGCTGGCCGGCGGCACGATCACGCCGCCGGCGCCCTGCACCGGCTCGGCGATGAAGGCGGCCACGGTGTCCGGGCCCTGGAAGACGATCTCGCGCTCCAGCAGCTCGGCGCACAGGCGGCCGAGTTCCTCCGCGTCCTGCTCGTCCTTGAAATACGGGTTGTGATAGATCCAGGGCGTGTCGATGTGGAAGCAGCCGGGCAGCAGCGGCTCGTAGGCGCGGCGGAAGTTGAGGTTGCCGTTCACGCTCATGCCGCCGAAGTGCACGCCGTGGTAGCCCTGCCTGAGCGCGATGAACTTGCTGCGGTCGCCCTGGCCCTGCAGCTTCCAGTACTGGCGCGCCAGCTTGAGCGCGCCCTCCACCGCGTCCGAGCCGCCGTTGGAGAACAGCACCGCGGCCACGCCGTCGGGCTGCATCATCCGGACCAGCCGGGCCGAGAGCTCGATGGCGCGCGGGTGGGTCGTGCCGCGGAACACGTTGTAGAAGGGCAGCTCGTCGAGCTGGGCCACGATGGCGTCGCGCACCACCCGGTTGCTGTGGCCCAGGTTGCTGCTCCACAGGCCGCCCACGCCGTCCAGCAGCCTGTGGCCGTCGACGTCCCAGATCCAGCAGCCCTCGCCGCGGGCGATGATGTCGGGCGCAGTCTTCTTCATGGCTGCCGGGTGGGCCATGGGGTGCCACAGGTACTGGCCGTTGTCCTGCTTGAGCTGGGCGATGCGTTCGGGGCTCAGCGTCGTCGTTGTCGTCGCGGGTGTTGTCGTCATGTCGGCGTCCCTATCGTCACGGTCTTGAGTTCGGTGTACGGCAGCAGGCCTTCGGCGCCCATCTCCTGGCCCTGGCCGCTGTCCTTCCAGCCGCCGAAGGGCAGCTCGGGCTGGCTCACGCCGTAGCTGTTGATGCCCACCATGCCGGCGGCGAGCTCCTCGCCCAGGCGCTGGGCGGTCATCAGGTCGCGCGTCCAGGCGTAGGCGGCCAGGCCCATGGGCAGGGCGTTGGCGGCGGCGATGGCCTCGTCCAGCGTGTCGTAGGGCTGGACCACGGCGATCGGGCCGAAGGGCTCCTCGCGCATCAGCAGGCTGTCGGGCGGCGCGTCGGCAAACACGGTGGGCTGGAAGAAGTACCCGGGTCCGGCGACGCGCTGGCCACCGGTGAGCAGGCGCGCACCGTGGTCGAAGGCGTCGTCGACGAAGCGCTCCATGTCGACCAGCCGGCCGGGGTGGGCCAGCGGGCCCATCTGCGTGGCGGGGTCCAGGCCCGGGCCCAGGCGCAGCTGCCTGGCGCCCAGGGCCAGGCCGCAGCCGAACTCGGCCGCCTGCGCGCGCGGCAGGTAGAAGCGGATGGGCGAGGCGCACACCTGGCCGGCGTTGCGGTACTTGGCCGCCAGCGCTGCCTTGAGCACGCCGGCGAGCGCGGCACCGTCGCGCGCCATGTCCTCGCACACGATCACGGGCGCGTGGCCGCCCAGCTCGCCGGTGTAGCGCTTCATGCGCCGCGCCGCCTGCTCGGCCAGCAGCCTGCCCACCGCGACCGAGCCGGTGATCGACACCTTGGCGATCGCCGGGTGGGCTATCAGCGTGGACGACACCTCGGGCGGGTCGCCGCACACCATGTTCACCACCTCGGCCGGCAGGCCGGCGTCGAGCAGGCACATCACGATGAGCTGGCAGCTCGCCGGCGTGTGCTCGTCGGGCTTGATCACCACGCTGCAGCCGGCGGCCAGCGCGCTGGCCAGCTTGCGGATGGGCAGATTGACCGGGAAGTTCCAGGGCGTGAAGGCCGCCACCGGGCCGACCGGCTGGCGCAGCACGGTCTGCGACACGATGCCGGCCACGCGCGGCGCGACCGTGCGGCCGTACAGCCGCTTGCCCTCCTCGGCCTGGAAGTCGAGGATGTCGGCCGAGAGCGTGAGCTCGCGCAGCGCCTCGGCCAGGGGCTTGCCCTGCTCGAGCGTCAGCACCTCGGCCATCGGCTTGGCGCGTTCGCGCATCAGCTCGGCGGCGCGGCGCAGCACCACGTAACGGTCGTGCGGCATGCGCCGGCGCCACTGTGCGTGGCCGCGCGCGGCGGACTCGGCGGCAGCAGCCAGCTCGGCCGGGCCGGCCAGCGGCAGCTCGCCCAGCACCGTGCCGTCGGCCGGGTTGTGCACCGGGCGGGCGCCGCCGCTGGCCTGGTGGAGCCAGTGGCCGCCCAGGTGCAGGGCCAGGCGCGGATAGGCGCTGCGGGCGTCGGGGTGCTGGAACATGGCGTGCTGCGGCATGGCGGCACGATAGGCCCGCGGCGGCGCCTGGCGTTAGCCCGAAGGCGAACGGAATCGGCCCCAGGAAAACCCTCGGTGCGGCCGCCTGGCCGCGCCCACGCGTACCCGGATCGCCCCGTGGCGTCGGGCCATTGCGCAAGGCGAGCGCCGCCGCCGGCCGTCCGCAGCCATAGCCGCATTCGGCAAGGCGCGGGGTGGCAGTGCGCCGCCGCGGGGCAGTGCCGGCGGCCCGCACATGCCGTCGTGGCGGGCGCGGGCTTGCCGGATCGTGCTAACGCTGGCGCGCCGGTCTGGTCACCATGCGTCGACAAGATCAGGAGACTCGACCATGTCCACGCCTCGACCCACGCCCCAGCCCCTGCCGCCCGCGGCGGTCTCGCACGCCGTCGGCGTCACCAGCCCGCCGCTGCTGGAACACACCATCGGCCGTGCGCTGGACCTGACCGTGGCCGCGCACGGCGAGCGCGAGGCCATCGTCGTGCCGCACCAGGGCGTGCGCTGGACCTGGCGCGAGCTGGCCGAGCGCGCCGACGGCGTGGCCGCCGGCCTGCTGGCGCTGGGCCTGGCGCCGGGCGACCGGGTCGGCATCTGGGCGCCCAACTGCGTCGAATGGCTGCTCACGCAGCTGGCCACGGCGCGCGCCGGCCTGGTGCTGGTCAACATCAACCCGGCCTACCGGCGCGCCGAGCTCGAATACGCGCTCAACAAGGTCGGCTGCAAGGCCCTGGTGCTGGCGCCGGCCCTGAAGACCAGCAACTACCTCGAGATCATCGGCGACCTGGCGCCCGAGCTGGCCGCCAGCCCCTTCGGCCAGCTGCGCGCGCGCGCCCTGCCCGAGCTGCGCTGGGTGATCCGCCTGGGCGAGGACACCAGCGACGGCATGCTCAACTTCAGCGAGCTGGCCGGGCGCGCCACCGAGGCCAGCCGTGCCCGCCTGGCCGGCCTGGGCGAGTGCCTGAACGCCGACGACCCGATCAACATCCAGTTCACCTCGGGCACGACCGGCCACCCCAAGGGCGCGACGCTGACGCACCGCAACATCCTCAACAACGGCTACTTCGTGGGCGCGGCGATCCGCCTCACCCCGGCCGACCGGCTGTGCATCCCCGTGCCGCTGTACCACTGCTTCGGCATGGTGATGGGCAACCTGGGCTGCCTGACGCACGGCTCGACCATGGTGTACCCGGCCGAGGCCTTCGACCCCCTGGCGGTGCTGCAGGTGGTGCAGGCCGAGCGCTGCACCGCGCTGTACGGCGTGCCCACCATGTTCATCGCCGAGCTCGACCACCCGCGTTTCGCCGAGTTCGACCTGGCGAGCCTGCGCACCGGCATCATGGCCGGCTCGCCCTGCCCGGTGGAGGTGATGAAGCGCGTGCAGGCGCAGATGCACATGACCGAGGTGACCATCGCCTACGGCATGACCGAGACCTCGCCGGTATCCACGCAAAGCTCGGTCGACGACCCGCTGGAGCGGCGCGTGTCGACCGTCGGGCGCGTGCAGCCCCACCTGGAGGTGCGCATCGTCGACGCCGAGGGCCGGCCCGTGCCCTTCGGCAGCACGGGCGAGCTGTGCACGCGCGGCTACTCGGTCATGCAGGGCTACTGGAACGACGCCGCACGCACCGCCGAGGCGGTCGACGGCGAGGGCTGGATGCACACCGGCGACCTGGCCACCATGGACGCCGAGGGCTATGTCAACATCGTCGGGCGGCTCAAGGACATGGTCATCCGCGGCGGCGAGAACGTCTACCCGCGCGAGATCGAGGAGTTCCTCTACCGCCACCCGGCAGTGCTCGACGTGCAGGTCGTCGGCGTGCCCGACCCGAAGTACGGCGAGGAGATCTGCGCCTGGATCCGCCTGCGCCCGGGCGCCGAGGCCACCACGGACGAGGACATCCGCAGCTTCTGCCGAGGCCAGATCGCGCACTACAAGGTGCCGCGCCACATCCGTTTCGTCGAGGCCTTCCCCATGACCATCACCGGCAAGGTGCAGAAGTACCTGATGCGCCAGCAGAGCATCGCCGAACTGGGCCTGGCCGAGCAGAAGACCGCCTGAGGCCTGGACTGCAGGACGGGGGGGGCCGGCTCGCGCGTGCCCCGGCCGGGCCGCAGGCGCGATTCGTGCATTCCCTGATGTGGACGCCACCCCCGGCGCACCAGTGCTGTGCCATGCTGCGCCCAGCGCGTCGACAGCCCCGGATGCCCCATGACGGCTCTTCAGTACACCACCACCGACTCCAGCGACGTCAACGACCACGCGGCCAGCCTGTCGCGCTGGAACCAGCAGTACGACCAGGTCTCGCCCGGGCGCTTCAGCGGCCGGGTCGAGGAGCTGTGGCTGGGCCCCGTGCAGGTCTTCCGCGAATCGACCCGCCAGGCCGTGCTGCAGCGTGGTGCGCCCTGCCCGGACACGCTCACGCTGGCCGCGCCCATGGCCGGCGCCCACCAGGGCTGGTTCTGCGGCCGCGACATCGAGCCCGACCAGGCCCTGGGCCTGGTGGGTGACGGCGAGTTCGAGCTGGCCACGCGGGGCGATTTCGACATCGCCGCGCTCAGCATCGATCGCCAGTTCCTTGAGAACTACACCCAGCGCGTGGACGGCGTGCGCTTCGACGGCGCGCCCCTGCACAACGGCCCGGTCGCCCCCGACGGTGCGGCCAACAACACCCTGCGCGAGCTGCTGCTGGCCACGCTGGAGGCCGCGCGCCAGACGCCGCGCCTGTTCCAGCAGGAGCCGCTGCGTCGCGCCCTGGTGCATTCCCTGTGCGACGCACTGATCGCGCGCGTCGGTCAACCGGGTCCGGCGGGTGGCCTGGGCGCCGAGGCCGGCACGGCAGCGACGCGCCAGCGCGTGGTGCGCGAGGCACGGCGCTACATGGCCGACCATGCCGAGGAGCCGATCAACGTGCCCGACCTGTGCGAGGCCATCCACGTGTCGCGCCGCACGCTGCAGTACAGCTTCCAGGACGTGCTGCAGATGAGCCCGGTCACCTACCTGCGCGCGCTGCGCCTGAACGGCGTGCGCCGCGACCTGCGCCGCGGTGGTGACGAGGCCGTGGCCGACCGCGCCGCACGCTGGGGCTTCTGGCACCTGTCGCGCTTCGCGGCCGACTACCGCCACATGTTCGGCGAACTGCCGTCGGACACGCTCAGGCGCTCGCGCGCCGTGACGCCGGGCCTGGGCACGCCCTGCCAGTGACGGCCTGAGCCACGCGCGACGCGCGGGCGCCGGCCCGGCGGCATACGCCCGGCATTCGGCCAGCCGTGGCTTGCCTGCTTGCCGCGGCCTACTTGCTGGCCGCGCCGGAGCCGACCTTGCTTGCCACCGAGCCGGCCACTTCGGCCGTGGCCTTGGCACCCACCTCCACGCCGTGGGCGGCGGCCTTCAAGCCGCGCTGCACGCCGCTGGCGGCCGCCTTGGCGCCCACTTCCACGCCATGTGCCGCGGCCTTGGCGCCACGTTCCACGCCGCTGGCCGCAGCCTTCACGCCGCGCGTGATCGCGCCTTCCACACGCTGGATCACGCCGGGCTCGGCGGTGCCGGAGCTAGCGGCGGTGCCGGCGTCATCGGCCAGCACGGGCGTGGCCACCAGGCTCAGGCCCAGGCCGAGCGTCAACATCAGGGCGGCGGCAGGCCGCAGGGCCGCCAGGTGGCACAGGTCGTCATGCATCGCAGGGGGCGGACGGGGGGTGTCCGGTTCGTTCAGGGCGGCCGATCCTACTGCGCGCCGCAACACCGTTCAGCTGGCTGGCACACGCACGGGCGGGATGGGCTTCGGCTCGACCAGCAGGTGGTGGCTGGTGCGCGCCCGCCCATCAGCCGAGGGCGACGGCGCGTGCGGCCAGGCGGGTGCGGCGTGTGCGCACGACCATCAGCACCAGCAGGCCGAGCATCAGGGCCGGCAGGCTGCCGGGTTCGTCGACCGCGCTGGCCAGGCCGAGGGTGCCGGTGTGGGCGCCGGAGGCTCCGCCGCCGATGTCGCCCACGCTGGCCAGGAAACCTGCTGTCGGGTCGCTCGGGTCGCGCCGCCAGGTCACGTACCAAGACTCGGGCACGCCCAGGCGCGAGATGCAGCGCCCGGCCAGGCATTCGGTGCCCAGGGTGACTTCCTGCAGCGCACCGGCATGGTCGAAGAACAGCCAGGCCGAGCTGAGCTGCGGCGGCGCGTAGCTCACGCCGCGCACCGTGAAGCTGGCGTCGGTGAACAGCCGGGTGTCGACCAGCTGGGCATCGGGCCGGGCACGTGCGCTGTCGAACTCGAACCAGCCGCTGGACGTCTGCCCGGCCAGCTGGCCGAAGCTCCAGTTCACCGTGAAGTCGTAGTGGCTGGTGGCAGCCGACGCCGCGGGCACGAGCAGGCTGGCGAGCAGCAGGGCGGCCAGGTGGCGCAGCAGACGATGGCAGGTCATGGAGTCCTCCGCAGTGACCGGTCTGGATTGCCGGTTCTTGCAGATATTGTCCCGCAAGCAGGGGGTCGCCGATTCGGGGATTGCCCGCCCGGTGTCAGTGCGGCGAGGTGCGGCCCGGTGCGGGCGGCGCGCGGGAGCCTTCATGCTCCACCCTCGGCCCGTCAGTCGGGCAAGGTGTCCGACCAGGCGTGGTCGATGAGGGGCACGCCGACATGGTTGTTGTAGCTGCGCACGCTT
>JBJOKY010000219.1:0-7689 GCA_046045865.1 Pseudomonadota bacterium | reverse complement strand
GACTATCAATGGAAAATTCAGAGAGCTATCAATTGAACATAAGCCAGCGACAGTTTACCCAAATATTAATCTTCCGATTGCTGGGTGCAACTTGGTGTCAAACTAGAAACTAAGTGGTTCGTATTTAAATCACGGTATTCATGCAATTTACAGAAGATGTTGTATATGGCTTCGGCTGTTGTAGTAGGTGCCTATAATCCTGGTCCTGGTTTTTAAATGATCGCTCGTTTTCGGAGAGGCCTGTTCCTCATCCAATACTTGGCACTCTTCGACTGCATGACGATAAATCAATCAATATTTAAAAAAATTAATATGGATGAAGATAATTTCTCATTACATCGATTTTTCAGGCGCAATAAGTGGAAATTGATTGTAACCTTACTTATCGTAGTGTTGTGCTATGAGATGCCGCTGCTAGGCTATGCGTGGCGCGTTGGCTTAACGGTATATTCAAAAGGATTTGGGCAAGAGTCTTTGGTTGAAATCAAATATCACACAGATTGGTTCAAACGTTATTTCGATGGACCGATGCGAGATGAAGAGATGATTCGGTTTTATTTTTCACACCGTGATGATTTGAATAGACTGGCGCATATCCTGGAGGCTGACGGAAGCTGTAATCATTCCGATGATGATAATGTTAGGCGTACCTGTCGCGATATTGAGAAAAGGTTGCGATTGTCGGGAAGTCCAACGGGTGGTAGTTTTTATATGAATGCGGCAATGCGCAGCCCAAATGATAAAATATGCGGCCTATCCTGTAGTGCTCGCGAATTTCGGTTTACAGATACAGAGTTGCAGTACTGGTACGGCACTTCTCATCCGGATATATTCGCATGGGAGAAAAGATTTCTACGCTTGCCGCAACTCGTTTCGGCGGAGCGCTTTGGTTTGAAATCGGGTGAATACCCTGATGACCCTGTTAGAGCGATTTCTTCCTACAGTTATATCAAAGTATCTCTCGACACCATCCCTTCCGAGCTTGATGCCGACCCCGAAGGATATAAAGGTGCGGCGGTGCGTCATATTGAAAATGAATGGTTCTTAACCTTGGTGCCCATGGTTAAGGGTCGCTAGGTGAAGTGTATAATATTTGTTGTTTATTCTGGAATTTAAAATTTTCAAAGGAAAACCTGATCATGCCTGTTAATATGGCAATATACTCTACGGCGGCTTCATCCGCGCTGGCCTGGTGAAGTGGTTGGTCATAATTTCCATTGATTGTTGTGGGAGATTGATAGCATGAGTGCAATGACTTTCGGCTTCGTTCGCGGCCTGCTCTTGCTGCTGATGCTTGCAGCACAACACATTGGTGCAACTGCGGCGGGAAAGGAGTCATTTCCAATCGCAGAGTATCTGTGTGCGATCACGCCTTCAGATTGCCATAGCGAACTCTACAGGCGTGTCTACCTGGCGCCACCCGATGCGACTTACGAAATCGTCATGAACGGTCGCAGGCTGGTGGTTCCGATGGGGTATATCGACACGGCCCAATTAATGAGTGACCCGCGGTATCCTGTAAAGACATCCATTTTTATGGAGGCACTGATGCCAGGTCTTGCACCGCACTCGCCGACCAATTTGAGGGAATTCTTCGTGCCCTACGCCCTGAATAAGGTCACGATCCGGGTCGGCACCCGGCTACCAGGTGCAATGACTTGGTTGCAGGCTCATGAATGGACAGTAACACGTATAAAGAAGTGGTCGAACACGCTTGTGGCGCGACCGAGCAAGTATGGCCTCAATGGCTGGGGTGAAGACTTTGTCAAGTGGCCGCGCCGACGTCCATGCTCAAATCTGAGAGAGGACGAGCCGCCTTGCAAGGCTGCTGCGCCGGATGATATCTGGACTCCAGTTGTGCCGAATGGTCCGCCTAGCTCAATCACGTGCACACCTGAAATCCTGGTAGATCATACCGACAAAATTGTTACTCTAACAAAGGCAGAGCAGGAAGCATACTTTTCAGACCGGACGCAGTGGATGGGACGAAGAAGGGCAATGTGTATTCATGATATGTTGATCGAATCTATCAATAGTACGGCATCGGTCGAGTATCCGCGCCGCTTCCTTGGTCAATGGCGGGAGACAGAGAATGCGATTCGAAATATGTTCGACGACTTCATCCGTGCTGGCCTGGTGAAGTAGTTGGTCATGATGTTGTTGATTATTTGCCATATTAACGAGGAATAAGAACCAGGAAGACCTGGCCGACGTCAAGATCGTGGGCATCGACGAGACCAGCCTGCGCCGGGGCCAGAACTACATCACCGTGGTGCACGAACTGGATGCCGAGAGGCTGTTGTTTGCCACCGAGGGTTGCGACCACCAGACGGTGCTCGACTTCGCGCTGGAAGTAGCCAGTAGCCAGTAGCCAGTAGCCAGTAGCCAGTAGCCAGTAGCCAGTAGCCGGGCAGCCCCGGGCAGGCCGTGCCGGTCTCCGGGATGCGATTTGCGGCAACGCAACATCCCGCCCCGCCACCTGGCCGGCAGCTCGAATACACACGGTCATATCTCACCTGCGTGCCCTGGGGCACGGTTGGCGCGGCGGGCCGGGTCAATGATGCGGGCCGACCCTGACCGAGGTCCGGCCGGACCAGCTTCCTGCCCGGACCTCGACCCGACCCGACCCGACCCGCAGGAAACCGCATGTCCGCCACCGCCCGCACCTTCCACACCGCCGCATTCCGGCCGGCCAGCCTGCGTGCCGCGCTGACGCCACGCCCCCGCTGGCGCCTGGCGGCCTGTGCCTGGGCCGGCGCGCTGCTGGTGGCCTGCGGTGGTGGTGGTGGCGGCGGCGCCAGCGCCGAGCCTGCTGCGCCCGGCACACCCGGCACGCCCGCCAGCGCGCGCCTGGGCGTGCGCATCACCTCCACGCTGGCGGCGGGCGAGCGCTACACCTTCGGCCTGGGCAGCGGTGAGCAGCTGGTGCTGACGCAAGACGGCGTGGCCGGCACCTTCGCCGCCGCGCTGGCCACCGGCGCGGCCTACCAGGTCAGCCAGCTGGCCGGGCCGCGCACGTGCACGCTGTCGGCCAACCGCAGCGGCACGGCGGCGGGGGCCGACATCGTCGTCAGCGCCGACTGCGGCCAGCCGCCCGCCGTGGGTGCGCTGAGCGGGCGCTACTTCGGCCCGGTGGGTGCGCAGATCGTGCTGCGTGCCAGCGGGGTCGAGGACCTGACGCTCACGCTGCCGACCGCCGGCAACACGCTCGACCCCTACAACCAGCTCGATTTCGCCTTCACGCCGCCGCTGGCCGACGGCACGGCCTACCAGGTGCAGCTGCTCACGCCCGCACCCGACCACCAGTGCGCCGTGTTCGGCGGCGCCAGCGGCACCATGCCGGTGGCGGCCACGACGGTGCGCGTGGGCTGCGAGGTCACCCACGACCTGGTCAGCCGCAGCAGCGCCAGCCTGGTGCGCGGCAGCTACTTCGACAGCAGCGCGCCGGTGGTCGGTGGTGCCGACGTCGCACTTGGCACCACCACCCAGGCCCATGGCGAGGGGCGCTTCGTCGCCTTTGTCTCCAGCGCGGCGCTGGCCGGCAACACGGGTGCACACCGCCAGGTCTACTGGCGCGACCGCCTCACCGGCGTGACCCGCCTGGTGAGCGCCACGCCGGCCGGCGCCGAAGGCAATGGTGACAGCGGTGCGCCCAGCATCTCGGCCGACGGGCTGACGGTGGCCTTCGAGTCGCTCGCCACCAACCTGGACGGCAGCGACACCAACGGCGTGAGCGACGTGTTCGTCTGGCGCGCGCTGGATGCCGGCGCCGCCGCCGGTGCGCGCCGCGTCAGCCTGGCCGCGGGCGGCGGCCAGGCCGACGGCGCCAGCAGCGAGCCCGTGCTGTCGGGCGACGGCAGCGTGCTGGCCTGGACCAGCACGGCCAGCAACCTCGCTGCGGGCGTGAGCGGCACGACCACCCCCAACGTCTACCGCCGCGTGCTGGCCGGCGGCACCACCACGCCGGGCACCACGCCGGGCACCACGCCGGTCACCACGCTGGTGAGCCGCGACGCGCAGGGCAAGGGCGTGGGCGGCGCACGCCCGGCGATCTCGGAGGACGGCAACCGCCTGGCCTTCTGGTCGGCCGCCGCGACGCTGGTGGCGGGCGACGTCAACGGCCTGTGGGACATCTTCGTGCACGACCAGGCCGGCGCCAGCCTGCAGCGCGTCAGCCTGACCAGCAGCGGCGGCGAACGCGACCAGGGCAGCGAAAGCGCCAGCCGCGTGGTCGCGCCGGCCATCTCGGGCAACGGCCGCTTTGTCGCCTATGCCAGCACGGCCACCAACGTCGTGCCGGACGATACCAACGGCGTGCAGGACGTGTTCGTGGTCGACACCGCCACCGGCGCGGTCACGCGCGCCAGCGTCTCGACCGGCGGCGTGCAGGGCAATGCCGACAGCCCGGCGGGCCAGGGCGAACGTGTGGCCCTGTCGGCCGACGGGCGCCAGGTGGCGTTCTCGACCCTGGCCAGCAACCTGGGCCCGCGCGGCAACAACGTGGTGCTGCGCGACCTGGCGGGCGGCACGACGCAGGCGCTGTCCGACCAGGGCACCAGCTCGGTCGGGCCGGTGATGCTGTCGCGCCGCGCCGGCTACGCCGTGTTCGGCAGCGGCAGTGCGCTGGACCCGCGCTACAACGGCTCGGGCCTGTACGCGCGCTACACCGGGCTGGTGCCGGGCTTCAGCTGGCTGGGGTTCTGAGCGTGTGCGCCCCCAGGGCCGGGCTGAGCCCGGCCCGCCCCACGCGGGGGGCAGGGAAACCTGGGGCGGCCCGGCGTTTCCTTGCGATCGGGCGCGCCGCTACTTCACGCCGGCGGCGTTGAGCGCCTTGGCGAACTTCTTGTCGGTCTGCAGGATGTGCCTGGACAGCCAGTCGCGCAGGAAGTTCATCAGCTCGGTAGAGATCATGGCGTTGCCGGCGTCGAACTTCTTCTTGAAGGCCGACACGGTCTCGACGAACTTGCCGTGTTCGCCCTTGTGCGCCGGGCTGTCGACGTACTTGTGCGTCGCCATGAGTCTTTCCTCCGTGCCGAAGTGGACCACGGTGTAGCGCACCAGCTCGTTGAGCACCGGCGCCAGGGTCTCCTTGCCGTGGCCGGCCTGCATGGCGTCGTTGAGCTGGTTGAGCAGCTCGACCAGCCTCCTGTGCTGGTCGTCGATTTCCTTCACGCCGATGGTGAGCATCGGACCCCAGGTGATCAGTGGCATGGCGGTTCTCCGCAGGTGGTGATGCCGCCGTGGGCGGCGGACGGTGGATCCGGGCAGGCGCCCGGCCGGGACGGGCCGGCTCGGGCGTCGGGCGGGGTGCGCATGGGGTGGCGCGGCGCGTCAGGCCGGCTCTGCCACCGACTCGACCAGCTCGGCGGCGGTGGCCGACAGGCTGGCCGAGGTCTGCAGCGCGCGTTCGGCGACCTGGCTGGTCTGGCCGGTCATCTCGAGGATCCGGGCCACGCCGCTCACCATGTCCTGGATGAGCTGGCCCTGGTTGCCGATCTCGCCGGCCAGGGTGGCGCTGCGCTCGAGCAGGCCGTCGGCGCCGGCGCGGATCTCGTGCAGCGCCTGGGCGGCCTGCTGCACCATGCCCACGCCGGCGCCGACCAGGGGCACGGCGAGCTGGATCTCGTGGGCCGACTGCGCCACGTCGGTCTGGATGGTGCGGATGGTGGTGACGATGTCGCGCGTGGCGTCGGCGGTCTGCTGGGCGAGCAGCTTGACCTCCTGCGCCACCACCGCGAAGCCGCGGCCATGCTGGCCGGCGCGGGCGGCCTCGACCGCGGCGTTGAGCGCCAGCAGGTTGGTCTGGCTGGCGATGCGGGTGATGGTGTCGGCCACCTGGCCGATGTTGCGCGCCTGCAGCGACAAGGCGTCGATGCGGGCCGAGGCCTGGGCCATCACGGCGGCGATGTCGGCCATCCTGGCGGCCACGCCGTCGACCAGCGTGCCGCCCTGGCTGGACAGGCCTTGCGTGGTGCGCGACTGGCTCTGCACGTCGTCGGCCACACCGGTGACCTGCGCCACGCTGTGCGAGACCTGGTCGATCAGGCCCTTGATGCCGTCCGTCGCCATGGTCTGCATCTGGCCGGCGAACAGGATCTCGTTGGCTGCGGCGGCGAGTTTCTCGGAATTGGCGTTGACCGCATCGGCACCCAGGCGCACGCGTTCGTTCAGCGCCACCGCGCGCAGCAGCGGCAGGCCGGGCGCCAGGCCGGCGCGCCAGCGCAGCACCAGCAGGGTGCAGACCCAGGGTGGCAGGGCGAGCAGGGCCGCCCCCAGCAGCCAGCCGACCCCCGTGGCCGGGGTCGATCCGCCCGCGGCAGCGCGCCAGGCGCCCAGCAGCGCCGGCAACAGCAGGCCGCCGGCCAGCACCGCGGCGGCCAGGGGCAGACACAGTGCCCAGGCCTGGGCGGACAGCGGGGGTAGCAGGCGACGCAGCGACATCGTCCTTCTCGGCGTGGGGCCATCGGTGGGCGAGCGGGTGCGGGCCTGTGGTGTGCTTGTGCGCCCAGGCCCGTCCCGACCGGGTTGGCTCGCACTGTAGGCAGCTGGTGCGGCGTCGAAACCCGCAAATGCGGGCACAAGAGCGGCCAGATCCCGAGCCCGGCGTCAGCCTTGGCGCAGCCGGCGCAGGCCCAGCGCCATCACGGTGCCCACCACGATGAAGGCGCCGAGCAGCTGCACGCCGGCCACGCGCTGGTCCAGCACCAGCCAGGCCAGGCCCAGGGCGGCGACCGGCTCGACGTTCAGGATGGGCGAGTTGCCGACCACGCCCAGGCGCGGCAGCAGGGTGAACAGCACGGTGAAGGCCGTGCCGTAGAGCAGGCTCAGCAGCACCAGGCCCCACCAGCCGGCCGGCGCATCGGGCCAGTGCAGGCCGGCGCCGGCCAGCGCACCGCCCAGGGCGAGCACGCCCACGATGGCCATGGTGATGGCGGTGCGCAGCCGCCCGTCCAGGTCGGCCACGCTGTGCTGGGTCATGGCCAGCACCAGGCCGAAGGTGGCGGCGGCCGCCACCGCCAGCGCCACGCCCAGGCCGATGCGGCCCCACTGCGCCCCGGCGCTCAGGCCCGAGGCGGCGCCCGACACGTCCAGCGCCAGCGCCAGGCCGGCCAGGATGACGGGCATGGCGACCAGCACGCGCCGCACGGGCGCCTGGCCGTAGACCACCCAGGCAGCCAGCGCCGTCCACAGCGGGTAGGTGTTGAAGGCCAGCAGCGCCAGCCCGACCGGGATGCGCGCCACGGCCGAATACAGGCACAGGCTCTGCACCGCCACCAGCAGGCTGATGACCGGCATGGCGCGCCGGTGCCGGGCATCGAGCGCCAGCGGCACGCGATGCACCAGCACGATGGCAGCCACCACCGCGGCCGTGCCCAGGCTGCGCACCGCCACGGCGGTGACCACATCCACGCCGTGGTCGATGGCCAGGCGCGCCGCCACATGGTTGGCGCCGAACATGCACGCCAGCACCAGCAGGGTGACGAAGGCCTGGGGGCTGAGGCGCTGCGGGGTGGTGGACATCGGCGGGGCAGGGCGGGCGGGGCGGGGCGGGGCGGGCGGGCGGTGCTGGTGCGGGCTGAGGGGTGACGGGCGTGTGCAGTCTGTCACAGGCCGGGCCGGGCGGCCCGTCGCGCGGGCGTCATGCAAACGATGAGGCGGCCCGCCCCGCAGCGGCAATTTGTCATGAAC
>JBJOKY010000030.1:0-22688 GCA_046045865.1 Pseudomonadota bacterium | reverse complement strand
ACGTCGCCGTCCTGCATGGGCAGCAGGCGCTTCTCGGCCGCACGACCCAGGCTGGCTTCGACGCAGGCGATGAAGTCCAGCAGCTGCACCGGGTCGTGGTTGCCGATGTTGAAGACGCGAGCCGGCACCTTGGCACCCGGCAGCGGGGTGGCCGGCTTGTCGATGACGCGCAGCACACCTTCGACGATGTCGTCGATGTAGGTGAAGTCGCGCTTCATGTCGCCAAAGTTGTAGACATCGATGGCGCGGCCCTCGCTGATGGCCTGGGTGAAGAGCCAGGCCGCCATGTCGGGCCGACCCCAGGGGCCGTAGACGGTGAAGAAACGCAGCCCCGTGGTGGGCAGGCCGTAGAGATGGCTGTAGGTGTGCGCCATCAGCTCGTTGGCCTTCTTGGTCGCGGCGTACAGGCTCACCGGGTGGTCGACCGGGTCGGTCTCGGCAAACGGCATCTTTGTATTGCCGCCGTAGACGCTGGAGCTGCTGGCATAGGCCAGGTGGCTCACGCCGAGGTGGCGGCAGCCTTCCAGCACGTTGACGAAGCCGGTGAGGTTGCTGTCCGCGTAGGCATGCGGGTTCCTGAGCGAATAGCGCACGCCGGCCTGGGCGCCCAGGTGGATGACACGTTCGAAGCGCTCGGCGGCAAACAGCGCGGCCATGCCCTCGCGGTCGGCCAGGTCGAGCCTGACGAAGCGCCAGGTGGCGCCCGGCGCACGCGGCGCGGCCTCGATGTGGGCCAGGCGCGCGTGCTTGAGCGCCGGGTCGTAGTAGTCGTTGAGGTTGTCGAGGCCGACCACCTCATCCCCGCGCGCCAGCAGACGCAGGGTGGTGTGCATGCCGATGAAGCCGGCCGCGCCGGTGACGAGGATTCTTGCCATGCCGCCATTGTCCCCAATCCGGGGTGACAGGCGGCTGACCGCCGCACCGGCGCGCAGACGGTGGCAGCGGCAGCGACCGGGGTTCAGCCGCCGCCGGGCCGTTCAGCGCCCGATGGCCAGGTAGGTGAAGCCCTGAGCGCGCACCCAGGCCGGGTCGTAGAGGTTGCGGCCGTCGAAGATGACCGGCTCCTTGAGCGCCTTGGCGATGGTGGGGAAGTCCGGGCTGCGGAACTCCTTCCACTCGGTGGCAATGACCAGGGCGTCGGCCCCCTCCAGCGCGGCCATGGGCGAGCCGGCGTAGCTGAGGCCGGGCTGCTCGGCGAAGACGCGCCGGGCCTCGTCCATCGCCACCGGGTCGTAGGCGCACACGGTGGCGCCGGCCTCGACCAGGGCGGCGACGATGGCACGTGCCGGGGCCTCGCGCATGTCGTCGGTGTTGGGCTTGAAGGCCAGGCCCCACAGGGCGAAGCGCCGGCCGGTCAGGTCGTTGCCGTAGCGCGCCTTGATCTTGGCGGGCAGCACGAGCTTCTGGGCATCGTTGACCGCCTCGACCGCGCCGAGCACCTTCAACTCCATGCCGGCGTCCTGCCGCGCGGTGCGGATGAGGGCCTGCACGTCCTTGGGGAAACACGAGCCGCCGTAGCCGCAGCCCGGGTAGAGGAAATGCCAGCCGATGCGCGGGTCGGAACCGATGCCCTGGCGCACCGCCTCGATGTCGGCGCCCAGCTTCTCGGCCAGGTTGGCCAGGTCGTTCATGAAGCTGATGCGCGTGGCCAGCATGGCATTGGCGGCGTACTTGGTCAGTTCGGCGCTCTTCACGTCCATCACCACCAGGCGCTCGTGGTTGCGCTGGAAGGGCGCGTAGATGGCGCGCATGAGGTTGATGGCGCCGTCGTCGCTGGCGCCGACGATGATGCGATCGGGCTTCATGAAGTCCTCGACCGCCGCACCTTCCTTCAGGAACTCGGGGTTGGAGACGACGGCATAGGGCACCTCGACGCCGCGCTGGCGCAGTTCATCGGCAATGGCGGCGTTGACCTTGTCGGCTGTGCCCACCGGCACCGTGCTCTTGTCGACCACCACCTTGTGGTCGGTCATGTGGCGGCCGATGTTGCGCGCCGCGGCCAGCACGTACTGCAGGTCGGCCGAGCCATCCTCGTCCGGCGGCGTGCCCACGGCGATGAACTGCACGGTGCCGAAATGCACCGCCCTGACCACGTCGGTGGTGAAGTGCAGCCGCCCGGCGGCGACGTTGCGCTTGACGACCGCGTCCAGCCCCGGCTCGTGGATGGGGATGCCGCCCGCTTCGAGCGTGGCGATCTTGCGTGGGTCGACGTCCAGGCACAACACGTCGTTGCCGACGTCAGCCAGACAGGCGCCGCTGACCAGGCCGACATAGCCGGTACCGATGACGGTGATCTTCATGGGGATGTACTTTCAGATGTCTGAGGGGCCGGACGACCACGCCGGGGCGCGCCGGCATTCTGACGCGGCGCATGACACGGTCGTGACGCAGCACCCGGTAGAGCCCGGCCGGCATGGCACGAGCCGGCGGCGGGCTTCAGGCCGGCGGCAGGTCGACGGGCGCGACCTCGCGCAGCAGCGGCGCGGCCGCGTCCTTGGCTGCCAGCAGGGGCGCCAGGTCGGCGGGCAGCGGCCAGGCGATGGCCAGCGCCGGGTCGTCCCAGCGCAGGGCGCGCTCGCAGTCCTTGGCGTAGTAGTCGCTGGTCTTGTAGAGGAAGTGGGTGTCGTCCTCCAGCGCGACAAAGCCGTGCGCGAAGCCGGCCGGGATCCAGAGCTGGCGGCGGTTGGCCGGCGTGAGCTCGACGCCGACCCAGCGGCCGTAGGTGGGCGAGGCCGGGCGGATATCGACCGCCACGTCCCAGGCGCGGCCCTGCACCACGCGCACCAGCTTGGCCTGCGCGTGCGGCGGCAGCTGGTAGTGCAGGCCGCGCAGCACGCCGGCGCGCGAGCAGGAATGGTTGTCCTGCACCAGTTCGGGTGGCTGGGGCAAGCCCAGGGCAACGATGCCTGCGGCGAAGGCGCGGGCGTTGTAGCTCTCGGTGAACCAGCCCCGGTCGTCGCCGTAGACGGCGGGTTCGACGATCAGGACGTCGGGGATGTCGGTGCGCAGCAGCTTCATCTTGTTCTTCTCTTTCAATAGGCCTGCTCGTGCAGCACCTTGAGCAGGTACTGGCCGTAGCCTCCAGGCAGGCCACCTTCAGGCCCTGGCGCTTTTCCAGCGTGGCGATGAACTGGCTGGCTTCGAGCAGGCTGTCGTGGGTGCCGGTGTCCAGCCAGGCATAGCCGCGGCCCATGATCTCGACCTCCAGCTGGCCCTGCGCGAGGTAGCGCGCATTGACGTCGGTGATCTCCAGCTCGCCGCGGGCGCTGGGCTGGATGGACGCGGCGATGTCGCAGACCTGCCCGTCATAGAAATACAGGCCGGTGACCGCGTAGTTGCTCTTGGGCTGCTTCGGCTTTTCCTCGATGCTGCGGGCGCGGCGCTGGGCGTCGAACTCGACCACGCCGTAACGCTCCGGGTCGTTGACGTGGTAGGCGAACACGCTGGCACCGCTGCGGCGGGCGTCTGCATTGGCGAGCAGGCGGGCGAAGTCGTGGCCGTAGAAGATGTTGTCACCCAGCACCAGGGCGCTGGGGGCGCCGCCGACGAACTCGCGCCCGAGGATGAAGGCCTGGGCCAGACCGTCCGGGCTGGGCTGCACGCAATAGCTCAGGTTGACGCCCCAGCGACTGCCGTCGCCCAGCAGGGCCTCGAAGCGCGGCAGGTCGGTGGGCGTGGAGATGAGCAGGATGTCGCGCATGCCCGCCAGCATCAGCGTGCTGAGCGGGTAATAGACCATGGGCTTGTCGTAGACCGGCAGGAGCTGCTTGCTCATGGCCAGGGTGGCCGGGTGCAGCCGGGTGCCGGAGCCACCGGCCAGGATGATGCCTTTGCGTTGCATGACGAGGGGCGCCAGGCGCCGGTTGGATGGGAAAAGAGGCGGCGGGCGGGGAGCCGCTCAGCCCAGCACTTCGCTCAGCATGCGCTCGACGCCACCCTGCCAGGGCGGCAGCACCAGGCCGAAGGTGGCCTGCAGGCGGCGGCAGTCCAGGCGTGAGTTGAGGGGCCGGCGCGCCGACGTGGGGTAGGCGCTGCTGGCGATGGGTCGCACCGCCTCGGGCGCCACGCGCACCGCGTGGCCACGCGCCCGCGCCCACTCGATGACATGGCGGGCATAGTCGTGCCAGCTCGTGGCGCCGGCCGCGGCCAGGTGGTAGGTGCCGCCAAGGCCGGGATCGGCGCGCAGCACGCGCAGGGCGTGGGCGCTGACGTCGGCGATGAGATCGGCGCCGGTAGGTGCGCCGATCTGGTCGGCCACCACGTTGAGCGCGTCACGCTCACCGGCCAGCCTGAGCATGGTGCGGGCGAAGTTGCCGCCGCGCGCCGCGTACACCCAGCTGGTGCGCAGGATGAGGTGGCGGCAACCGCTGGCGCGGAGGGCATCCTCGCCTTCGAGCTTGGTGGCGCCGTAGACACCCAGCGGGCCGGTGGCGGCGCCCTCGACCCAAGGTGTGTCGCCCGAGCCGTCGAAGACGTAGTCGGTGCTGTAGTGCAGCAGGGTCGCACCCAGGTCGGCCGCTACCTCGGCCATGACGCCGGGGGCGGCGGCGTTGACCATGCGGGCGGTGCCGACGTCGCCCTCGGCCTTGTCGACGGCGGTGTAGGCGGCGGCATTGACGATCACGTCCGGTCGCAGCGCCAGCAGGCCGGCGCGCAGCTCGTCGAGGCGGGTGAGGTCGCCGCAGACGGGCTGACCGGCGTGCACGCTGCTGCGGCGGTCCAGGGCGACCAGTTCACCCAGCGGCGCGAGGGCGCGCTGCAGTTCCCAGCCGACCTGACCTTGGCACCCCAGAAGGACGATGCGTGGCGCTGACATCAGACCTCGCCGCGCTGCTGGTAGTTGGTGCTGATCCAGTCGCGGTAGGCACCGCTGCGCACGCTGGCGATCCAGTCGGGGTTGGACAGGTACCAGGCCACGGTCTTGGCCACACCGGTCTCGAAGGTCTCGGCCGGACGCCAGCCGATTTCCGATTCGATCTTGCGCGGGTCGATGGCGTAGCGGCGGTCGTGGCCGGGGCGGTCGGCCACGAAGGTGATCTGGTCCTCGTAACGGCCGCTGGCGCGCGGGCGCAGTTCGTCGAGCTTGCGGCAGATGGTGGTCACCACGTCGATGTTGCGCACCTCGTTCTTGCCGCCGACGTTGTAGGTCTCGCCGCAGCGCCCGCGCACCAGCACCTGGCAGATGGCTTCGCAGTGGTCGCGCACGTACAGCCAGTCGCGGATGTTCAGCCCGTCGCCGTAGACCGGCAGCGGCTTGCCGTCCAGCGCATTCAGGATGATGAGCGGGATGAGCTTTTCCGGGAAGTGGTACGGCCCGTAGTTGTTCGAGCAGTTGGTCGTCAGCGTCGGCAGGCCGTAGGTGTGGTGGTAGGCACGCACCAGGTGGTCGCTGCCGGCCTTGCTGGCCGAATACGGACTGTTGGGCGCGTAGGCCGTGGTCTCGCTGAAGGCCGGGTCGGTGTCGCCGAGCGAGCCGTAGACCTCGTCGGTCGAGACGTGCAGGAAGCGGAACGCCTCCTTCTCTGCAGCAGGCAGGGCGTACCAGTAGCTGCGCGTCTCCTCCAGCAGGCTGAAGGTGCCGACCATATTGGTCTGGATGAACTCGCCCGGGCCGTGGATGCTGCGGTCCACATGGCTTTCGGCGGCGAAGTGCAGCACGGCGCGCGGCCGGTGCGTCTGCAGCAGCTGGCGCACCAGGTCGCGGTCGCAGATGTCGCCCTGCACCAGTTCGCAGCGCCCGGGCTGGAGGTGTTCGGCGATGGTGAGCGGATTGCCGGCGTAGGTGAGCTTGTCCAGCACGACGACGGGCTCGGTCTGGCCGCGCGCAAACCAGTGATGGACAAAGTTGCCGCCGATGAAGCCGGCTGCTCCGGTGATGAGGATCATGAAGGTTTCCCTGAGTCAGAACCAGTCGCGCCCGGGCGATGCCCCGGGGCGCGACACGCACAGCTTACTTGCGCCCGTAGTTGTCCTCGAAACGCACGATGTCGTCCTCGCCCAGGTAGGAGCCGGACTGTACCTCGATGATCTCGAGCGGCATCTTGCCGGGGTTGGCCAGGCGGTGCACCTCGCCCAGCGGGATGTAGGTGGACTGGTTCTCGCTGAGCACCAGCACCTTGTCGCCGACGGTGACCTCGGCCGTGCCCGACACCACGATCCAGTGCTCGGCGCGGTGGTAGTGCATCTGCAGGCTCAGGCTGGCGCCGGGCTTGACCATGATGCGCTTGACCTGGAAGCGCTCGCCATGGTCGATGCTGTCGTACCAGCCCCAGGGCCGGTGCACCTTGCGGTGCAGGGTCTGCTCGCCGCGCTTCTGGGCGTCGAGCTTGCTGACGATCTGCTTGACCTCCTGGCTGCGCGAGCGGTCGGCGACCATGACGGCGTCGGGCGTTTCCACGACAACGACGTCGCTGAGACCGACCACGCTGACCAGCCGGCTGGTGGCATGCACCAGGCTGTCGTGGCTGTCGCTGAACAGCACGTCGCCGACGGCGGCGTTGCCGGCGCTGTCCTTGTCGGCCACCTGCCAGACCGCGTCCCAGGCGCCCAGGTCGTTCCACCCGGCCGCCAGCGGCACCATGCGGATGTCGACCGGGCTGCCGGGGCAACGCTCCATGACCGCATAGTCGACCGACTCCGCCGGCACGGCGGCAAACTCGGCCTTGCCGGGGCGGACGAACTTGCCGTCGACCTTGCGCACCACCCAGGCGGCGCGGGTGGCGATGGCGATGTCCGGACGGAAGCGCTCCAGTGCCGCCATCCACACGCTGGCCTTGAGCACGAACATGCCGCTGTTCCAGCTGTAGCCGCCTTCGGCCAGGTAGCGCTGCGCGGTCTGCAGATCGGGCTTCTCGACGAACCGGGCGACACGGGCGCCGCCGTCGGCAGGCGTGCTGAGGATGTAGCCGTAGCCGGTCTCGGGCCGGTCTGGCGTGATGCCGAGGATGACCACGCTGCCATGCCCGGCCAGGCGCACAGCCTGCTGCAGAGCCGAGGTAAACGACGCCGCGTCGGTGACTGTCTGGTCGGCCGGCGTGACCACCAGCACCGGATCCTCGCCGCCTTGCAGTGCCTGCAGGGCTGCCACCGTCAGGGCCGGCGCGGTGTTGCGGCCCAGCGGTTCAAGCAGAACGCCGGCTGGGTCGATGCCGGTCTCGCGCAACTGGTCGAGCACGAGAAAGCGATGCTCCTCGTTGCCCACCACGATGGGCTGATCGACCGACAGGTCGGCCGCCCCGAGTTGCACCAGGCGCTGCGCCGCCTGCTGGAACAGGCTCTGGTTGCCGGACAGCACCAGAAACTGCTTGGGATAGCCGGCCCGCGAAAGCGGCCACAGCCGGGTGCCCGAACCCCCGGCCATGATGACCGGAGCGACGCGTAGGGGTTGCTTGTCCAAGCTGATCCTTTGGTGGGTGAGGACGGTGCCCGGTTGCGCCCGGGACAACGACGAGTCGACGATCGACCGAAAGGCCCGGATTTTGCGTCGCCGTCCATCCGGGAATTCATCAACCACCGGGTCAGGTGGTGCAGCGCCGCGGTGATAGGCGCGGATTTGTTGCGCTCGCGGGCCACTTTCAGTCACGGCGCATGCAACACCGCGGCGCAGCAACCGCCCGGGCAGACACCAAAATTGCCGCCGCGCAAGCAACTCCCCTGACTGCCGGGCAATACAGCAGGATAATCACGGAGTGAACCAAGAAAACCCCGATACCGCCGCGCCCGCGGCCCCCGCCCGATTCGACACGCTGGCGCTGGACGCCAAACTGCTACGTGCCGTCACCGATGCAGGTTACGCCACCATGACGCCGATCCAGGCCAAGGCCATCCCGCTGGTGCTGGAAGGGCGTGACGTGATGGGCGCCGCGCAGACCGGCACGGGCAAGACAGCCGCCTTCTCGCTGCCGCTGCTGCAGAAGATGATGCGGCACGAGAACAGCAGCGCCTCGCCGGCCCGCCACCCGGTGCGGGCGCTGGTGCTGGCACCCACCCGCGAACTGGCCGACCAGGTCGCCACCAATGTCCGCACCTACGCCAAGCACAGCCAGCTGCGCGTGGCCTGCGTGTTCGGCGGCATCGACATGGCGCCGCAGACTGCGGAACTCAAGCGCGGCGTCGAGGTGCTCATCGCCACCCCGGGCCGCCTGCTCGACCACATCCAGATCAAGAACTGCCAGCTCGGCCAGGTCGAATACGTCGTGCTGGACGAAGCCGACCGCATGCTCGACATCGGGTTTCTCCCCGACCTGCAGCGCATCCTCAGCTACCTGCCCAGGGCGCGCCAGACGCTGCTGTTCTCGGCCACCTTCTCGCCCGAGATCAAGAAGCTGGCGCAGAGCTACCTGCAAGATCCCATCCTGGTCGAAACCGCCCGGCCGAATGCCACGGCTACGACCGTCGAGCAACGTTTCTACATGGTCGGCGACGACGACAAGCGTCGCGCCGTCAAGCACATCCTGCGCGAGCGCAGCATCTCCCAGGCGATCGTGTTCGTGAATTCCAAGCTCGGCGCGGCTCGCCTGGCGCGCTCCTTCGAACGCGACGGGCTGCGCACCGCGGCGCTGCACGGCGACAAGTCGCAGGACGAACGCCTGAAGGCACTTGATGCATTCAAGCGCGGCGAAGTCGACCTGCTGGTGGCGACCGACGTGGCCGCCCGCGGCCTGGACATCGCCGACCTGCCGGCCGTGTTCAACTTCGACATCCCCTTCAACGCCGAGGACTATGTGCACCGCATCGGCCGCACCGGGCGTGCCGGCGCCTCCGGTCTGGCGGTATCGCTGGCCACACGCGAAGACGCCCGCCTGCTGGCCGACATCGAGAAGCTGATCAAGACCAAGCTCGACATCGAGCCCCTGGAACTGGAAGACGACCGGCCGCGCCGGCCGCGGCGTGATTTCGGTGACGACGAAGGCGCGCCGCGCCCGGCGTCGCACCACGCCCCGCCGGCCACGGCAGCACCGGCAACGGGCCGCCGTGGCTCGGCCTTCGACCCCTTCTTCGACCGGCCCTACGAGCCCGATCCGAATGCCAGCCCGAGCTGGGAAGGCTCCCCTGCGGCGGCACCCGCGGCCGCCCAGACCACGACCGTCGCGTCGCGCACCACCCGGAACAAGCGGCGCGTCGCCGCGCTGCTGGGCGGCTAAAGCCGCCGGCCCCACCCGGTCGACCGACGGGGCCAGTCCTTCCGGTTCAGGTCGCCAGGAAGGCGAACACGGCTGGCATGTGCGCCGAGATCCCCCCACCCCAGACCGCGAGCTGCTGGCGCCATTGCTGCACGCTGGCCGTGCGGCTCCAGCCGGCCGCAGATGTCAGGCCGCTGCTCACGCTCAGCAGGGTCTGCGGCTGCAGGCCGGCCAGCAGCGCATCGAGCAGGGCCATGTTGCGATAGGGCGTCTCGATGCACAGCTGGGTCTGCTTCCAGCGGCGCGATTGCCCCTCCAGCTCCTGGATGCGACGCCCACGCTCGTCGGCCGGCACGGGCAGATAGCCCTGAAACGCGAAGCTCTGGCCGTTCAGACCACTGGCCGCCAAGGCGAGCAGCAATGAACTGGGGCCGGCAAGCGGCACCACCACCAGCCCCGCCCGGTGCGCAGCCCGCACCAGCTCCGCACCGGGATCAGCGACTGCTGGCAGCCCCGCATCGCTCAACAGGCCGATGTCGTGGCCAGCCAGCGCAGGTGCCAGCAAGCCGGCCCACGGATCCTGGCCGGCATCACCCTGTGCGGTCGCGGCTGGCGGCACGCCGGGCCGTCCCTTGTTCGCGCGCGGCAACTCGGCGATCACCAGATCCTGCAGGGGCTGCGCCAGCGCCACGACGCCGTCCACCCGCTTGAGGAAGGCACGCGCCACCTTGGGCGTCTCGGCAACCCAGTGGCGCAGCCCCGCCGCCAGGCGCAGGACGCCCAGGGGCAGGCTGTCCAGCACATCGGCGCCTTCGCCACCAGGCGCAACCGGGCCGAGCAGCGACTGGTCCAGCACATTGGGCACCAGCAGCAGGCGGCCGCGCACGGTCGCCGACCCGCGGATCGCGGTCATGCCCGACTTGACGCGAGGGCGTCCAGGCCGGCAGCACGCAGCATCGCGCTGGTGCGGATCAGCGGCAGGCCGACCAGCGCCGTGGGGTCGTCGGACTCGATCGCCGTCAGCAGGCTGATGCCCAGCGTCTCGCACTTGGCGCTGCCGGCACAGTCGTAGGGCTGCTCCAGGCGCAGATAGGTCTCGATCGCCTCGGGCGTGAGCGCGCGAAAACGCACCGTGACCGGCACACGTGCCGAGCGCTCGAAGGCGTCGCGCGCGCGCACCACCGCCACCGCCGTGTGGAAGACCACGCCTCGCCCGCTCATGGCCGTCAACTGCGCGATGGCTCGCTCGTGGGTACCCGGCTTGCCGATCGGTTGGCCGTCGAGTTCCGCCACCTGATCGGAGCCGATCACCACCGCGTCCGGGAAACGCGTCGCCACCGCCTGCGCCTTGGCCAGGGCAAGCCGCAGGCTCAGCATGGCAGGCGGTTCAGCCGGCTCAGGTGTCTCGTCGACGTCGGGCGAGACCACGTCGAACGGCAGGCGCAAGCGGGCGAGCAG
Organism: Pseudomonadota bacterium; assembly: GCA_046045865.1. Classification (GTDB taxonomy): domain Bacteria; phylum Pseudomonadota; class Gammaproteobacteria; order Burkholderiales; family Burkholderiaceae_C; genus Sphaerotilus. The sequence goes on along the minus strand of JBJOKY010000030.1, from coordinate 12,108 downwards.
TTCACGCCGGTACCGCGAGGTGGATGCCAGGATGAGCCGCGTGCCCGGCTCGGCAGGTGAGGAAGCAAGGTCTTGCATGGCCACCATTGTTCCATCGACCCGGACCTACACTTTCGGCCATGAAGACACGCGACCACAACCCCGCCCGGCTGGACGTCGAGGAACTGGCCCGCAACGGCGGCGAGATATCCGGCATCGACACCCAAGGGGGCTACCAGCGCCTGACCGAGGCGCAGCACATCGCCTCCGGCCAGACCCCGACACCGACCGTGAATTGGTCCGCGCGCGGCGAACTGCGCCGTGTGCGTGGCGGTGCGGCACAGGTGTGGATGCATCTGCGGGCGCGTACCCACCTGACCCTGCAATGCCAGCGTTGCCTGGACATCACCGGGCTGGACGTCGACATCGAGCGCTCCTTCCGCTTCGTGGCCGATGAAGCGACCGCCGTCGCCCTGGATGCAGAACTCGATGATGCCGATGTGCTGGTGGCCGACGGTGCACTCGACCTGCACGCGCTGGTCGAGGACGAGATCCTGCTGTCGCTGCCCATCGTGCCCATGCACGATGTCTGCCCACGCCCGGTCATCATGAGCTCGGACGTCCCGCCCGAAGCGGATACCGCGGGCACCTCAGAAACGACCACCGCCCCTGATCGGGAACACCCGTTTGCGGCGCTGGCCGCCCTCAAGCGGCGCAGCCCGACGAATTGAATCTCGATCCGCGCCACAGGTACTGGTGCCAACGGCCGCAGGATGCTAGACTAGAGGGCTTTTCCAGCCATTAGACCCCAGGAGTCCACCATGGCCGTTCAACAGAACAAGAAGTCCCCCTCCAAGCGTGGCATGCATCGCTCGCACAACGCCGTGGCTGCTCCCGGCACCGGCATCGAGCCCACCACCGGCGAGGTGCATCTGCGCCACCACATCAGCCCGACAGGCTTCTATCGCGGCCGCAAGGTACTGAAGACCAAGGCAGACGCCTGAGTCATCCCGACGCGTACGCGAACGACGTGCGCTTGCTGCAATCGGACCCAGCCAGACCGCCGGTCTCGACGGGACTGTCATGCCCCGCTTCGCGCCAGCCGCATGCAGGCGCGGCAGCACCATGCATACCCATGCATCTTCACGCTTGACCCTTGGTCAGCAAGGGTGATCGTTGATGAGCAGACCGTCAGGCCCCTTGCGCATTTCTGTCGACTGCATGGGCGGCGACCACGGTACGTCCACGACCCTGCCCGCCTGCCAGGCCTTCCTGGCCAGCCACGCAGACGTCGAACTGCTGCTCGTCGGCCAGCCGGCCGCACTGGCCAGTGCTGCGCATTGGCCTCGCTGCCGCATCGTGCCAGCGACGGAAGTGGTCAGCATGGCCGACCCGGTCGAGGTGGCCTTGCGCAAGAAGCGCGATTCGTCCATGCGAGTCGCCATTCAGCAGGTCAAGCAGGTGGACGGCCAAGCTGCCGCCGATGTTTGCGTGTCCGCTGGCAACACCGGCGCCTTGATGGCACTGGCGCGCTACGTGCTCAAGACACTGGACGGCATCGACCGCCCGGCCATCGCCTATGGCATGCCAAATTCGCGCGACACCGCCACCACGGTGCTCGACCTGGGTGCCAATGTCGACTGCACGGCTGAACACCTTCTGCAGTTCGCCTTGATGGGCAGCGCGCTGGCCAGCGCCATACAGGACAGGGACGACCCGACGGTCGGCCTGCTCAACATTGGCGAAGAGGCGATCAAGGGCAGCGAGACCATCAAGCGCGCCGGCGAACTGCTGCGCGCGGCAGGCGCTGCAGGTGTCATCAACTTCTACGGCAACGTGGAAGGCAACGACATCTTCAAGGGCACGACCGACATCGTCGTGTGCGACGGCTTCGTGGGCAACGTGATGCTCAAGACGGCTGAAGGGCTGGCCGGCATGCTGTCGAGCTTCATCAAGCAGGAATTCACCCGCAATCCGCTGACCAAGCTGGCTGCGCTGGTGGTCATGCCGGTGCTGACTCGCTTCAAGCAGCGTGCCGACCATCGGCGCTACAACGGCGCGGCGCTGCTCGGCCTGCGCGGCCTGGTGTTCAAGAGCCACGGCTCGGCCGACGCCTTCGCCTTCGAGCACGCCCTGGTGCGCGCTTATGATGCCGCCCGCCATGGGCTGCTCGACCGCGTGCACGACCGCATCGACGCCACGCTCAAGGCCCTGCCCAGCAGCATGAACAGCGCGGGCACCGCGACCAAAGAACACGCCACCGCCACGCTGACCTCTGCCGCATGAGCTCGAACGCCCCGATCTACAGCCGCATCGCCGGCACAGGCAGCGCCCTGCCGCCCCTGCGACTGAGCAATGCCGACCTGGTGACGCGCCTGGCCGAACGTGGCATCGAATCGTCGGATGACTGGATCGTCGAACGCACCGGCATCCGCGCGCGCCACTTCGTCGCCCCAGACGTGAACAGCAGCGACCTGGCCACCGAGGCGGCACGGCATGCCATCGAGGCCGCCGGTGTGGCCACGAGCGAGATCGACCTGATCATCGTGGCCACTTCCACGCCCGACATGGTGTTCCCGTCCACGGCCTGCGTCGTGCAGCGCAAGCTCGGCATCATGCATGGCGCACCGGCCTTCGACGTGCAGGCTGTCTGCTCGGGCTTCATCTACGCGCTGACCATTGCCGATGCGATGGTGCGCGTCGGCACGGCACGCAACGCGCTGGTGATCGGCGCGGAGGTCTTCTCGCGCATCCTCGATTTCAACGACCGCACCACCTGCGTGCTGTTCGGCGACGGGGCCGGCGCGGTGGTGATCTCGGCCTCGCCGACACCCGGCATCCTGGCCAGCGACATCCATGCCGACGGCCGCCATGTCGACATCCTGTGCGTGCCGGGCACGGTCTCGGGCGGCCAGGTCCTGGGCGACCCACTGCTCAAGATGGACGGCCAGGCCGTGTTCAAGCTCGCCGTCGGCGTGCTGGAGGAGACCGCGCGCGCATCGCTGGCCAAGGCCGGCCGCGAGGCTGCGGATATCGACTGGCTGATTCCGCACCAGGCCAACATCCGCATCATGCAGAGCACGGCACGCAAGCTCAAGCTCCCCATGGACAAGGTCATCGTCACCGTCGACTCGCATGGCAACACCTCGGCGGCCTCCATCCCGCTGGCGCTCGACCACGGCGTACGCACCGGCCAGATCCAGCGCGGCCAGACGCTGATGCTCGAAGGCGTCGGCGGCGGCTTCACCTGGGGCTCCGTCCTGCTCGACTACTGATGCCGGCGCTGCGGTGCCGCACGCTCGTGGCGCCCGGCCAGCGCTTCCGCGCCTAACGCCCAGTTACTTTCACGCCCCTGCGATATACGCCAGCCTGGCAGCCTGTTCATCGGCCCGGACAGCCGCAATCGCATCTGCCTTCAACTTTCCAGCACCAGCACACCAATGAGCGCGTTTGCATTCGTCTTCCCCGGCCAGGGCTCGCAGTCCGTCGGCATGCTCGACGCCTGGGGTGACCACCCCGCCGTGCGCGCAACCCTCGAAGAAGGCAGCGCCGCACTGGGTGAGGACCTCGCCGCACTGATCGCGCAAGGGCCGAGGGAAGCGCTGGAACTTACCACCAACACCCAGCCCGTGATGCTGGCCGCCGGCGTGGCCAACTACCGCGCCTGGCTGGCCGAAGGCGGCCCGGTGCCGGCTGCGGTGGCCGGCCACTCGCTGGGTGAATACAGCGCCCTGGTCGCCGCCGGCGTGCTGACCCTGGCCGACGCCCTGCCGCTGGTGCGCGCCCGCGCCCGCTTCATGCAGGAGGCCGTGCCGGTCGGCACCGGCGCCATGGCCGCCATCCTGGGTCTGGACGCCGCCAAGGTGCGCGAGGTCTGCGCCGACGCCGCAGCCCAGAGCGGCCAGGTGGTCGAGGCCGCCAACTTCAACGATCCCAAGCAGGTCGTCATCTCCGGCAGCAAGGCCGGCGTCGACAAGGCCTGCGAACTGCTCAAGGCTGCGGGTGCGAAGCGCGCGCTGCCGCTGGCCGTGTCCGCGCCCTTCCATTGCAGCCTGATGAAGCCGGCCGCCGAGCGCCTGCGCGAGCAACTGCAGGCCGTGAGCTTCCAAGCGCCCCAGATTCCGGTGGTCAACAACATCGACGTCGCCGTGCAGACCGACGCCGCGGCCATCCGCGAGGCTCTCTACCGCCAGGCCTTCGGCCCGGTGCGCTGGGTGGAACTGGTGCAGACCCTGAAGGCGCACGGCCTGGGCACCGTGATCGAATGCGGCCCCGGCAAGGTGCTGGGCGGCATGGTCAAGCGCATCGACGCCGAGCTGCGCAGCGCCACGGTACTCGACCCTGCGTCGATGCAGGACGCCCGCGCCCTGCTCGCCTGAACCCAGGAGACTTCGAAGATGAGCACCAGCCCTGTCACCACAGCCCCCGCAGCCACTGCCGCCGGCAGCACGCCCCGTCAGGTCGCCCTGGTCACCGGCGCCAGCCGTGGCATCGGCCGCGCCATCGCCACCACCCTGGCCGAACGCGGCTACGTGGTGATCGGCAGCGCCACCACCGACAGCGGCGCGGCTGCCATCAGCGACGCCCTGGCGCCCTGGGGAGGCAGCGGCATCAACCTCAACGTGACCGACGCCAAGGCGCTGGACGCTGCCATCGAGGCAGTCGTCAAGCAGCACGGCGGCCTGCATGTGCTGGTCAACAATGCCGGGATCACGCGCGACATGCTCTCGATGCGGATGAAGGACGAGGAATGGGACGCTGTGATGGACACCAATCTCAAGGCCGTCTTCCGTGCCTGCCGCGCCGTGACCAAGCCTATGATGAAGCAGCGCTACGGTCGCATCATCAACATCACCTCGGTGGTGGGATCGGTGGGCAATGCCGGCCAGGCCAACTACTGCGCCGCCAAGGCGGGCGTGGCTGGCCTGACTCGTTCGCTGGCACGTGAACTGGGCAGCCGCAACATCACGGTCAACTGCATCGCGCCGGGCTTCATCGCCACCGACATGACCGAGGTGCTGCCCGAAGCCCAGAAGGCCGCGCTGATGCAGCAGATCCCGCTGGGCCGGCTGGGTTCGCCCGCCGACATCGCCGAGGCCACGGCCTACCTGGCCAGCGCCCAGGCCGGCTACGTCACGGGCACCGAACTGCACGTGAATGGCGGCATGTTCATGAACTGACGGACTCCCAGAGTTCGCCTGCCTGCATGCGTCGCGCCAGTCCTGCGACGGCGCCGCAGGTATCACCCGGTAACACGCTTGCCGGACACCGTAGAATCGCAGGCTGTTTTTTGCACCACCCTCCCGGAGGAGAGTCATGAGCGATATAGAAACCCGTGTCAAGAAAATCATTGCCGAACAGCTCGGCGTGGCCGAAGCTGAAGTCACGAACGAGAAGGCCTTCGTGGCCGACCTCGGCGCTGATTCCCTGGACACGGTCGAACTCGTGATGGCGCTCGAAGACGAGTTCGGCATCGAGATCCCCGACGAGGAAGCCGAGAAGATCACCACTGTCCAGTTGGCGATCGACTACGCGTCGTCGCACGTCAAGACTTGAGTCGGCTGCCAGTTCGCAGCGCATCCGGAAGTCAGCACACATGACGCGCCGCCGCATCGTCGTGACCGGCCTGGGCCTCGTGACCCCGGTGGGCAACACCGTCGCCGAATCCTGGAGCAACCTGCTGGCAGGTCGCTCAGGCATCGCCAACTTCACCCGCTTCGATCCTTCCCCCCTCAGCGTGCGTTTCGGCGGTGAGGTCAAGGGCTTCAAGATCGAGGACTACATCCCCGCCAAGGATGCCCGGCACATGGATGCCTTCATCCATTTCGGCATCGCCGCGGCCCTGCAGGCCGTGCGAGACGCCGGACTGCCCGAAGGTGCCGCGCTGGGAGAGGAAGAGGCCGAGCGCATCGGCGTGATGGTGGGCTCGGGCATCGGCGGCCTGCCGCTGATCGAGGAGACCCACGCCGAATACGCCGCCCGCGGTGCCCGGAGGATCTCGCCGTTCTTCGTGCCGGCATCGATCATCAACATGATCTCAGGCCATGTCTCCATCATCTGCGGCTACAAGGGCCCCAACCTGGCGATGGTGACGGCCTGCACGACAGGCCTGCACAGCATCGGCATGGCCGCTCGCCTGATCGACTGCGGTGATGCCGACGTCATGGTCGCCGGTGGCGCCGAATCCACCGTATCGCCCCTGGGCATCGGTGGCTTCGCGGCCGCGCGCGCCCTGTCGACCCGCAACGACGACCCCGCTGCCGCGTCCCGCCCCTGGGACAAGGACCGCGACGGTTTCGTGCTGGGCGAAGGTGGCGGCGTCGTGGTGCTCGAAGAGTACGAACACGCAAGGAAGCGTGGCGCGAAGATCTATGCCGAGCTCGCAGGCTTCGGCATGAGCGGCGACGCGTATCACATGACCGCTCCGAACGTGGACGGCCCGCGTCGCTCCATGGTGGGCGCACTGCGCAACGCCGGCATCAACGCCGACGAGGTGCAGTACGTGAATGCCCACGGCACCTCCACGCCGCTGGGCGACATCAACGAGACCAATGCCCTCAAGCTGGCCTTCGGCGATGCAGCGAAGAAGCTGGTGGTGAACTCGACCAAGTCCATGACCGGCCACCTGCTGGGCGGTGCGGGCGGCATCGAGTCGGTCTTCACCGTGCTGGCCGTGCATCACCAGATCTCGCCGCCGACGATCAACCTGGACAACCAGGATCCGGAATGTGATCTCGACTACTGCGCCAACACGGCGCGCGAGATGCGCATCGACGCTGCACTGAAGAACAACTTCGGCTTCGGCGGCACGAACGGCACGCTGGTCTTCAAGCGCATCTGAGCTGCCGTCTGCGGGCCTGAGGCATCAGTCCCGCAGCATCAGGCCACCCAGGCGCACGGTCGGCACCAGCTGCACTGCCCGCACGGCGCACGCCCAGGCCTGCGACCGCCCATGCGCAAGAGCGCCCCGCCCGTCAGCATCGAGCTACGGCCCAATGCTGCCTGGCGCCGGGCGACTTGCCTGGCACCGCTGTTGTGCACCCTGGTCGTCACGCTCTGGCTGCTTGACCACCTCGCCAAACGCGGGCCGCATAGCGATGTGGCCGACAGCCTGCCGCAGATCATCCTCACGATAGCCTGCTGGCTGCTGGCCGTGGTGATCTGGCTGCGGCTGCGACGGGCTGCGCGCGCGCATCCCTCAAGATCTGCACCTCACCACGTCCACGATGGCGTGACTGACATGACCGCCGCCACCCTGCGCTGGGACGGCACAGGCTGGCAGATCGACCCCGGCCAAGGCCAGACGCCAGTCGACATCGAACTGCAGGTCAGGATCGACCTGGGCCGTTGGCTGCTGCTGCAAGCGCAGCCATGGCCAGGCGCAAACGGTATGACCGCACGCCACAGCGCCTGCTGGATGGCCCTGGCACGGCACGACCATGCGGCAGCCTGGCACGGCCTGCGTTGCGCGCTATATTCGCCGCGCCCGCCACATGCCCCTGTCCATGACCGTTGATGTCGACTCCGCACTGATAGAGCGTGCCCAGCGCGGCGAGGTGCAGGCGTTCGAGATGCTGGTCGTGAAATACCAGCGCCGCGTCGAGCGGCTCATCGGGCGCATGGTGCGCGACACCGATCTGGTGCCCGACATCGCGCAGGAAACCTTCATCCGCGCCTACCGTGCGCTGGCGCAGTTCCGCGGTGACAGTGCCTTCTACACCTGGCTGTACCGCATCGCGGTCAACACGGCCAAGAAGACACTCAGCGATCTCAAACGTGATCCACTCGTCACCGAGTCAGCGCTCGCGTCTCGCAACGAAGACGATGAAACTTCGCCTGCCGATCACGAACTAAGCCACCTTGAGACCCCCGAGGCCGTGCTGGCCAGCCGCGAGATCGCCCGCACCGTGAACACCGCCATCGACGCATTGCCCGAAGATCTGCGCCAGGCCATCGTGCTGCGCGAGATCGAGGGCCTGAGCTACGAAGACATTGCCACCGCGATGTCTTGCCCCATCGGCACCGTGCGATCACGCATCTTCCGCGCCCGGGAAGCCATCGCCGAGCGGCTGCGCCCGCTGCTCGACACCCGCAAAGGCCAGCGCTGGTGAGCGTGGCCGCCCCAGGAGACTTCGTCATGCATCCCAGCCCCAGCGACGCCCCGATCGATCCGGCCCGCCTGTCGGCCCTGCACGACGGCGAGGCGGACGACGCCACGCTGTCAGAATGTCTGGCGCAGTGGTCCGACGACGCCGAACTGCGCCAGCGCTGGCACCGATACCAGCTGGTGGGCGACGTGCTGAGGGCGTCCGACCTGGGCCACAACAGCGGCGCTGATGCCGCCTTTCTCGCCCGACTGAGGGTGCAGCTCGCCGCCGAACCGCCGCTCAAGGGGTCATGCGACACGACGGGGGCACCTGCGGAATCTCCAACGCCCGTGGCGACGCCGCCGCAGCATGGCGCGGCATCGCCTGCGGTCGTCCTCGATCTGGACACCGCCCGCCAGCGCCTGCGAACACGGATGCGACGCTGGGCGATGCCTGCCGGCATCGCCGCCGGCGTGGCCCTGGTCACCGGCCTGGTCATCATCAACCGGGCCAACGACGCGGGTGACGGCGGAATGGCCATGTCTGACGGACACGAGGGCGGCGTTCGTCTGATCGACCGCAATGGCCGACGCGATCCGCGCCTGGACAGCTACCTGGCCGCCCACCGGCAGTTCCAGCCCGCCACCGCCCTGGGCCCCAGCCCCGGCCTGATGCGCAGCGCAGTCTACGAAGTCGGGCCGGAACGATGAGACGCAGGCAACCCGGCGGTGCGCGATGGGCCGCCCTGGCTCGGCATGGCCTGCTGGGCCTGGCCGGGCTGACGCTGCACTTGAGTCCGGCCTGCGCCGCCGCGGCCGGCCAGACGCCTGGCCCGGCCACGCCAGCGGCCACCGGCGCGGCTGGCAGCACGACACCGGCGGACGGCGCCGCGCTCATCAAGCGGTTGCAGGAGTCGGCCCGGCTGCGCAGCTACACCGGCACGTACGTCGTCAGCTCGGCCGGCGCCATGAGCAGCGCCCGCATCGTGCATGCCTGGGACGGCAGCAACCAGATAGAGCGCATCGAGTCGCTCGACGGCCAGAAGCGCCGCGTCTTCCGCCACAACGACGCAGTGCACATCCTGTGGCCGGCCTCGCGCAGCGCCTCGATCGAGCCGAGCGGCAGCCTGCGCGGTTTCCCGGCCACGCCGGCAGCCGATGCGAGCAGCCTGGAGATGTACGAACTGCTGCCGGGCGCGGACGACCGCATCGCCGGCCACGACGCCCACACCGTCACCTTGCGTCCCCGGGACAACGCCCGCTTCATGCAGCGCTGGTGGCTCGATCGCGGCAGCGGCCTGCTGCTGCGCGCCGACGTGGTGAGCGAACGCGGCGACGTGCTCGAATCTGCCGCGTTCTCGGAACTGCAACTGGGTGCGCGCGTGCAGGCCCAGGCCCTGCTGGCAGAAATGAACCGGCTCGAAGGCTACCGGGTCAGCCGCAACCGCGTCGTCCCCACCGATCTGGAGCGCGAAGGCTGGGTCCTGCGCAGCCTGGTTGCCGGCTTCCGGCCGGTGCACTGCGTGCAGCGCATGGCGAACGACGGCCCGTCCCGGCAGGCCGCATCGTCCGCCGGCCAGACGCCAGGCCTGGCCGCGGGCAGCCTCGCCGACGCTGGCGCCAGCGCCGGCGGCAACACGGTGCTGCAGGTCATCTACAGCGACGGATTGACCCATGTTTCCATATTCATCGAGGCCTATCGCCCTGACATCCACGTGCCCGAACCGGTGATCGCCATGGGCGCCACCCATGCTCTGGTACGCCGCCTGGGCGAATGGTGGATCACCGTCGTCGGAGATGTGCCGCCCGCCACGCTGCGGCACTTTGCCCTGGCGCTGGAGCGCCGCAAACCCTGAGGTGACGGAACCTTTGTCCGGCACCCCGGTCGCATGGCAGCCCGGTCGCCCGGTGCCCGTGATTGCCGGCAGCGTGTCCACGCCGCCGTCTTCCACCATGTCCCGCGTGTTTCCGCAACGCATAGTCAGCACAAGAGGTTCTGCATGATCGAACGTCCCGTCTCCGGCCTGCCTGGCCGCGTGTTCAACCGCCCGCGCGGTGCACGTGCCTGGCTGCTTGGATCCTTCGCCCTGGTGGGCGCCAGCATGATCACCCTGCCGCTGCTCGACCACCGCGCCGCCACGGCGCAGACCGGCCCGGCAGCCACACCAGCGGCGATCAATCCCAGCCCGGTAGCCCGCGGCCTGCCCGACTTTGCCGATCTGGTCGAACAGGTCGGTCCGGCCGTGGTGAACATCCGCACCACCGCGAAGGCCAAGCCTGCCCGCGCCGGCAACGAGCCCGACGAGGACATGCAGGAATTCTTCCGTCGCTACTTCGGCGTGCCCGTGCCGCCGCGCCAGGGCCCGCGCCGCAACCCCAGCCCCGCGCCCGAGGGCGAGGAGACGCCACGCGGCGTCGGCTCGGGCTTCATCGTCTCGGCCGACGGCTACGTGATGACCAACGCCCACGTCATCGACGAGGCCGACGAGGTCTACGTCAAGCTCACCGACAAGCGCGAGTTCAAGGCCAGGGTGATCGGTGCGGACAAGCGCACCGACGTGGCCGTGGTCAAGATCGAGGCCAGCGGCCTGCCCACCATCCGCACCGGCGACGTCGCCCGGCTGCGCGTGGGTGAATGGGTCATCGCCATCGGCTCGCCCTTCGACCTGGACAACACCGTGACCGCCGGCATCGTCAGCGCCAAGGCGCGCGACACGGGCGACCTGCTGCCCTTCATCCAGACCGACGTGGCCATCAACCCGGGCAACTCGGGCGGCCCGCTGATCAACATGCGCGGCGAGGTGGTGGGCATCAACTCTCAGATCTACAGCCGCTCGGGCGGCTACATGGGCATCTCCTTCGCCATCCCGATCGACGAGGCCAACCGGGTCGCCGACCAGCTGCGCAGCTCCGGCCGCGTGGTGCGCGGGCGCATCGGCGTCTCGATCGGCGAGGTGACCAAGGATGTGGCCGAGTCGGTCGGCCTGCCCAAGCCGGCCGGCGCCCTGGTGCGCTCGGTGGAAAGCGGCAGCCCGGCGGACAAGGCCGGCATCGAGCCGGGCGACATCATCACGAAGTTCGACGGCAAGGCGATCGAGAAGTCGACCGACCTGCAGCGCAACGTCGGCAACACCAAGCCTGGCACGCGCAGCACGCTGCAGCTACTGCGCCTGGGCAAGACGCGCGACCTGACCGTCGTCGTGGGTGAATTCGAGGCCGACACGGCCAGCGCCGGCAAGCGCAACGAGCGCGGCGAACCGGCCAAGCCCAAGGAAACGGCCGCCACGGCTCTGGGCCTGACGGTGAGCAACCTCAGCGACGCCCAGCGCGGCGAAGCCAAGGTCAAGGGCGGCGTACGCGTCGACAGCGCCGAAGGCCTGGCCGCACGCGCCGGCCTGCGCGAAGGCGACATCATCCTGAGCGTGGGCAACACAGAGGTCGGCGACACCAAGTCCTTCGAAGCCGTGCTGGCCAGGCAGGACAAGGCCAAGTCCATCAACCTGCTGTTCCGCCGCGGCGAAGTGGCGCAATACGCCATCATCCGTCCGCCGGCCAAGTGAGCCCGGTCGTCGCGCCGGCCTCCATGGCTCAGGCACGACGACGGAAGTCAGCGCTCGGTGCTTCTGCCGGCTCGAGACCGGCAGAAGCGCCTGCCGTCAATTTTGTGCACCGCACAAAAGCAGATCCAAGGTCGAACTGGCTACAATGAAGTCCCAACAAAGCAGTTGCCATACGATTTTTGTTGGAAGGCGCGTCACCTCTTCGACGTGCCTTTTTTTTGCTGGGCACGAGCTGACCAGCCCGCCGCACGCGGCGCGACGGCTGCCACGGCACTGATGCCGGCGGTACGCCAGCCCTGAGTTCCCCATGGATCACATCCGCAATTTCTCCATCATTGCCCACATCGACCACGGCAAGAGCACGCTGGCCGATCGCATCATCCAGCGCTGTGGCGGCCTGTCCGACCGCGAGATGGAGGCCCAGGTGCTCGACTCGATGGACATCGAGCGCGAGCGCGGCATCACCATCAAGGCCCAGACCGC
>JBJOKY010000218.1:0-7728 GCA_046045865.1 Pseudomonadota bacterium | reverse complement strand
ACAAGATCGCGCCGGCCGACAACGGTGACGCCTGGATCGAAGTGCGCGGCAGGAAGCTCGCCCCGCCGCAGATCAGCGCCGAGGTGCTGCGCAAGATGAAGAAGACCGCCGAGGACTACCTGGGCGAGGAAGTGACCGAGGCCGTGATCACCGTGCCGGCCTACTTCAACGACAGCCAGCGCCAGGCCACCAAGGATGCCGGCCGCATCGCCGGTCTGGAAGTCAAGCGCATCATCAACGAGCCCACAGCCGCGGCCCTGGCCTTCGGCCTGGACAAGCACGGCAAGGGCGACCGCAAGATCGCCGTGTACGACCTGGGCGGCGGCACCTTCGACATCTCCATCATCGAGATCGCGGATGTGGACGGCGAGATGCAGTTCGAGGTGCTGTCGACCAACGGCGACACCTTCCTGGGCGGCGAGGACTTCGACCAGCGCATCATCGACTACATCATTGCCGAGTTCAGGAAGGAGCAAGGCGTCGATCTGTCCAAGGACGTGCTGGCCCTGCAGCGCCTGAAGGAAGCCGCCGAGAAGGCCAAGATCGAGCTGTCGAGCAGCGCCCAGACCGACGTCAACCTGCCCTACATCACGGCCGATGCCACGGGCCCCAAGCACCTGAACATCAAGCTCACCCGCGCCAAGCTGGAAAGCCTGGTCGACGAGCTGATCGAACGCACCATCGCGCCCTGCCGCACCGCCATCAAGGACGCCGGCGTGTCGGTCGGCTCGATCGACGACGTCATCCTGGTCGGCGGCATGACGCGCATGCCCAAGGTGCAGGACAAGGTCAAGGAGTTCTTCGGCAAGGAGCCGCGCAAGGACGTCAACCCCGACGAGGCCGTGGCCGTCGGTGCCGCCATCCAGGGCCAGGTGCTGGGCGGTGAACGCAAGGACGTGCTGCTGCTGGACGTCACCCCGCTCTCCCTGGGCATCGAGACCCTGGGCGGCGTGATGACCAAGATGATCAGCAAGAACACGACCATCCCGACCAAGTTCAGCCAGACCTTCTCGACCGCCGACGACAACCAGCCGGCCGTGACCATCAAGGTCTACCAGGGCGAGCGCGAGCTGGCAGCGGGCAACAAGAGCCTGGGCGAGTTCAACCTCGAAGGCATCCCGCCGGCGCCGCGTGGCGTGCCCCAGATCGAGGTGAGCTTCGACATCGACGCCAACGGCATCCTGCATGTGGGCGCCAAGGACAAGGCCACCGGCAAGGAGAACAAGATCACCATCAAGGCCAGCTCGGGCATCTCCGAGGAGGAGATCCAGAAGATGGTGCGCGACGCCGAGGCCAACGCGGCCGAAGACAAGAAGAAGGTCGAGATCGTGCAGGCCAAGAACCAGGGCGACGCCCTGGTGCACTCGGTCAAGAAATCGCTCACCGACTACGGTGACAAGCTCGACGCCGGCGAGAAGGACAAGATCGAGGTCGCCATCAAGGCCGTCGAGGAAGCCATCAAGGGTGACGACAAGGAGGCCATCGACGCCCGCACCAGCGAGCTGATGACCGCCAGCCAGAAGCTGGGCGAGAAGATGTACGCCGACATGCAGGCCCAGCAGGGTGCGGCCGGTGCGCCGGGTGCAGGCCCCGAGGCGGCCGCTGCGGCGGCAGGCCAGGCCGGTGGCGGTGCCGGCAAGCCGGCCGACGCGGACGTGGTCGACGCCGAGTTCAAGGAAGTCAAGAAGTGATCGCCGCGCGGGCGCCTGCAGGCTGCCCGCCCAGCGCCGCCGCGTCGGCGGTTGCCCGCACGCCAGCCCCGCGCTGACGCCACGGCAACCGGACGCGGCGTTCGCACATCCAACGCCCGAGTAGCATCCATGGCCAAGCGCGACTATTACGAGACCCTCGGCGTGGCGAAGAACGCCACCGAGGAGGACATCAAGAAGGCTTATCGCAAGCTCGCGATGAAGCATCACCCCGACCGCAACCAGGGCGACGACGCCAAGGCAGCCGAGGAGAAGTTCAAGGAAGCCAAGGAAGCCTACGAGATGTTGTCGGACGCGCAGAAGCGCGCTGCCTACGACCAGTACGGCCACGCCGGCGTCGATCCCAACGCAGGTGGCGCGGGTTTCCGCCCCGGCGGGCCGGGCGAGGGCTACGGTGGCTTCGCCGAGGCCTTCGGCGACATCTTCGGCGACATCTTCGGCGCCCAGCAGGGCGGCGGTCGGCGCGGCGGCGGCCAGCAGGTCTACCGCGGGGCGGACCTCAGCTACGCCATGGAGATCACGCTGGAAGAGGCCGCCAACGGCAAGGAAAGCCAGATCCGCATCCCCAGCTGGGACGAGTGCGACACCTGCCACGGCAGCGGCGCCAAGCCCGGCACCAGCCCGAAGACCTGCACCACCTGCCACGGTGCCGGCACGGTGCACCTGCGCCAGGGCTTCTTCAGCATCCAGCAGACTTGCCCGCACTGCCACGGCAGCGGCAAGATCATCCCGGACCCCTGCCCCGCGTGCAACGGCGCCGGCAAGATCAAGAAGCACAAGACCATCGAGGTCAAGATCCCGGCCGGCATCAACGAGGGCCAGCGCATCGCCCTGCGCGGCCACGGCGAGCCCGGCACACACGGCGGCCCGGCGGGCGACCTGTACGTCGAGATCCGCATCAAGCAGCACGACATCTTCGAGCGCGACGGTGACGACCTGCACTGCACCGTGCCGGTGAGCATCATCACAGCGGCGCTGGGCGGCAGCATCGCCATCCCCACGCTGTCCGGCGAGGCCGAGATCGACCTGCCCGAAGGCACCCAGCACGGCAAGACCTTCCGGCTGCGCGGCAAGGGCATCAAGGGCCTGCGCTCCAGCTACCCGGGCGACCTGTACTGCCACGTGCAGGTGGAAGTGCCGGTCAAGCTCACCGAGCACCAGAGGAAGCTGCTGCGCGAGCTCGACGACTCGCTCACCAAGGGCGGCGACAAGCATTCGCCCACCGCCAAGAGCTGGACCGACCGCATGAAGGACCTGTTCAAGTAAGGCGCCGCACACGGCATGGCTGGCGCCACGGGTGGCCCCTGCCACCAGCCGGGCCGGCTTGACCGTGCTCAAGGACCACCCGGTGGCTGGCCGGCCACACTTCAGCGGTGCACCCGTGCGCCGATATGGCATGTAGTCCTCCAGCCCAGCCCACCGCGTGAACCCGCTCGATCAGCCCCTGCATGCCTGCCGTGCCCTGGTGGTGGACGGCCAGCCGATCTCGCGCAGCACGTTGTCGGGCATGTTGCGCGACCTGGGCATCGGCCAGGTCAGCAGCTGCAACCGCCCGAGCGAGGCCCAGCGCCTCATGGCCGAACGCGGCGGCTACGACTTCGTGCTGTGCGAGCAGCACTTCGACGGCGGCGAGCCCGGCGGGCAGGAACTGCTCGATGATCTGCGCCGCAACCGCCAGCTGCCCTACTGGACGGTCTTCATCATCGTCACGGCCGAGGCCACGCACGCCAAGGTGAGCGAGGCGGCCGAATCCTCGCTCGACGGCTATCTGGTCAAGCCCGCCACCACCACTGCGCTGGGCGAGCGCATCAGCCAGGCACGCAAGCGCAAGCAGGCGCTGCAGGACATCTTCCTGGCCATCGAGGCCGGCCGGCTGGAACAGGCCGCCCTGCTGTGCCTGAAACGCTTCACCGAACGGGCCGAATATTTCCTCTATGCCGCGCGCATCGGTGCCGAGGTGCTGCTGCGCCTGGGCAAGCCCGAGGCGGCGCGCAAGTTCTTCGAGGCCATCCGCGAGGTGCGCCAGGTGCCCTGGGGCAGCCTGGGCATCGCGCGTGCCGAGGCCGACGCCGGCGCCAGCCAGCAGGCCCGGCGCACGATCGAGAACCTGATCGCCGACAACCCCGGTTATGCTGACGCCTACGACCTGATGGGCCGCATCCACGTCGACCAGGGCGACTTCGTTGGCGCACTGGCCACCTACCGCACCGCCACCGCCCTCACGCCGCGCAGCCTGACCCGCCTGCAGAAGGAGGGCACGCTGGCCTTCTACGTCGGCGACGTGGAGGAAGCCGAGCAGGTGCTCGACCGCGCCGTGGCACTCGACGCAGGCAACCGCATGTTCGACCTGCAGACCCTGGCGCTGCTGGCGTTGCTGAAATACGAGCGTGGCGATGTCCCGGGCCTGGGTCGGGTCCAGCAGCGCCTGGCAAGCGTGCAGCGGCGCCACCCGGACAGCCGTCGCATCCAGCGCCTGGCCCAGCTCGCCACCTTGCTGCACAAGGCCGCGGCGGCCGATGCCGACGGGGCGCGGCAGGATCTGCTCGGCCTGGCCGAGCAGCGGCGTGATGACGATTTCGACGTCGAGGCCGGCAGCAACCTGACTGCCGTGATCGCGAGACTGCACACACGAGGCCTGGACACGCCCGAGGCCGCCAGCTGGGGCAGCGAAGTCGGCCTGCGATTCTGTGTCTCCAACGCTGCCACCGAGCTGATGTGCGGCGCCGCACGTGGCCACGATGCACTGCAGAACCAGCTGCGCCAGGCCCATGAGGACATCAACGCCGCCAGCGAACAGGCCATGAAGCTGAGCATGGCCGGGCACGGCGAAGCCGCCGTGCAGATGCTGCTGCTGCAGGGCGGCGAAACGCTCAATTCGCGCCTGATCGACCTGGCCGGCAAGCTGCTGCAGCGCCACGGCGACACCATCGCCACGCGCGAGCAGCTGGCAGCCCAGGCCGCCCGGCTCCTGCAGCGCCATTGCAGCCTAGGCACCCGCCTGCCGCTGACCGACCGCGGCCGCGAGGCCGGGGCGCTGGCCCTGAACTTCTGACCGGCGCTCAGAACAGGCTGCCCTGGCTCGTGTCGATGCGCTGCGGCGATGCGGGCCGCACGAAGGCGCTGCAGTCCAGCACCGGCGTGTGCCTGACCAGGCCGTGGCGCGCACCGGCCAGCTCGACCCGCTGGCGAATCAGCTGGGCCCAGGGGCCGGCACCTTTCATGCGCGTGGCGAAATCGGCCTGGTAGTCGCGCCCGCCGCGCATCTCGCGCACCCGTGCCATCACGCGCTCGGCCCGGTCGGGAAAGTGCTCGCCCAGCCATTGCCGGAACAGCGGCGCCACCTCCCACGGCAGGCGCAGCACGGTCCAGTGCAGGCTGCGTGCGCCGGCCGCGGCGGCGACCTCGACGATGTGCTCGATCTCGGGCTCGTTGATGAACGGAATGACGGGCGCCACGTTCACACCCACCCACACCCCAGCGCCAGCCAGCGCGCGCAGCGCGGCCAGGCGGCGTGCCGGTGCGCTGGCGCGCGGCTCCAGCACCCGGCCCAGCGCCGGGTCGAGCGTGGTGATGCTGATGAAGACCAGCACCTGCTGGCGCGCCGCCATGCGCGCGATCAGGTCGAGATCACGCACGATGCCGCCCGACTTGGTGACGATGGACAGCGGGTGGCGCGTCTCGTCCAGCACCTCCAGCAGCGCGCGCGTGATGCCGAGCCGGCGCTCCACCGGCTGGTAGGCGTCGGTGGCCGAGCCCAGGTTGATGGGCGTGGGCACGTAGGCCGGCCGCGCCAGCTCGGCGCGCAGCCGCTCGGCGGCATTGCGCTTGGCGACGATGCGCGTCTCGAAGTCCAGCCCCGGCGACAGGTTCAGGTAGCCATGGGTCGGGCGCGCATAGCAGTAGATGCAGCCGTGCTCGCAGCCGCGGTAGGGGTTGATCGAGAGATCGAAAGGAATGTCGGGCGACTCGTTGCGCGCCAGGATGCTGCGGCAGGCCTCGTCGCTCACCTCGGTGGCCTGCACCGGGCGTTCGGCCGCATCCAGCGCGATCTGGTCCAGGCTGCCCCAGCCGTCGTCGTGCAGGCAGCGCTCGTCGCTCTCGAAACGGTGCGCGATGCGCCAGACGGTGCCGCGCCCCTTGCGGGCGCCGGGTGCGGGGAGGTTCACGGCTCGGCTTCGATGGATTGATGGCTGTACGTTCGTACAGTATCGCCCACCCGCCTCGGGCGTCAAGGTCGGTCACAAGACCCTCGCACCCCTGGTGCGATCACGCGCGCAAGGACGCAGGGCCCGGCCCGCTTGCGCAGACCGGGCCCTGTGGCGGTCACCCGGGGGAGGCTGACGTGGGTCAGTCGAACACCGGCGTCTCGACACCGAGCACCTTGTGCAGCTTGGGGCTGGTGGTCGTGTACTGCAGCAGCACGCGCTTTTCCGGGAAGATGTAGGGGCTGGCACCGAAGGCCGCCAGCGCCGCCTCATGGAAACCCGACAGGATGAGCTTCTTCTTGCCCGGGTAGGTGTTGATGTCACCCACCGCGAAGATGCCCGGCACGTTGGTCTCGAACTTCTCGGTGTCGACCAGCAGCTGCTTGCGCTCGATGCCCAGGCCCCATTCGGCGATCGGCCCGAGCTTGGGCGACAGGCCGAAGAAGACCAGCAGCATGTCCAGCGGCACCACGCGGGTCACGCCGTCGCCGCCGGTGACCTTGATGGCGCTGAGGGCTCCGTCCTTTTCCTCGATGTCGGTCACCTGGCCGACCATGAACTGCATCTCGTAGGCGTCGCACAGCTCGCGCATCTTGGCCACGCTGGCCGGCGCGGCGCGGAAGCCGTCGCGGCGGTGGATCAGGATGACGCTCTCGGCCTTGTTGGGGCCGTCATGCACGAAGTTCAGCGCCCAGTCCAGCGCCGAGTCGCCGCCGCCCACGATCACCAGGTTCTTGCCGGCGAACTGCTCGGGGTTGCGCACGCGGTAGTGCAACTGCGTGCCGTCGTACTTGTCCAGGCCATCGACGCGCAGGGTGCGCGGCTGGAACGAGCCCACGCCGCCGGCGATGAACACGGTCTTGGTCAGGAAACGCGTGCCCTTGCTGGTGGCCACGTGGAAGCGTCCGTCGTCCTGGCGCGCCACCTCGGTCACTTCCTGGCCCAGGTGGAAGGTCGCGCCGAAGGGCTCGATCTGCTTGAGCAGGTTGTCGGTCAGTTCCTTGCCGGTGCACACGGGCACGGCCGGGATGTCGTAGATCGGCTTGTCGGGATACAGCTCGATGCACTGGCCGCCCGGGTAGGCCAGCGAGTCGATGATGTGGGCCTTGATCTCGAGCAGGCCGAGTTCGAAGACCTGGAACAGGCCGACCGGGCCGGCGCCGACGATGACGGCATCCGTCTCGATCGGCGCGTCATGAGTGTGGGCAGTCTGGCTGATTTCGGCGTTCACGTGCGCATCCATGGCAGAGCGCGCCCCAGGGGCGCAGGAGATGAAAAGTTGTGGCGGTCGTGCGGGTCTGGTGCCCGATGAGGATCGACGCTGATCCGGATGCCACCGCCAGGCGGCGGCATCTCGCGCTCAGCTCAGCGCTTGAGTTCGTGCAGCTTGTCCTTCACGTCCTTCCAGTCGGCCGCATCGGGCAGCGCGGGCTTGCGCTTGGTGATGCTGGGCCACTTGCGGGACAGATCGACGTTGATCTTGATGAAGGCCACCTGGTCGCTCGGCACATCCTCCTCGGGCAGGATGGCGTTGACCGGGCACTCGGGGATGCAGACGGCGCAGTCGATGCATTCATCCGGATCGATGACCAGGAAGTTGGGGCCTTCGCGGAAGCAATCGACCGGGCACACGTCGACACAGTCGGTGTATTTGCAGCGGATGCACGATTCGGTGACGACGTGGGTCATGAGGCGGCAGAGGAGTTGAACTGTGGAAATCCCGGCTTGTGCGCCAGGACATGTAAACAGGTGATTTTAAGGCGCGGAAGCTAGTCCCCAGAAGTGACGCAGCGCAAGTCAGGCATCGCTGTGGC
>JBJOKY010000217.1:0-8614 GCA_046045865.1 Pseudomonadota bacterium | reverse complement strand
CCGCCCATGCTCACCCTCAAGAACATCACCCTGCTGCGCGGCTCCAAGCCGGTGCTGCAGTCCGCCTCCTTCACCCTCAACCCGGGTGAGAAGGCCAGCCTGGTGGGGCGCAACGGTGCGGGCAAGTCCTCGCTCTTCTCGCTGCTCACGAATCGCCTGCAGGCCGACGCCGGCGACGTGGAGATGCCGCCGCGCTGGCGCATCGCCGAGGTGGCGCAGGAGATGCCCGAGACCGACACCGGCGCGACCGACTTCGTGCTCGAAGGCGACGAGCCGCTGATGGCCGCCTACGCCGCCGTGGCCGAGGCCGAAGCGGGCGACGACGGCCACGCCATCGCCGAGGCGCACCAGCTGATCCAGGACGCCGGCGGCTTCGACGCCACAGCGCGCGCCCAGGCCCTGCTGCTCGGCCTGGGCTTCAAGCCGGCCGACGTGGACGCACCGGTGAACAGCTTCTCGGGCGGCTGGCGCATGCGGCTGCAGCTGGCGCGCGCCCTGATGTCGCCCGGCGACCTGCTGCTGCTCGACGAACCCACCAACCACCTGGATCTGGACGCCCTGGTCTGGCTGGAAGCCTGGCTCAAGCGCTTCGAAGGCACCATGCTGGTCATCAGCCATGACCGCGAGTTCCTCGACACCGTCACCCAGGTCACCCTGCACCTGGACGAGGCCAAGGTGACGCGCTACGGCGGCAACTACAGCAGCTTCGAGCAGATGCGCGCCGAGCGCATGGAGCAGCAGCAGGCCGCCTTCGGCAAGCAGCAGGAGAAGATCGCCCACCTGCAGCGCTTCATCGACCGATTCAAGGCCAAGGCCAGCAAGGCCAAGCAGGCGCAGAGCCGCGTCAAGGCGCTGGCGCGCATGGAGAAGATCGCCCCGGTGCTGACCAGCGCGGACTTCCAGTTCGAGTTCCGCGAACCCGCCAGCCTGCCCAACCCCATGCTGGTGATGAGCGACATGGTGGTGGGCTACGAGGGCCAGGACGGCGCGCCCGACAAGATCATCGTGCAGGGCATCAACCGCAGCGTGCTGCCGGGCCAGCGCATCGGCATCCTGGGCGCCAACGGCCAGGGCAAGTCCACGCTGGTGAAGACGCTGGCGCGCACCCTGAAGCAGCTCGGCGGCACGGTGCAGGAGGGCAAGGGCCTGGCCATCGGCTACTTCGCCCAGCAGGAGCTGGACGTGCTGCGGCCCGAGGAAGGCCCGCTGCAGCACATGATCCGCCTGGCGCGCGACGTCAGCCCGAGCGCGCGCGAGCAGGAGCTGCGCGACTTCCTCGGCCGCTTCCGCTTCGTCGCCGAGATGGTGGTGCAGCCGGTGGGCAGCCTGTCGGGCGGCGAGAAGGCCCGCCTGGTGCTGGCCATGCTGGTGTGGCAGCGCCCCAACCTGCTGCTGCTGGACGAGCCGACCAATCACCTGGACCTCAACACCCGCGAGGCGCTCAGCATGGCGCTGAACGAATACGAAGGCACGGTGATGCTGGTCAGCCACGACCGCGCCCTGCTGCGCGAGGTGTGCGACGAGTTCTGGCTGGTCACCGGCGGCCAGGTGGAGGAGTTCGACGGCGATCTGGACGACTACCAGAAATGGCTGCTCGACCAGAGCCGCGAGGTGGCCCGCGCTGCGCGCAAGGGCGCCAGCGGCCAGGCCGACGCGGGCGCCGCCCGGGCGGCGGACAAGGCCGCAGCTGCGGTGGCCGCCAAGGCAGCGGCCGCGCCGGCCAGCCCCGCCGGTCAGGCGGCCGGCAGGACCGGCGCAGGCACCAGCCCGGCCAGCCGCAACGAGGACCGCAAGGCCCAGGCCGCCGCGCGCCAGAAGCTGGCCGACCAGGCCCGCCCGCTCAAGAAGGAACAGGCCAAGCTGGAGGAGCACATCGCCGCCGCCCAGAGCGAACACGCCAGGCTCCTCGAGACCCTGGCCAGCCCCGGACTACCTTCCGAGCAGCGCGCCGAGCATGGCCGGCGCCTGCGCCAGCTCGAGGAAGACATCGCCACGGCGGAAAACCGCTGGCTGGAAGTGGGCGAACTGCTCGAGGCACTCGCCGCCGGCTGACGCCGCACACGCGCCGTTGCACGGCAGGCCGGGCTATGCCCGCACAATACTGTATGTTCATACAGTTTCGTGGCACACTGCCGGTCATGAGCCGAGCCTGCGCCCCTGACCAGTCGACGCCTGCGCCCGTCAACCTGGCGCTGTTCGAGGCCGACACCAGCCTGCAACGGGCGCGCCCGCCCCGGCCGTCGGCAGGACTGGCAGCGCTACGCGAGCGTCGCTGGCCGCAGACGCCGGCCACCCGCTGGGCATTGAACGAGCCGGGCAGCCCGCTGCAGCAGTGCCAGCCCGTCCACGGCGAGAGCCCGCCTAAGCGCCTGACCCAGGTCATCAGCGAGACCTGCACCAGCCTGCTGCGCGTGAACGACGCGCCCGAGCTGCCGTTTGCCCTCTCCATCAACCCCTACCGTGGCTGTGAACACGGCTGCCTGGCGTGTCCCACGGCGGCACCTGCGCCGCCCCCGGTGGCCCTGCCCGGCGGTGCCGCCGGGCCGATCGCCATCACAGAGCCTGGCTCGGCGCCAGTCATGCTGTATGCCAAGAGCAACGCGGCCGACCGGCTGCGGCTGGAACTGCGCCGGCCCGGCTACCGTGCGCGCCCCATCTGCCTGGGTTCGGTGGCCGATGCCTACCAGCCAGCCGAACGCGAACAGCGGCTGACGCGCGCTATCGTCGAGGTGCTGGCCGAAGCGCAGCATCCCTTCGGCCTGACGACCCGCTCGGCCGGTATCGTGCGTGACCTCGACCTGCTGGCACCGCTGGCAGAGCGCCAGCTGGTGCTGGTGCTGGTCAGCCTGTCGACGCTCGACCCGCAGCTGGCCGCACGGCTGGAACCACGTGCCAGCCCGCCCGCACTGCGCCTGGCCGCCTTGCGCCAGCTGGCCCGGGCGGGGGTGTGGGTCGGCCTGAACCTGTCACCCCTCCTGCCCGGCATGAACGACGGCGAGGTCGAGGCGCTGGTCTGCGCCGCCGCCCAGGCTGGCGCGCGGACGGTGCGCTGGCAGGCGCGCGCAGGCATCGATGTCGTGCCGGAGTCTGCCGGCCGGGCGGTCACGCCGTTGTCGCCCATCCCGCAGGCGGCCGACGCGGGCTGGCGCGCATCGATCGCCGATCGCGTCCAGGCAGCGGCCGACGCTGCTGGCCTGGCCACCACGCTGATGGCGCTGAACACCAGCTTGTTCCAGCCACCCCGAGCGCCAGACAGCCCGGCCGAGCGCGCACAGCGGCAGAAGAGCCTGTTCTGAAGCTTGCCCGTCTGCACTACCTGGCACCAGGCCGCAGGCCGACACGGCGGCAGGCGACAACCGCCTGTCCCTGGACCGGCAGCTGTGCTTTGCGCTGTATGCCGCCTCGCTGGCCATGACGCGGCTGTACAAGCCGCACCTGGAAGCCCTGGGCCTGACATACCCCCAATACCTGGTGATGCTGGTGCTGTGGCAGGGCGACGGGCGCTCGGTATCGGAGCTCGGCGCGCGGCTGGCGCTGGACTCGGGCACGCTCACGCCGCTGCTCAAGCGCCTGCAGGCGGCCGGCTGGATCAGCCGCACCCGCAGCACCCTGGACGAACGCCGTGTCGACATCCACCTGAGCAGCACCGGTGCCGCCCTGCGCGAGCAGGCCCTGGCCCTGCCAGCCGTCATCACCCAGGCCAGCGGCTGCCGCGCGGACGACCTGGCAGCACTCACGACCCAGTTGCACGCGCTGCGCCAGACCCTGCTGGCGGCAGCAACTCGCAACGAGGCGCACAGTGCGGCCGCCAGCGAGGCCACGCACACCGCGCAGTAAGCAGCGCGCCATCAAGGGCATCGCCCCCGTTCCACGCCACGACTTCCTCCACCCCGGCCGAGCCGGAACTACACCGCAGAAAGAGACAGAACATCATGGCCATCGAGAAAGTGCTCTACACCGCCCAGGCCACCGCCACCGGCGGGCGTGACGGCAAGGCCGTCAGCTCCGACGGAAACCTCAGCGTCGGGCTGAGCGTGCCCAAGGGCCTGGGCGGCCCGGGCGGCGCTGGCACCAACCCCGAGCAGCTGTTCGCCGCGGGCTACGCCGCGTGCTTCATCGGCGCGATGAAGTTCGTGGCCGGCCAGAAGAAGGTCGCCCTGCCTGCCGAGACCTCGATCACCTCGGAAGTCGGCATCGGCCCGATCCCGACCGGCTTCGGCATCCAGGTCACGCTCAACATCTCGACCCCGGGGCTGGACGCCGCCGTGGCCAACGACGTGGTGCAGGCCGCGCACATCGTGTGTCCCTACTCCAACGCCACACGCGGCAACATCGACGTGACGCTCAAGCTGGTCTGATGTGCCGGCGGCGGCCGCAGCGACTGTCCCGGCCGCACCGCCGCCCCCGCCGAGGCCGGCCGTTCAGCCAGTCCGGCCACGCGGACGCGAACGCTGACCCAGCAGGTCCAGCAGGAGCTCCACGCGCGCCTGCGCCGGCGTCAGCGATCCGGCCGAGGGCAGACGCCGCGTGGCCACAGCACGTGCGTCCGCGGGCGGCGCCGCACCATCGATCCGGGCAGTGCCAGCACCGTCTGACGGCTCGACCACCCCGCCCGACAGGCTGCGCGTGCTGCGCAGCACGCGTATGCCGGCTCGCTCGGCCTTGACCAGCGCAGCCTCCAGATCAGCATGCAGCGTGCCATTGCCGGTGCCGGCCACGACCAGACCGTCCACGCCCGCGGTCATCAACAGCTTGACCAGCCGGCCGTTCGCGCCGGCATGGCTGGTGACGATGTCGACCTGCGGCCAGCTGGCCACAGGTTCCCGCACCAGCGCCGTGCCCAGCGCGCCGCCGGCCGGCCAGGCGCGCAAGGGCAGCACACGCCCTTCCTGCACCAGCGCCAGCGGCCCGGCATCGCCGGCGTCGAAGGCGTCGACGCGGTAGCTGTGCCACTTGCGCAACTCGGCACCCGCCCAGACCTGTCCGCCCATCACGGCGACCACGCCATGCCAGTCCAGGCGTGCCGCCTCGGCCGCCACCACGAGTGCGTCGGCCAGGTTGCGCGGGCCGTCGGCTGATAGAGCCGTGGCCGGGCGCATCGCCGCCGTCAGCACCACCGGCTTGGCCGCGCCCACCAGGCGGTGCAGCAGGTAGGCGGTTTCCTCCAGCGTGTCCGTGCCGTGGGTGACGACCACGGCCGCCACCTCGGGGCGGGCCAGGTGGCGATCCAGCGCACCGGCCAGGGCCTGCCAGTGCACGGGGCCCATGTCCTTGCTGTCGATCTGGCAGACCTGCTCGGCCTCGAGCGCGAAGCCGGGCAGGACCGGCAGTGCGCCCAGCAGTTCACCGACCCCCACCTCGCCGGCGCGGTAGCCCACGTTGTCGTCGGCCGACGCGGCGCGCCCGGCGATGGTGCCCCCCATGCCCAGCACGACCAGCCGGCGCGGCGCACTCCCGCCGTCTTCACAAACAACACTTGCCTTGGCCAGACAACTGGACAAAAATACAGATACTGGATAAAACATCAGTTCACAACCTCCATGTAGCCCCGGTGTCAGGCGTGCAGCCAGGCTGCGCGCGCCACCACAAGTGTCGACGCATCGAGCTCATCCGGGGCCTCATCCAGGGCCTCATCACTTCCTGCCAGCCCAGCCCGAGGACTGCATGACCTTCGACAACAGCCCCAAGCTCACCGCCCGTCAGCAGCAGATCCTGGAACTCATCCAGAGCACGATAGAACGCACCGGCGCGCCACCCACACGGGCCGAGATTGCTGCTGAACTGGGCTACCGGTCAGCCAACGCCGCCGAGGAACACCTGCAGGCGCTGGCGCGCAAGGGGGTGATCGAGCTGCTGGGCGGCACATCGCGAGGCATACGGCTGCAGTCCGAGACCTTGCGCAGCCTCAACGAGTCACGCCTGAAGGGCATCGGCCAGCAGTTCAGCCTGAACCTGCCCAGCGTTGCCCAGCTCAGCCTGCCGCTAGTCGGCCGGGTGGCAGCAGGCAGCCCCATCCTGGCAACCGAACACATCGACAGGACCTATGTGTTCGAAGCGCACCTGTTCGCGCGCAGGCCGGACTTCCTGCTCAAGGTGCGCGGCATGAGCATGTGCGACGCCGGCATCCTCGACGGCGACCTGCTCGCCGTTCAGAAGACCGCCGATGCCAAGAACGGCCAGATCGTGGTCGCGCGACTGGGCGACGATGTCACGGTCAAGCGGTTGCGCCGCAGCAAGACCGGCATCGACCTCATCCCCGAGAACCCTGATTTCGACATCATCCATGTCCCCAACGGTGCCGATGACTTCAGCCTGGAAGGCTTGGCCGTGGGCCTGATCCGCAACACCATGTTGATGTGACCATCGTAGCAAGGACAGGAATCGTCCGATTTCGTCCTCAAGTCATGTAACAAGTTGTCGATAAACAGGGCTGGTTCGCCCTGCAGGCAGTGGGCGCACCCGCCGTGACCGGTGTAACGGCTCCCGGAATCGCAAGTTCCGGTGCCGGCATGGACCGGTCACGTCTGCTCAACCACGTCTGCCCACGATTGCGCCTCACCATGCACCCCTTGCTGAACACCCTGCTCGACGCCACCACGCACTGGCTGGACGGCCTGTGCACGACCCTGGCCCGGTCCGGTGGTGGCCGGATGGCGCGGCCAGGTCCGGCCGGACGAGGCTGGCAACCTGCCCTGGCCGACGTATCTGGCGCCTGCATCGACAGCCGTATGCGCAGCTATGTGCCACCCCTCGCGCCCGAGCGCAACCGCACCAGCCTGGCACGCGCCCGCATCCTGGAAGCACGCGCACGACTCAACCCCGCGCACCGTCGCGCACGCATGCGCAGCGCTCCGGACGATGCCTGCCGGACGGTGATCTCCGGGCGCATGGTCGAGGTCTGTGCCTTGCTCGACCTGCTAGTGGCCCGGGAAGCCACCCGACCCTGAAGCGCAGGACCGCTGTGGTCGCCGTCGGGTGAGGCCCGTGAGCAGCGCGGTGACAATGCCGCAATGCCTGTCGCCTTCCTTTCCGCTGCCGAGTCCGCCCTGCGCCTGGAGCAGTTCGATGCGGTCATCGACGCCCGCTCGCCCGCCGAGTTCGCCGAGGATCACCTGCCTGGCGCCGTCAACTGGCCGGTGCTGAGCAACGAGGAACGCCGCATCGTCGGCACAGAGTACAAGCAGGTCGACCCCTTCGAGGCGCGCAAGATCGGCGCGGCCATGGTGGCGCGCAACATCGCCGAGCTGCTGGAACAGTGGGTGCAGGACAAGCCGCGCGGCTGGACGCCGCTGGTCTACTGCTGGCGCGGCGGCGAGCGCTCGGGCACGCTGTCGTGGTTCCTGAGCCGCATCGGCTTTCGCACCCACCTCGTGCAGGGCGGCTACAAGGCCTTTCGTGCCGTGGTGCGCGCGCAGCTCGACGACTGGCCGCGCGGCATCGACTGGCGCGTGGTATGTGGCCGCACCGGCAGCGGCAAGACGCGCCTGCTGCACGCGCTGGCCGAGGCTGGCGCCCAGGTGCTCGACCTGGAGGCTCACGCCCTGCACCGCGGCCCGGCCGGTCTACATCGAAAGCGAGAGCCGCAGGATCGGCCAGTTGCGCGTGCCCGAGCTGCTGCTGGACGAGGCGCGGGCACGCGGGCGCTGCCTGCGTGTCGAGCTCGACGACGCCGCCCGCCTGCAGCTGCTGCTGGAGGACTACGACTACCTGGTTCGTGAACCCGAACGCTTCTGCAGCCTGCTGGACGCGCTGCGCGAGCTGCGCGGCAAGGAGCAGGTGGCGCTGTGGCAGGCGGCGGTGCGCGCCGGGCACATCGCCGAGGTCTTCGGCGAGCTGATGGCCAGGCACTACGACCCGGGCACTACGACCCGGGCTATCTGCGCTCGCTGGCGCAGACCTTTGCCGGCTTTGAATCGGCGCAGGTGGTGACGCTGGCGGATGCCACACCGGCCACGCTGGCCGAGGTGGCGGGGGCGCTGGCGCGGGCTTGAGCGCAGACCGCCCGGGGCCAGATGCGACAAAGCCGGGCAGATGCCCGGCTTTGTCTTGAGGACAAGGCAATTGCAGCCCTGCCACCACTGTCCCCACGCCCCGGCCTGCAGGCCGGGGCGGTGAGTCAGGCGACCGGACGTCCTCGGGACGTCTTGTCGTCCGGACTCACCCCATGTGCAGGCCGCCGTTGATGGCGAGTTCGGCACCGGTGGTGAAACCGGAATCCGGGCCGGCCAGCCAGCCGACGATGGAGCCGATTTCCTCCGGCGTGCCCAGGCGCTTGACCGGGATGGTGCCGACGATCTTGTCCAGCACTTCAGGCTTGATGGCGCGGACCATGTCGGTGCCGATGTAGCCCGGGCTCACGGTGTTGACCGTCACGCCCTTGCTGGCCATTTCCAGGGCCAGGGCCATGGAGAAGCCGTGCATGCCGGCCTTGGCAGCCGAATAGTTGGTCTGGCCGGCCTGGCCCTTGGCGCCGTTGACCGAACTGATCTGGATGATGCGGCCCCAGCCCTTTTCCACCATGCCCGGCACGACCTGCTTGGTCACGTTGAACATGGAGTTCAGGTTGGTGTCGATGACGGCCTTCCAGTCGTCCGGCGTCATCTTCAGGAACATG
>JBJOKY010000216.1:0-7746 GCA_046045865.1 Pseudomonadota bacterium | reverse complement strand
GCCTCCGTCAACGGGTTGGCACTGACATGATGCGTCAGGCTGGGAACCAGCACGTGCAGTTTCTGACCGCCCAATGACACCCAGGCCTTGCGGGCCTCGTCGTAATATTCCCCGGTTCCGCTGCCATCGTCGACGAATTCGAGGATGAATGCCCCCTTGTAGGTTCTTGGATAGAGAGACACCAGGTTGCCCTGCAGAACCGCAGAACCCAGCGCAGTGCCATCGGGCTTGCGCACCAGCACCCTGACATGGCGCATCTGGCCCAGACCGCCACCGGCACCGTCGCCCCCGTCGGCACCACTGCCCACGCCGCCGCCATCGCCGCTGTCACCACCACAATCACCGTTGCAGGCACCGCCTCCGGCCAGAACCTCGAACTCGACTGCCACCGGCACGACAGGAGGCCCACCATAACCGCCACCACCGCCGCCACCGCAGGAAACAAGGACACACGCAGCAGCAATGCAGCTCAGACGCAGCGAGCGCATGCAGGCTGCTCGTGCAAGATCAAGCACGGTGTTTTCACAATACATTTTCCACTCCTTCAGCGAATTTTTTCAGCAACCTCGATCGAGGCGATCGGAAAATCGGCAACCCCGCTCGGAACGGCTGTCACCGGCGTCTGTTTGCCGGCAGTCAGGTTGCGCACCGCATCCGCCACGTAATAATCCAGGCCCTTGTGCGTGACAACACCTTCGCGGCGAAAGTCGGCCCGCCCCGACAGGCCCTCGACCACCGCCTTGGTAAAAGCCCCGTTCCCCCAGACGGGATCCTCAAGTGACTCCTGCCGCGGCGCACTGCCTGAAAAGACGATCACACCCAGTTCGGCGCTGGCCAGACCATTGGCCAGTCGATTGACTTCGCGGCGGCTGAAACGGCCAACCGACTTCCCGGCGTAGCAGGTGTCCACGAAAAACAGGGTACGACCTGGAATGGCAGACAGGGTGGATCGGAAGTGATGCTCCGACACCCCCGTCATGGAGATCTTGTCGACATTCATGTCATGCGGCAGGAAATAGTAGGTATCCGCTGCATCCGATACCCCATGGCCCGCCACGAAAAGTATCGCGACATCACCCGGCAAGGCTGCGCTGCGTAGCCACTTCAAGCCATCCAGCACGGCGGCACGGGTCGCCTGTGTATCCAGGAGGATCCGCGTCTCGACACGCTGGTACAGTTTCGCCTGCTGCCCGGTCATGGCCGCGGCAAAATCCCTCGCATCCTTGGCTGCCAATCCAAGGTTGAACTTGGTATTCGCATAACGACTGACACCGATTGACAGCAGATAGAGTGACGGACGTCGGCCGGACTCCCGCAACCGTCCCGCCGTGCTGCGAAAGACCACTTCCGCCGGCATGGAGATGCCATTGGGGCCTTGCGCAAAGATCTGGATCGTCCCTTCCGCCTTGGGTAACTGGACAATCATCCGTCCTTCGGCTTCGCCGGAAGAAGCACCAGCCGTCTTCTGTATGGACACCGCGACCGGCCGGCCATCGACCCGGGCAACGATGGTGTCGGCCTCCTGGCGATTGCGATCGAACATCCGGAAGTCAATGCTGACCTTGTCGTCGGTGGTTTCGATGCGTGCAGCGTTGGTCAGGGTAATGACGGGAGGCAGCAACTCGACCAGTGCCTTGGGTGGCGCCAACGCCTGCAGAAGCGCCAGTGTCTCGGCCTGCGCCTCGTCGACGGCGGACTGCAGCCGTGCGTCGTTGGCCAGTTGCACGGCCGATGATTCGTCGAGCTGCGCCAGTGCTCGATCGATGATGTCAGGCCGCAGATAACGCGCACGGAAGCGTGACGCGCCGAAATAGTCGACCTGGACCGTCCCCGGTCGATGCACCAGCCAACCGATCACGTCCTCGGCCCCCGGACCTGCGTCGAAATAGCCGGATTCAGTCCAGCAGATCCAGCGACCATCGCGCAGGACCAGCAAGGACAGGATATTGACGCCGTCCTTCGTGCGCCACCAGCGCACGCTCCCGTCAGCCAGCACACCAACAATGGCGCGACCATCCTGCGTCAGGTTCAGGGCACGCACCTCGGTGTTCATCTGGACACTCCAGATTTCTTGCCCGCCACGTTCGATACGCCTCAGAGCCCGACTCGTGCCCATCACGACCGAGCCACTGTCCGGGTGTATCGCAACTGCGCGAGAGACCTCCAGCGGCAGCAGCGTGACCGGCCGACCATCTATCCTGGGGCTCCTGTGGTTTTCCCAGTCGGTGACCTGAAACCCTGATCGGGAATTTACCGCCTGCATCATCGGAACGGCATCTGCCGGGGCCAGGCGCCGGTATGGCAGATGGAATGCACGGGTGACACCTTCAGTCGTGCGCCATTCGACCACATTGCCATCCCGGCTGATCCTGAAGGTGGATGCGGCATGGATGCGCTCGACCGGCGATGTCGCCTGCTGCACCAGCTTGATGCTGTCGATGACCGCCCAACTGGCATCAAACCCCGCCAGGACCATGCGACGGTCACGCAATGCCGCAAAGTCCTGAATCGAATCAGCCGCAAGCACCGCGGCGTCGATGCTGCCACTTGGCCACATGATCCGCTTGACCACGAACCGGCCCGGCTCGGAATATCCGGTCCCGCCGGCGTAGATGGCCTGACCATCCGCCTGCCAGGCCACAGTCATGAGGTTGCCATAACGGACATCCGTGAAGCTGAACTGGCGCAGCAGCACCAGCGTGTCCGTCGAGAAGACATCCACCAGCAGCACCCCCGCCTTACCCCGGGAATAGTAGCCGACAGCCAATGCACGGCCATCCGGCGAATAGCTGACAGAAACCGGATCCGGCAGGGTCGTGATGATTTCTCCTGCCTGCCGGACCCCGTCCGGCTGAATGCCGTAAATCCGCACACGTCCGTCAAATGATGCCACGGCCATCTGCCCCGAGCCATTCATGGCCAGACCATAGGCATCCGCAGGCAGCATCGACTCGAACATCATCCTTCCGTCCGGCCGGAACAGCCGAAACGCAGGCTTGTCCAGGTAGACGGCAGACAGGTACTGACCATCATGGGACCAGAGCAGTCTTCTGATATTGCCACCATGCGCATCGAAGGCAGACACGAAGGCGCCGGACTGGAGGCTGAACAGATGGATGCGATTGACGCCCCGGGCATCGACACTATTGCCCGCGAGCGCCACCAGACGTTGGTCGGGTGAAATTGCCACGCCATACAGCCGTCCCAACTCACCCGCACCCAGCGGAACCCGCAGGGTGCGCCGGACAGTCTGGGTCGATACATTCCAGATCAGGGCGGTCTTGTCATCCGACGCCGTCACCAGTTCCGTACCATCCGCAGATACCGCAAGGCGGCGTATGGGACCGGTGTGCCCTCTCACGTCGAATACCAGAGCGGGCGAGTCAGGTTCAGCCGCCTGCACCACGCCAGGACATACCTGCAGGGCAAGCAGCGCGACAACCAGACACACGACAAGCCGGGGCAGCCAGATGCACGCGTGTCGCGCCCTGCCGGATACATTGCACCCCAGCCAGGCACCTTCATGGCGCAGACACGGCCCGACATCTGCAAGGAAACGCCGGATCAGGTTCATGGCATCACCCTCATGTCAACCTAGCCAGTTGCACAAATCCTTCCCGGCATTTCAAGTGACGACCGACAACAAGCAAGGATACCCACGCGAAATTCTTGGCGGAGTTGCAGCTTAGTCCTTCTGATCCATTCCGGGATGATCATGCGCAGAACTTTGGTCACTTGCGGATGTCGCTCAGCCCATGCATCCTGAAGCTTGCGGATGCTGCAGATGTCGGGGCATTCGTCGTGCCGATTGCAGCAGTCGCAGCGGACTCGAGCAGCGCCTGGTGGGCCGGGATCAGATCCGCGCTGCATGTTGCGCATGGTGGCAGCGCCCGCTGCCGTCGCACCCTGCTAAGGTTGCGGCCCATGACCATGAGCCACACCTACACCCAGCGCGTCGAGTTCGGCGACTGCGACCCGGCGCAGATCGTCTGGTTTCCCAACTTCTTCCGCTGGGTCGACGCCGCCAGCCGGCACTTCTTCGTCGCCTGCGGCGTGCCGGACTGGAAGACCACCGAACGCGAGCGCGGCATCATCGGCACACCGCTGGTGGACATCCAGAGCCGCTTCATCCGCCCGGCCTCGTACGGCGATGAACTGCAGATCGTCACCAGCATCAGCGAATGGCGCAGCCGCAGCTTTTCCACCCGCTACGAGATCAAGCGCGGCGACACCCTGCTGTGCGAGATGAAGGACGTGCGCGTGTTCGCCCGCCGCAAGGCCGGCGACGACCCGCATGCGATCGAGGCGGTGCCTGTGCCGCAGGACTGGAAGACGCTCTGCGGGGGGTGACGCAGCCAACACCTCGCCATGATGAACAACGCCCGGTGATGCCGGGCGTTGTTCATCGAGCCGGGATGACGTTCAGAGCGTCACCACGCCCGCCCCGCCCTCGTACAGCGCCGCCACCAGCGCAGCCCGGTTCGTCAGCACCGCGCGCTGGTTGATGTAGCCCTTGTCGGTGATCTCGCCGGCGTCCACGCTGGGCGGGGCGTCGAGCACCAGAGCGCGGCCGACGCGTTGCGACGAGCCACCGCCGTCGCTCGCCATGGCCTTCAGGCCGGCGGCGATGTGGGCGCGCCACTGCTCGGGCGTGAGGCCCTTGGCCTGGGGTGTGGGGAAGAGCAGCAGGCCGACTTCCTCGCGGTCA
Organism: Pseudomonadota bacterium; assembly: GCA_046045865.1. Taxonomy (GTDB): domain Bacteria; phylum Pseudomonadota; class Gammaproteobacteria; order Burkholderiales; family Burkholderiaceae_C; genus Sphaerotilus. The sequence goes on along the minus strand of JBJOKY010000216.1, from coordinate 3,038 downwards.
TGGCCGGTGACGACGGCGTCGGACACATGCGGCGCGAAGGCGCTCACCGCCTTCACGCGCAGGGTGCCGACGCTGACCCAGGTGCCGCTCATGAGCTTGAAGTCCTCGGCGACACGACCATCGAAGACCACGCCGCGCTCCGGGCGGGCGTCCTCGACCAGGCGGCCGGCGTCGCCGATGCGGTAGTAGCCCTCGTCGTCGAAGGCGGCGGCGGTGACCTCGGGCGCGTGGCGGTACTGGCTGAAGATGGACGGGCCGCGCACGCGCATCTCCAGCTTGCCGCCGTTGGGCACGAACTTCAGGTCGATGCCGGGCAGGGGCAGGCCGATGCAGCCGGCCTTGTCCAGCCGCCAGTGCACGCTGGTGGCGGCCGGTGCGGTCTCGGTCGAGCCCCAGCTGGAGGTGAACCACAGCGGGCGCTGGGCGCCACCGGCGCGTACCTTGCGCGCCACGGCTTCCAGGCGTTCCCACAGGCTTTGCGGCAGGGCGGCGCCGGCGTAGAACACGCCTTCCAGGCGGCTGAAGAAGGCCTCGGCAAAACTCGGGTCGCTCTCCAGCGTGGGCAGCAGCATGTCGAAGCCGCGCGGCACGTTGAAGAAGAAGTTGGGCCGCACCTCGCGCAGGTTGGCGATGGTCCTGTCGATGGCGCCGGGCGCCGGACGGCCTTCGTCGATGTGCAGGCTGCCGCCGTGCGCGAGCACGAGGTTGAAGTTGTGGTTGCCACCGAAGGTGTGGCTCCAGGGCAGCCATTCCAGCAGGAGCAGCGGGTGGCGCACCACGAAGGGCCAGGCCTGCGCAATCATCTGCTGGTTGGCGCAGAGCATGCGGTGGGTGTTGATCACCACCTTGGGCACGCCGGTCGAGCCCGAGGTGAGCAGGTACTTGGCCGGCGTCTCGGGGCGGATGGCGGCAAAGGCTTCCATCACCAGCGGGCCTTCCTCGCGGTCCAGCAGGCTGGCGAAGCTCAGGGCGCCGGCATGCGCCGCGGCGTTGGTGCTGTAGACCACCGGCACGCCGGCCGCGCCGCGCCAGCTCTGCGCCGGCCTGGCGTAGACCGCCGTGTCGCTGGCGTAGATCAGGCCGGGCTGCAGCGCATCCAGGATGGCGTGGATCTTGGTGTGGTCCTGCGTCAGCCGGCAGTAGGCGCTGGACACCGTGCACACCACCCGGCCCAGGTGCAGGGTGGCCAGCGCCAGCAGGGCGTGGTCGACCGAGTTGTCGCTCAGCACCACCACCGGCTTGTCGGCCGGCAGGTTGAGGTCGAGCAGGGCCTGGGCGATGCGGCCCACGGCGATGCGCGCCTCGCGGTAGCTGACGCGGCGCCAGCCCGGGCTGCCGTCGGCCTGCGCCGGCACGGTGGGCGAGCGTTCGGCCAGGAAAAGTGCGTCGGGCTTGAGCGCGGCCCAGTGCTCCAGCCAGTCGCCGATGCAGCGCGCAAAGGGCTGCAGGGCTTCGGGCGAGCGCAGCACGAAGGCGCCGCCGCCCAGGTCTTCACGCAGCACACGTGGCGGCGCCAGGCTGGCGGCGTCGTCGAACAGCATCAGGTCCATGAGGATGTCTTTCCTTCAAATGCCCAGGAAACTGGCGAGTTCCTGGCTGTGCGCCAGGTCGTCCGAGCGGCCTTCGAGCACCACGCGGCCCTTCTGCAGCACGACCAGGCGGTCGGACTCGGCGCAGACCTTGCGGTAGTCGCGGTCGACCACCAGCGTGGCGATGCCGGTGGCGCGGATCTTGGCGATGACGCGCCAGATCTCGGCCACGATGAGCGGCGCCAGGCCCTCGGTGGCCTCATCGAGCACGATGACGCGTGGTTGTGTGAGCAGGGCGCGGCCGATGGAGAGCATCTGCTGCTCGCCGCCCGAGAGCTGCGAGCCCAGGTTGGTGAGCCGTTCGCTCAGGCGCGGAAAGGTCTCCAGCACGCGCTCGTAGCTCCAGCCCTGGGCACCGGCGGGCGCGGGGCGCTGGGCCATGACGAGGTTCTCGCGCACCGTCAGGTTGGGGAAGACGCCGCGGCCTTCGGGCACATAGGCGATGCCTTGCCGGGCGATCTCGTGCGCCGCCGCGCGCGACATGTCGCGCCCGTCGATACGCACGCTGCCCTCGCGCTGCTTCACGTGGCCCAGCAGGCTGCGGATCAGCGTGGACTTGCCCATGCCGTTGCGGCCCAGCAGGCCCACCGTCTCGCCGGCCGCCAGGCTGAAGTCGATGCCGTGCAGCACGTGGCTGGAGCCGTACCAGGCCTTGACGCCGGTGGCGTGGATGTAGGGTGTGGTCGTCATGCTCAATGTCCCCCCAGGTAGGCGGCCTGCACGTCGCGGTTGTTGCGCACCTCGTCGGGCGTGCCGCTGGCGATGACGGCGCCGTTCACCATCACGGTGATGCGGTCGGCCACGGCGAAGACGGCGTCCATGTCGTGTTCCACCAGCAGGATGGCGTGGCCGGTCTTGAGGCTGCGCAGCAGGTCGAGCATGCGGGCGGATTCCTCGGCACCCATGCCGGCCAGCGGTTCATCGAGCAGCAGCACGCGCGGCGCGGTGGCCAGGCACATGGCGATTTCCAGCTGGCGCTTCTGGCCGTGCGCCAGGCTGGCGGCCGGGCGATCGGCCAGCGGCGCCAGGCCGGCACGCGCCATGGCGTCTTCTGCCTGCTGGTTGCTGTAGGCGCAGGCGCTGGCACTCTGCCACCAGGCCCAGGCCTTCTGCTGCTTGGCCTGGGCGGCCAGGCGGCAGTTCTCGCGCACGCTGAGCGGCAGGAAGATGTTGTTGCGCTGGTAGCTGCGGCCGATGCCGGCCTGGGCCAGGCGCGGCTGCGGCCAGCCCTTGACGCTCTGGCCATCCAGCAGCAGCTCGCCGCTGCTGGGCGGCAGTTCGCCCGACAGCAGGTTGATGAGGGTGGACTTGCCCGCACCGTTGGTGCCGATGACGGCGTGGATCTCGTTCGGGCGCAGGGCGATCCAGACCTGGTCGACGGCGACCAGGGCGCCGAAGCGGCGCGTGATGGCGCGTGCCTCGAACACGGCGGAGGGCACGGGCTCGCGC
>JBJOKY010000215.1:0-7751 GCA_046045865.1 Pseudomonadota bacterium | reverse complement strand
GCGCTGGCGGTGGCACCCGCCGCTGCCGCTGCCGCTGCCGCTGCCGCTGCCGCCGCCGGCGTGGCCGCGCCGGTGCCAACGCCCGCCGCGCCGCTGTCGGACTCGGCGGCCTTGGCCGGCTTGTTGCCCACCAGCACGTTCATGCGCGCGCGCAGCTGCTCGCGCAGCTCGGGCGAACCTATCTTCTGCGAGATGCCGATGTGCTCGTCCTGCGGCAGGAACACCAGCATGCGCCCGGCGATGCTGATCTGGGTCGACAGCCGCGCGCCCTTGGTGCCTATCGGATCCTTGATGACCTGCACGAGCAGGGTCTGGCCCTCGAACACCAGCTTCTCGATCGGCGTGGCGGCCGCGCCCTCGCGCGCGCCCGGGCGGCCCGCGCCGGGCAGGCCCATGATGTGCAGGTCGGCCACGTGCAGGAAGGCGGCGCGCTCCAGGCCGATGTCGATGAAGGCCGACTGCATGCCGGGCAGCACGCGCGCGACCTTGCCGGCGTAGATGTTGCCCACCAGGCCACGCTCGAGCGTGCGTTCGAGGTGCAGCTCCTGCACCGCGCCGTTTTCGACGATGGCGACGCGCGTTTCCTGCGGCGTCCAGTTGACGAGGATGTCTTGCATAGGGCGGCTAGGCTAACCGATGGTCAGGCCGGCCCGCCCCAGCAAGTCGGCGGTTTCGTGCAGGGGCAGGCCCATGATGCCGCTGTAGCTGCCGCTGATGTGCGCCACGTGCACGGCCGCCTGGCTCTGGATGGCGTAGGCGCCGGCCTTGCCCATGGGTTCGCCGCTGGCGACGTATGCGGCGATCCAGGCCGGCGTGAGGGCTGCGAAGCGCACCTGCGAGGTCGACAGCAGCAGCACCGGCGCAGCCATTGCCGGTGCCGCGACCGCCACGGCGGTCAGCACCCGGTGGGTGCGGCCGGACAGGGCGGCGAGCATCCCGGCCGCCTCGGCCGCGTCGGCCGGCTTGCCCAGGATGCGCCGGCCCAGCGCCACGGTGGTGTCGGCACACAGGACGGGCGCGTCCGGCAGACCACGCTGCAGCCGTCGCGCCTGCGCGGCCGCCAGCTTGGCCAGGGTGACGCGGCGCACGTAGGTGGCCGGCGCCTCGTTCGGTCGCACGGCCTCGAGCGCCTCGGCGTCTTCCTCGGGGCCGGGCAGCAGCAGCGCGTGGCGCACGCCGATCTGGTCGAGCAGCTGGCGCCGGCGCGGGCTCTGCGAGGCGAGGTAGATGAAGGAGCTCATTCGCGGTGATAGGGGTGTCCGGCGTTGATCGACCAGGCACGGTACAGCGCCTCGGCCAGCAGCACGCGCGCCATGGCGTGTGGCAGGGTCAGGTCGGACAGCCGCAGCAGCTCGTCGGCACCGCTGCGCAGGGCGGGCGCCAGGCCGTCCGGCCCCCCCATGAGCAGGGCGGCGTCGCGGCCGTCATGCTGCCAGGCGGTCAGGCGTTCGGCCAGCTGCACGGTGGTCAGACGCGCGCCACGCTCGTCCAGCACGATGCGGCGGCAGCCGCGCGGCAGGGCCGCCTCGATGCGCGTGCGCTCGGCCTCCATCAGTGCCTCGACCGGCTTGCCGCTGGTGCGCGGCTCGGTCTTGACGGCCTTGAGCTCCAGCCGCAGCTCGGGCGGGAAGCGCCTGGCGTAGTCCTCGTACGCCGTTTCCGCCCAGGCCGGCAGCTTCTGGCCGACGGCCACGAGCAGCAGCTTCATCGATCAGGATGCGGCAGGTTTCTTGCGCGCGGGGGCGGCCGCCTTGCCTGCAACGGCCTTCGTTGCAACGGCCTTCTTCGCAACGGCTCTTTTCGCAGCGACCTTCTTCGCCGGGGCCTTCTTCGCCGGGGCCTTCGTTGCCGCAGCCTTCGTTGCCGGTGCCTTGCTGGCGGCTGCCTTGCGTGCGGGCGCCGCAGCCTTCCTGGCCGGGGCCGGCGCTGCAGCCACCGGCTGCCTGGGCGCCGCAGCCTTGCGGGCCGGCGCCTTGCGGGCCGGCGCAGCAGGAGCGGTCTCGGCGACGGCGCCCTTGCGACCGGCCGCGGCGGCCTTGCGGGCCGCAGCCTTCTTGACAGCGACCTTGTGCTCGGCTGCCTGCTCGGTCGCCGCCTTGCCGGCGCGCACCTTGATCACCTGCACCGGCACGGCTGCCGCGGTCTTGCGGTCGGCGGCCCTGCGTGCGGCCGTCTTCTGCGCCGCCGTGCGGGGCGCCGGGGTCGGTGCCGACGCAGCCGTCCTGCGCGCCGCCGCCTTGCGACCAGCGGTCTTGGCCGGCGCGGGCTCGCCAGCCGGGCTGGCAGCCCTGGCCTTGCGGGCGGGGGCGGGCCTGGCACCCGTGGTGGACTTGGCGGCGGCGTCCTGGCGCGCCGCGGCATCGGCGGCGTCGGCGCGGGACGGGGTCTTCCTGCGCCCGGGCGCGGGCGCCGCGTCCTCGTCATCCGCTGCGTCGAGCGCCTCGGCCTTGACCAGGCCACGCTTGGCGCCCAGCTTCATGGCCACGGGCTTGCCGCCCCAGATCTCCTCGAGCTGGTAGTACTGGCGGATGGCCGGCTGCATGATGTGCACCACGGCCGCGCCGCAGTCCACGATGATCCATTCGCCGTTCTCCAGGCCTTCGGTACCGAGCACGCGGGCACCGTCCCCCGCCAGATCGGTGTGCACGCGGTCGCGCACGCTGGCGGCCAGGGCCTTGGTCTGGCGGTTGCTGGTGCCCGACGCGATGATGACGCGTTCGAACAGCGCCGAGAGCGCCTCGGTGTTGTAGACGACGATGTCCTGGGCCTTGACGTCTTCGAGTCCGTCGACGATGGCGCGTTGCAGCTTGCGGATGTCCATGCAGCGTATGTTCTTTTTGAGGGTGGGGGCTGGGCCAGGTCGGCCGAAGTCGGCGCTGGTGGATCAGGCTCGGGGTCGAGCCGGGGGTGGAAAGGTGGTGTACAGGCCGTGGCGGGCAATATAGCCTGCCACCTCGGGCGCCAGCTCTGCAGGTGCAAGGGCGTCCGGGTGCAGACCCTGCGCCAGGCGCTCGCGCAGCGTGGTGGCGGCGTGGGCATGGGGCGGCAGGTCGATGGTCACGGGCCGGCGCGGCGCAGCGCCCGGTGCAGGCCCGGCCGTCGCAGCGGCCAGCCAGGTGGCCAGCTCGGCCGGCGGCGCCACCGGCGAGCCGCCTCGCCCGGCCACGGCCAGGGTGGCGCGCTGCAGGATGGCCTGCCAGCCGTGCCAGCGGGTGAAGTTGGCGTACTGGTCCTGGCCGATGAGCAGATACCAGTCGGCCAGTGCGGCATCCAGCGCGCCGGTCTGCAGCGTGTCCAGGCTGTCGAGCGTGTAGCTCGGGCCGGTGCGCTCGATCTCGCAGCGTTCCAGCACGAAGCGTGGCTCGGCGGCGATGGCCAGCTCGACCATGGCGGCGCGGTGCACGGCCGGCTGCAGCGCGCGTGCCTTCTGCCAGGGCTGGCCGGCGGGCATCCAGCGCAGTTCGTCGAGCTGCAGCTGGTCGAGCGCGGCCCGTGCCAGCGCCAGATGTGCCTGGTGCACGGGGTCGAAGCTGCCGCCGAACAGGCCGATGCGGCGACGTGTCGTCGGGGTGGGCGCGGGCGGCGTGGCGGTCAAGCGCTCGGTCGGTCGGTCGACAGGTCGGTGGGTCAGTCAGGCCGCGGCGGCGGTCGCCGCGGTCTCGCCCAGCCAGTCGCGCGGGCGCAGGAAGTCGCTGTACAGGCGCGCCTCGGGCGTGCCCGGCTCGGGCTGCCACTGGTAACGCCAGCTCACGTTGGGCGGCATGGACATCAGGATGCTCTCGGTGCGCCCGCCCGACTGCAGGCCGAACAGCGTGCCGCGGTCCCACACGAGGTTGAACTCGACATACCGGCCGCGCCGGTAGGCCTGGAACTCGCGTTCGCGCTCGCCGTAGGGCGTGTCGCGCCGCTGCCGGGCGATGGGCAGCCAGGCCGGCAGCAGGCAGTCGCCCACCGACTTCAGCATGTCGAAGCTGCCCGCGGCGCCGAGTTCGGAGAAATCGTCGAAGAAGATGCCGCCCACACCACGCGGCTCGTTGCGGTGCTTCAGGAAGAAGTACTCGTCGCACCAGCTCTTGAAGCGCGGGTACAGATGCGCGCCGTGCGGCGCCAGGGCCTCGGCGCAGGTGCGGTGGAAGTGGCGGGCGTCGTCCTCCACGCCGTAGTAGGGCGTGAGGTCCAGCCCGCCGCCGAACCAGCGCACCGTCTCGCCGCCGCCGGCCGGTGTGGCGCTGAGCATGCGCACGTTCATGTGCACCGTGGGCACATGCGGGTTGCGCGGATGGAAGACCAGCGACACGCCCATGGCTTCAAAAGGTGCGCCGGCCAGCTCGGGCCGGTGCTGGGTGGCCGAGGGCGGCAGCGCCGTGCCGCGCACCTGCGAGAAGGCGCAGCCGCCACGCTCCAGCAGGCCGCCACCTTCCAGCACGCGGGTGATGCCGCGGCCTTCGAGCTTGCCGCCCGGCGGGCGCTCCCAGGCGTCGGTCTGGAATTCATGGCCATCGGCCGCACCGACGGCCGCGCAGATGCGTTCCTGCAGGCCGGTGAGATAGGCCAGGACGTCCTGGTTGCTGGGGCTTGCGCTCATGGGCGGACCTTTCTGCTTTCTTGTGTCGTGGGAGAGTGCTGGCTGAGGCTGAATCAGCCGGGCTGGACGGGCCGGCTCAGACCAGCGTCACGGGCGAGGCCAGCTCGGCGCGCTTGCCGCGCACCGGGCCCATGAGGCGGGCAATCTCGGCCATGTCGCGCTCGGGCTCGCCGCTGAGCATCAGGCTGTCGCGCACGCGGATGGTCTTGCTGCCGAAGTCGATGGTGGCCAGCAGCACCGGCACCTGGGCGCCGTGGGCCACGCGGTAGAAGCCCGAGCGCCAGCCCGGCCGCAGCGAGCGTGTGCCCTCGGGCGCGACCACCAGCCAGAAGCTGCGGCCGGCGGCGCGCGCGGCCGACATCTCGGCCACGGTGTGGCCCACCATGCCGTTGGCGCTGCTGCGGTTGATGGCCACGCCCCCCAGCCAGCGCATCCACGCGCCGAACACCGGCACGCGGAACAGGCTGTCCTTGCCCCAGAACTTCACGTCCAGGCCCATGGTCCACTTGGCCAGCAGGCCGACCGGGAAATCCCAGTTCGAGGTGTGCGGGTAGACCGCGATCACGCCCTGGCGGCCCGGCAGGCCGGCGAAGTCGACCCGCCAGCCGAACAGGGCCAGCACGCCGCGCGCCAGCGCGCTGCCGCGCAGGGTGATCAAGGCTTCGGGGGGGCGGCTCATCAGCGCTTGATGGCGCGCCAGCCGATGTCGCGGCGGTACAACATGCCGTCGAAGTGGATGCCGTTCATGGCGGCGTAGGCGTGGGCCTGGGCGTCCTTGACCGACTCGCCCAGCGCCGTGACGCACAACACCCGCCCGCCGCTGGTGACCGTGCCCTCGGGCGCGGGCACCGTGCCGGCGTGGAACACCATGCTGTCGGGCGGCAGGTTGGCCGGCGTGACCAGGCCGCGCACCACGTCACCCTTGCGCGGCGTGAGCGGGTAGCCGGCCGCGGCCACCACCACGCCCAGGGCGACGCGGCGGTCCCAGTCCAGCTGCACCTGGTCGAGCGTGCCGTCGGTGGCGGCCAGCAGCACCTCGCACAGGTCGCTCTTCAGGCGCATCATGATGGGCTGCGTCTCGGGGTCGCCCATGCGGGTGTTGAACTCCAGCGTCTTGACGCGGCCGTTCGGGTCGATCATCAGCCCGGCGTACAGGAAGCCCGTGAAGGGGATACCGTCCTTGGCCATGCCTTCCACCGTGGGGCGGATGATCTCCTGCATCACCCGGGCATGCACATTCGGCGTCACCACCGGTGCGGGCGAATAGGCCCCCATGCCGCCGGTGTTGGGGCCCTGGTCGCCGTCGAGCAGGCGCTTGTGGTCCTGGCTGGTGGCCAGGGGCAGGATGTTCTTCCCGTCCACCATGACGATGAAGCTGGCTTCCTCGCCGGCCAGGAACTCCTCGATCACCACCCGCGCGCCGCCGGCGTTGTGCACCACGCCCAGCTTGTTGTCACCCTCGTCGCCCAGCATCCAGTCGATGGCCTCGTGCGCCTCGGCCAGGCTCATGGCCACGACCACGCCCTTGCCCGCAGCCAGGCCGTCGGCCTTGACCACGATGGGCGCGCCCTGGGCATCGACATAGGCATGGGCCTGGGCCGAATCGCCGAAGGTCGCGTAGGCGGCGGTCGGGATGTGGTGGCGCGCCATGAAGTCCTTGGCGAAGGCCTTGGAGCTTTCCAGCTGGGCCGCCGCCTTGCTGGGGCCGAAGATGCGCAGGCCGCGGGCGCGGAAGGCATCGACCACGCCGGCCGACAGCGGCGCCTCGGGGCCGACCACCGTCAGCGCGATCTTCTCGCGCTGGGCGTAGTCGGCCAGGGCCTGCACGTCGGTGATGGGCAGGTTCTCGAGGTCGGGGTCCAGGGCGGTGCCGCCATTGCCCGGCGCCACCAGCACCTTGTGCACCCTGGGCGAACGGGCCAGCCGCCAGGCCAGGGCGTGTTCGCGGCCGCCCGATCCGATCACCAATACCTTCATGAACTGGGTTCCGATTCCTGCAGGTTCATTCGCCGATTTCGGCGTTGTGGTAGACCGCCTGCACGTCATCGAGATCCTCGATCACGTCCAGCAGCTTCTGCATGCGCGCGGCATCGTCGCCAGCCAGCTCGATGGGGTTCTCGGCCCGCATCGTCACCTCGGCCAGCTCGGCCTTGAGGCCGGCGGCCTCCAGCGCCTTCTGCACGGCCTCGAAGTCGGCGGCGGCGCAGATCACCTCGACCGCCCCTTCGTCGTCACTCACCACGTCCTCGGCGCCGGCTTCCAGGGCCACTTCCATGACCTGGTCCTCGCTGGTGCCGGGGGCGAAGATGAACTGGCCGCAGTGCTTGAACTGGAAGGCCACCGAGCCTTCGGTCCCCAGGTTGCCGCCGTATTTGCTGAAGGCATGGCGCACCTCGGCCACCGTGCGCACGCGGTTGTCCGTCATGGTGTCGACGATGATGGCCGCCCCGCCGATGCCGTAGCCCTCGTAGCGGATTTCCTCGTAGTTGATGCCCTCGAGGTTGCCGCTGGCCTTGTCGACGTTGTACTTGATGCGGTCGGCGGGCATGTTGGCCGCCTTGGCCTTGTCGATCGCCAGGCGCAGGCGCGGGTTCATGGCGGGGTCCCCGCCTCCCTGGCGGGCCGCGACGGTGATCTCGCGGATGATGCGTGTCCAGACCTTGCCGCGCTTCTCGTCCTGGCGGCCCTTGCGGTGCTGGATATTGGCCCATTTGGAATGGCCGGCCATAAATCAGTGCTCCTCGTGCATGGTTAGACTGCCATTCTACTTTTCGCACCCCGCGGCCTCACCCGGTCCATCGCTGCCATGGCTCACCACGACACCGATACCCCCCTGACCCTGGCCGCCCACGGCGGCGCCACGGCCGCCCTGCTGCCCGGTTTCATCAACCGGCACGGCCTCATCACCGGCGCCACCGGCACCGGCAAGACCATCACCCTGCAGAAGCTGGCCGAGTCGCTCTCGCGCATCGGCGTGCCGGTCTTCATGGCCGACGTGAAGGGCGACCTCACCGGCATCAGCCAGGCCGGCCGCACCAGTCCCAAGCTGGCGGCCCTGCTGGCCGAGCGCGGCCTGCCCGAGCCCAGCTTCGCCGCCTGCCCCACCACGCTGTGGGACGTGTTCGGCGAGCAGGGCCACCCGGTGCGCGCCACCGTGAGCGACCTG
>JBJOKY010000214.1:0-7754 GCA_046045865.1 Pseudomonadota bacterium | reverse complement strand
CAGCGTCACCTCGATACGGTCGACCAGTTCCGGAATGCCGAAGGTGTAGCGCGCCGTGCCGGAGATCTCGTCCATGCCGATCAGGCCGATGGCCAGGCCCAGGAACAGCGCCGTCATGCCGCGCAGCGGGCTGGCGCCCAGCACGGCCGATACCGTCACGAAGGCCAGCACCATGAGCGAGAAATATTCAGGCGGCCCGAAGCGCAGCGCCACCTCGGCCAGCCAGGGCGCGAACAGCGTCAGCAGCAGCGTGGCCAGCGTGCCGGCCACGAAGGAGCCGATCGCCGAGGTCGCCAGCGCCGCCCCCGCGCGGCCGTTCTTGGCCATGAGGTTGCCCTCGAGCGCGGTCACCATGGTGGCCGTCTCGCCCGGCGTGTTGAGCAGGATGGAGGTGGTCGAGCCACCGTACATCGCGCCGTAGTAGATGCCCGCGAACAGGATCATGGACGCCGTGGCGTCCACCTGGCTGGTCAGCGGCAGCAGCATGGCCACGGTCAGCGCCGGGCCGATGCCCGGCAGCACGCCGACCGCCGTGCCGACGGTGCAGCCCAGCAGGGCCCACATCAGGTTGATGGGCGTCGCCGCGGTGGCGAAGCCGTTCAGGAGAGATTGCCAGACGTCCATGACGGGTTCCGATCAGATCCAGCCGCCCTTGACCAGACCGGGCAGGTTCAGGCCGAGCACACGGGTGAACAGCCAGAACACCGGTGCGGAAATCAGCACGCCCAGCACCAGGTCGCGGCCGGCGTCGGCCCAGCTGGGGCGGGTGTCCGCGCCGATGCGAAAGCCGCGTGCCGCCAGGGCGAACAACACGGCACACGAGGCGATGAAGCCGATGTGCTCGATCAGCGCGGCGTTGGCCAGCAGGCCCGCGCTGACCCAGGCCATCGCCACGCGCCGGGGGTCGAACTCCTCGCCCGACGACTCGGGCTGGGTGCGCGCCTGGCGCAGCAGCGCCAGACCCAGCAGCACCAGCACCACCGCCACCAGCCAGGGCAGGAAGGCCGGACCGACCCCGCCGTAGCCCGCCGCGCCGCCGATCTGCGTGGCGCCGGCACCCATCAGCACCCCCAGCGCCACGGTGCCGGCGCCGATGCCTGCGTAGCCTCGCTTGCTCATCGCCCGGGCCGCGTCAGATCATGCCCAGCTTGGACATGATGTCCTGCGTGTGCGCGTGGTCCTCGTCGACGAACTTGTCGAACTCGCCACCGCTCAGCAGCGCGCCCGACCAGTTGTTCTTCTCCAGCAGCTCCTGCCAGCTCTTGGTCTTGGTGGCTGCGGTCACGGCGGCGGTCAGCGCCGCACGCTGGGCGGCGGTGATGCCGGGGGGCGCGTACACGCCGCGCCAGTTGCCGATCACCACGTTCACGCCCTGCTCCTTGAGCGTGGGCACGTCCACGCCGGCCAGGCGGGCCGGTGCGGTGATGGCGATGGCGCGCAGCTTGCCCGTCTTGACGAACTCCTGCACCTCGCCCCAGCCGCTGGTGCCCACGGTCACGTGGCCGCCCAGCATGGCGGCGGTGGCTTCGCCGCCGCCCTTGAAGGGCACGTAGTTGGCCTTGGCCACGTCCACGCCCGACTCGCGCGCGATCATCGCCACGCTGATGTGGTCGACCGAGCCCTTGGAGCCGCCGCCCCACTTGACGCTGGCCGGATCCTTCTTCATCTGGTCGATCGCGTCCTTCATGGTCTTGATGGGCGAGTTCGCCGGCACCACGAAGGCGTTGTATTCGGCCGTGATGCGCGCGATGGGCGTGGCGTTGGCCATGGTCACCGGCGGCTTGTTCTGCACGATGGCGCCCACCATCACCGCACCGACCACGATCATCGAGTTCGGGTCGCCCTTGCTGGCATTGACGAACTGGGCCAGGCCGATGGTGCCGCCGGCGCCGCCCTTGTTCTCGTAGGTGACGTTGCCGGCCACACCGGCCTCCTGCATGGCCTTGCCCAGGCCGCGTGCGGTCTGGTCGTAGCCGCCGCCAGGGTTGGCCGGCGCCATGATCTTGAAGTTGTCGGCCGCCTGGGCGGCACCCGCGGTCAGGGCGAGCGGCAGGGCCAGTGACAGCAGCTTGAGGACGTTGCGACGCATGGAGGGTCTCCTGGGTGGACAAGGTGATGCGGGAGGTGCGCGGCGGCCGGCCAGCCGGCCGTGCACCGTTCACGGGTGGCGTGCATCTTGCCGACTGAGCCCGGCCGGCGCCCCGGGGGCGAACCCCTAGCTGGCCGGCCAGGCTGTCAATCGGCTGTCAAAAACGCCGGCACGGCCTGTCAGCTGGCTGTCGATGGCTGTGGCCGGCCGGCATCCGGGGGCTTGCCAGCTCGCGTGGACGGGCCGGGCGGCGGCACACTAGTCCCATGTCCACGCCCCCTCGCCTGCTGCTGGTCGAAGACGACGCTGCCATGGCCCAGGCCATCAGCCTGGCGCTGCAGCGGCGCGGCTTCGACGTCGACCACGTCGCCGACGGCGCCCAGGCGCTGGCCCGGCTGCGCCACACGCCGCCCGACCTGGCGCTGCTCGACCTCAGCCTGCCGGGCATGGACGGCCTGCAGGTGCTGCATCGAGCGCGTGCCGAGCAGGTCGTGCTGCCCATCCTGGTGCTGACCGCGCGCGGCGCGGTGGGCGACCGCGTGCTGGGCCTGAACGCCGGCGCCGACGACTACCTGGCCAAGCCTTTCGACCTGGACGAGCTGGAAGCGCGCGTACGCGCGCTGCTGCGCCGCGGCGGCAACCCCGGCGAGGGCGACGACCCGGTGTGCGGGCGGCTGCGGCTGGATCGCGCCTCGGGCAGTTTCCACGTCGGCGCCGGGGTGCTGGAGCTGACACCGCGCGAGCTGGCCCTGCTCAAGGCGCTGATCGCCCGGCCCGGCCACGCGGTGGCGAAGGAAAAACTCTTCCGCCTGGTGTTCCCGATGGAAGACCAGATCCAGTTCGAGGCCATCGAGGTGGTGGCCTACCGGCTGCGCAAGAAGCTGGCCGGCTCGGGCGCCGCCCTGGTCACGCTGCGCGGCCTGGGCTACCTGCTGCGCGCCGACAGCGGCGAGGCGGCGTGACGCCCCCGGCAGCGGGTGCCGCGCCCGGCGAGGGCCCGGCTGCGGCGCGGCTGTGGCGCGTGCTCACGCCGGCCAGCCTGCGCTGGCAGCTGCTGGCCGGCATCGTGCTGCCGGTGGCGATCTTCCTCAGCGTCGATGCGTGGACGACCTACCAGCGCGTGCTGGGCGCCATCAACACGGCCTACGACCGCTCGCTGCTGGCCTCGGCGCGCTCGATCGGCGAGCTGATCGAGGCCGACGGCGACCAGCTCGTCGTGCAGGTGCCCTTCGCCGCGCTCGACATCTTCGAGGCCGACAACACCGGGCGCATGTACTACCGCATCCTGGGCCTGCAGGGCGAGGTCGTCTCGGGCCACGCCGACCTGCCGGACTACGCCCGCACACCGCCGCAGCGCAGCGCCTACGCCGCGCTGGTCGACTTCTACGACGGCGAATACCGCGGCGAGCGCGTGCGCATGGCTGCGCTGTACCAGCCCGTGGCCGGCGCGCGCCTGCGTGGCGTGGCGCTGGTGCAGGTGGCCGAGACGCGCGAGATCCGTGAACGCGCCGCCCTGGCGCTGCTGCTCGAGACCCTGGCGCGCCATGTCGGCATGCTGCTGGCCGTGGGCCTGGTGGTGGCGGTGGTGGTGGCGCGCGCGCTGCAGCCTGTGCAGGCGCTGCGCCTGGCGCTGGCACGGCGCGACGCCGCCGACCTGTCGCCCATCGGCCTGCCCGACGACGGACGGCGCCTGCCCAGCGAGCTGCAGCAGGTGCCCGCCGCCATCAACGACCTGATGCTGCGCCTGGCTGCACTCATCCGCCACCAGCGCCAGTTCGTGCGCGACGCCTCGCATCAGCTGCGCACGCCGCTGGCGGTGCTCAAGGCACAGGCGCAGAACGGCCTGTCCGGCCACGCCGACCCGCTGGCCACGCTGGGCCAGATGCACGGCACGGTGGACCGTGCCATCCACCTGGCCAACCAGATGCTGGCGCTGGCCAAGCTTGAACAGGTCGCGCTGCAGGACGACCAGACCATCGTCGACCTGGCCGAGGTGGCGCGCGAGGTGGCGCTCGACCTGGCGCCGCTGATCGCCGCGCGCGAGCTCGACTTCGAACTGCGTGCCGAACAGCCCGTGCCCGTGGCCGGTCACGCCTGGATGCTGCGCGAGCTGCTGCGCAACCTGGTGCACAACGCCGTGCGCGCCACCCCGCCGGGCGGCCTGCTGCTGGTGGTGGCCGGCCAGCCGGGTGACCGGCCGGCGCCGCAGTCGGTTGCATCAGGCCAGCCCGGCGCCTGGCTGCTGGTGCGCGACAGCGGCCCCGGCCTGGCCGACGAACTGCGCGCCCGCCTGTTCGAACCCTTCCATGCCGGCACCGCCGGTGGCAGCGGCCTGGGCCTGGCGTTTTGCAAGCAGGTCTGCGTGCACCTGGGCGCCGAGCTGGCGCTGGTCAACCGCGCCCCCCCGGGCGCGGGCCTGGATGCGTGGGTGGTGCTGGGCCTGGCGGCGAGCGGGGTGGCCGCGGCGCTGGACAATCCGGCCCCACCCGCCCAGCCCGGAACCCCGCATGCCGCGCACAAACCGAACTCCTGACCGGACACCCGGCACCAACACCCCCGACAGCCCGTCGCACACCGCACCCGGCGGACTGAGCAGCCTGCGCGTCGACAAATGGCTGTGGGCGGCACGCTTCTACAAGACGCGCAGCCTGGCGAGCGAGGAGATCGACCGCGGCCGCGTCAAGGTGAACGAGCAGGCCGTCAAGCCTGCGCGCGAGCTGCGCGTGGGCGACCGGGTCAGCCTGCGCCAGGGCGACTGCCCGTTGCCCCGCGTGGTGCAGGTGCTGGGCCTGAGCGCCGCGCGCGGCCCCGCGCCGGTGGCGCAGGCGCTGTACGCCGACACGCCCGACAGCCAGGCCGCCATCGCCGCCTGGGCCGAGCGCCGCCGTCTGGCCCCCGAGCCGGCCGCCAGCATCACCGACGGCCGCCCGACCAAGCAGGCCCGGCGCGAGCTGGCCGACTGGGAGCGCTGGAGCGCGCGCCTGCCCGACGACCACTGAACAGGCCTGAAAAAACCAGGGCCCGCACATCCGGTGAGGTGCGGGCCCTGGTTGAAAGGCAGTTCAGCGGCCGGAGGTGACGCCCCGACCGTGCGCCAGGCGCAGCTCAGTCGTCCAGCTTGATCTTGCTGGCCTGCAGCACGGTCACCGCGCCACCGGTCGAGGTGCTCGTCACCATCCGGCCCTCGATCTCCAGCTTGGCGCCGACATTCACGCTCTTGCCATTGCTCAGCGGACTGCGGAAGAACGTCAGGCTGTCGTACTTCACCGTCAGATCGCCGCTGCTGGTCGTGATGACATAGCTGCCGGCGGTCTCGGAGTTGTCCGCAACCACCGACTTCACCGTACCGCGGCGTTCGACCGTGGCATCCACGCCGGACGCACCCGAGTCATCGCACTTGATGCTCGTGGCGGTCACGCCCGTCGCGGACGTCTCGCCCTTGACCTCGACGTACAGGCCGTCGCCGAGCACCGTGCCCGTCGGGCAGTTCTGGATGTTGAGCGCCACGCTGGCCGGCAGGGTGACCTGCACGTCGCGCACCGTGAACAGCGCACCACCACCGACCGCGGCGGTGTAGCCCAGGATGTTGCCGTGCAGTTCGGCGTTGTTGTCCTCGACCGACCGCAGCTGCACGCGCGAGGCGGTCACCGAACCGTCGCTGCCGACCTGGCCGCGGATGCGCACGTACTGACCGTCGCCCAGCGCCAGGCCGCTGGGCTTGAGCTCGGCGCCGCTGGCCAGCTTGACCGTCACGCCATTGACCTTGAAGGACACGCCGGCGACGAAGTTGCTGATGATGCCGCTCAGGTAGCCCTGCGCACCACCGGTGGCGGCGGCGGTACGCACACGCACGCGGGTGGCCGTCAGCCTGGTGCCGTCGAAGCCGGTAGCGTCGGCGAACACGGACACGGTCTTGCCGTTGACCAGGTCATTCGGGTTGGGGACGACCGTGTTGGCTGCGGTGGGCTTGATGACGGTGACACCCGACACCGTGAAGGTCGTGCCGCCCAGGGTGCTGCTGCTCAGGTTGGACACCACTCCGGTGACCCGCAGGCCGCTCGACGTGGTCGACTCGACGCGTGTGGCCACCAGGGCGCCGTCGACAAGGGTGGCATGCACCTCGACCAGGGCGCTGACCGCGGTGGCGGCGGCGCGGCTGGGTTCGAACTGGGTCACCGGGCCCAGGGTGGAGACGTCGTTGAACGTCACGGTCTGGCCGAGCACCGTCATGCTGGTGGTACCCAGGGCCGTGACGCGGCCGATCAGCGTGGGCTCGATGCTGAAGGCGCTGAGCTTGCCCGAGCCTTCGGTGGCGCCGCTGAAGGCGAAGGCGAGCTGATGGCCCAGCTTGGCTTCGGCGCGCACGCCGCTGTTGCGGCTGTCGTCGGCCGTGCGTTCGATGGTGGCGGCCGCGGCACTGTCGTCGAAACGCACGCCGTCGATGATCACGCTGCCGAAACCCGTGACGGTGCCGGTGCCCGTGCCCTGTTCGGTCGCTCCGGTGCCACCGGAACCCACGGCGCCCCCGCCACAGGCGGCCAGCAGCAGCATGCCGACGACACCGGTCAGCATCCACAGCCTGGTCAGGGGCCTGGGGCGGTGTGGCAGGTGCGCCCGCAGGGACAGGGGTAGGGAATTCATCTCGGTTGGCTCCGTCTGAGGTTGTTCAAGCGCCCGGGTCGTCATCGCTGTGCGCCAGCGGGCGCATCGGCTGCCCCTGCGTCGGGCGCCGGTACACGTTCGTGGTAGTAAAACACGCCAAAACGCATGCGTGAGGTCGCGTTGGGATCATTGGTATCAAGTTCCACCCGGTCGGTGGCGGACTTGACCATCACGTCGAAGGACTTGCTCCAGAGCTGGCGCGCGACATTCTGCAAGGCCTGGACCGACGCCACGCTCAGGCCGTCGGCATACACGCTCTGTTCGAGGAATTTCTGCTGATCGGTACGCGTCAGGTTGTGCACGGCAGCCGACAGATGGTCGGCCGTGTTCAGCGCCAGGATCTGCGATGCGTTGGTGTGGCGCGCGTCGGTGACGAAGCCACCGGTGGCCAGCACCACGCTGTCACCTTCGGCATATACCAGCCCCAGGCGCTGCAGCTCGTCGAGCAAGGTGCGGGGGTGCACGTCGCTCGACACCTGGCGTGCCAGTGATTCGAAGCTGGGGGCCGGGCCGACGCGCGGCAGGCTGGTGCGCACCCGGTGACTGCCGGGGTCGTCGCCGTCCTGCGGTGCTTCGCGATAGGCCGGGTCGGACAACCAGCGCGTGAAGACGATGGCCGCCGGGCTGGGGTGGTAGGCCAGCTGCGGCAAGGTGTCGCTGCCCAGGGTGCGCACGTCCTTGCGGTGCACACCCGACAGCACGCTCAAGGCAGAGTCGGTGACCTTGCTGCCGCGCTCCTCGAGTTCGCGCCGGGCCTCGGCCAGGAACACGCCCTTGAGCGCCTGTGCCACCGGTCCATACTGCACGCCGCTGCGCAGCAGCCAGCGCACCAGGGGTGCCAGGACCACCAGGGACTGCTGCAGGGTGAGTTCAGCACGGGATTCACCGTGGCCACCCGGGACGGAATCGGACGAGACGCTGCTCATAGTGATTTTTGCTGGACTACCATTGATGGGATTATTTCCCACTCACACGGTTTGTCAAGCTGTACTTGGGTCTTGTG
>JBJOKY010000213.1:0-7775 GCA_046045865.1 Pseudomonadota bacterium | reverse complement strand
CAGCGGCGCACGCGGCTTGTAGGCCGCCTGGCCGAAGACCGAGCCGATCGAGGCCACGTTGAGCACGCCCGAGGCGGCCACGATCATGAAGATGGCGAAGACGTGCGGCAGGCCCCAGACCACCTGGTTGTCCATGCCGGTGACGACGTGGCCGTGGTGCTCCATGTACAGGGCTGCGCCCAGGCCGATGGCGGTGATGCCTGCGGCCAGCAGCGCCAGGCCCCAGAAGCGGCGGATGTCCTGTGCAGAGCGCATCGCTCAGACCCCGTGGTAACGCACGCCGGGGTCGAGCCCGAGGTCGGCGCGCAACTGACGTGACTGGATCTCGCGCAGGCGCTTGGAGATCGAGCTCTGCGGGTCGTTGAGATCGCCGAAGACGATGGCCTCGTGGCCGGCCTTGGCGCAGGCCTCGGCGCAGGCGGTGATGCCCTCGCCACGGTCGATGCGGTGCACGCACAGCGTGCAGCCCTCGACACAGCCCTTGCCGCGCGGCACGTCGGGCTGCTGGTCGGTGACCGTTTCGTGCACGAAGGAGCGCGCCTTGTAGGGACAGGCCATCATGCAGTAGCGGCAGCCGATGCAGCTGTGGCGGTCGACCAGCACGATGCCGTCGGCGCGCTTGAAGGACGCGCCGGTGGGGCAGACGTCCACGCACGGCGGCTCGGTGCAGTGCTGGCACATCACCGGGACCGAGGCCGCGCGGCCGGTCCTGATATCCTTGATCTCGACCTTGCGGATCCACTGCACCGCCGTGCGGCTGGGCGACGGGGCGGTCGCACCCAGGCCGTTTTCCCGGTTGCAGGCGTTGACGCAGTCGTTGCAGCCCGGCGCACAGCGGGTGGTGTCGATCAGCAGGCCCCAGCGCACCTTGGGATTGGCACCGGACCGGGGCGGTGCCGCGCCCGCCGGGCTGCCAGCCGTGGACGCATCCGCGGCACGCGCCACCTCGATGAGGTGGATGCCCGGGGCGATGAGGGCGCCGCCGGCCGCCGCTGCGGCCAGACCGAGGAACTGGCGCCGGCTCATGGCTTCACCTCCGCCAGCGTGTTGCCCGCAGCTTGTGCCGCGACAGGCTTGCGCCCCGTGCCGGTGTGGCACTCGAAGCAGTCGATGCTGACGGCCGCATAGCGGTGGCAGCTGCTGCAGAAGTCGGTCTCGGCCTTTGCCACGCTGCCGGTCTTCTGGCTGGCATGGCAGTCCACGCAGTCCTTGAGGCTGTGCTTCGCGCCGCGCACGCCACCGCGCACCGTCGCGTCACGCTGGTGGCGCAGGTAGCGCATGTGGTTGCGCCGCATGTCCTCGGCCGGCTCGACGCAGCGTGAGCCCGCAGCCGCCTTATCGATCGGCGGCATGCGGTCGGCTGCTCCGGCCGACACGGCGGCGACGGCCATCCCCAGCATCAGCAGCACCCGCGCAAGCAGCCGCCTCATCTCACTCCCCCAGGCCCATCTGGATGTAGCCGGTGGGGCAGACGTCCTTGCAGATGTGGCAACCCACGCACTTGTCGTAGTCGGTGTCGACATAGCGGCCGGTGGTGGCCTGGTTCTTCTTCACCTTGAACACGGCCGTCTGCGGGCAGTAGACGACACAGTTGTCGCACTCGAAGCACTGGCCGCAGCTCATGCAGCGTTTGGCTTCGGCCTGGGCCTGGGCCTCCAGCAGGGGCAGCATGCGCTCTTCGAAGTTGTTCAGCGCCTCGTCGGCGTTGAGCGTCGTGATCTGGCGGCGGTGACGCGCGGTGTAGGTGAAGTGGCCGAGGAAGAGATCCTTGTGCGGGATGACGTAGCGGTCGGAGCGGTTGTCGAAGTTGTGCACCGCGCCGTTGCTGCGGTCGGTGCCGCGCACCGGCTCGTCGATCTTGCTGGGCACCTGTCCCTTCTCGGCCAGCTTGCGCAGCAGGTCGAAGGCGTGCACGTCCACCTTGGGCCTCTTCTCGAGTTCCTCGCCCTGCAGGAAGCGGTCGATGCCTTCGGCGGCGATCGCACCGTGGCCGACGGCGGTGGTGAGCAGGTGCGGGCGGATCACGTCGCCGCCGCAGAACACGCCGGCCAGGGGCTGGCCACCGGTGATGACCTGGTAGTTGCGGTCCGAGGCCAGCGCGCCCTTGCCGTTGTTGAGCGACTCCAGGCCGGTGAAGTCCACCGCCTGGCCGATCGCCGAGACCACCAGGTCGGTGGGGATGTCTTCCTCGCTGCCCTCGATCACCTTCACGTCCAGGCGGCCGCCGACCAGCTTGGCCTCGCAGCGCGCCACACGCAAGGCCACGGCGCGGCCGTCCTCGCCCAGCACCACGCGGACCGGCGCCAGGCCGCCGCGGATGGCGATGCCTTCGGCCAGGGCGTGCTCGACCTCGTGCTTGCTGGCCTGCATCTTCTCGATGGCGAAGATCGAGGTCAGCGTCACCTCGGCGCCCTGGCGGCGCGAGAGCAGCGCGGCGTCGTGCGCCGCAAAGCCGGTACCGCCGGCGGCGATGGCGGCCTCGGGCCGGTCGGACTCATGGGCCTGGTCGATGTGACCGAGGCGGCGCGCCACGGTGGCCACGTCGATGGAGGTGTCACCCCCGCCGATCACCACCACCCGCTTGCCCACGTGCAGCATGCGGCCGTCATTGAAGGCCTTGAGGAAGGCCGTGGCGGTGACGCAGTTGGGCGCCTCGGCGCCAGGCACCGGCAGGGCCCGGCCGCTCTGCGCACCCAGGCCGAGGAAGACCGCGTCGAACTCGGCACGGATCCGCTCCATGGTGATGTCGCGGCCGATGCGCGTGTTCATGCGCGTCTGCACGCCCAGGGCCAGGATGCGGTTGATCTCGGCATCCAGCACCTCGCGCGGCGTGCGGAAACCCGGGATGCCGTAGCGCATCATGCCGCCCAGTTCGGCGCGTTCGTCGAACAGAGTCACCGCGTGGCCCTTGAGGGCAAGCTGGTAGGCCGCCGAAAGACCGGCCGGGCCGCCGCCGATCACCGCCACCGTCTTGCCCGACTTGACCGTGGGGGCCACGAACTGCAGGCCCTTCTCGATCGCCCACTCGCCCAGGAAGTGCTCGACCGAATTGATGCCGACGAAGTCCTCGACCTGGTTGCGGTTGCAGCCCGATTCGCAGGGCGCCGGGCAGACCCGCCCCATCACGCTGGGCAAGGGGTTGGCCTCGGTGAGGCGCCGCCAGGCGTACTCCTGCCAGGGCACGCCCGCAGGTGGCTTCTCGATGCCGCGCACGATGTTGAGGTAGCCGCGGATGTCCTCACCCGAGGGGCAGCTGCCCTGGCAGGGCGGCGTGCTCTGGATGTAGGTGGGGCACTTGTGCGAGTGGTCGGCGTCGAAGATCTCGTCCTGCCAGCGCGTCTGGCGATGGTCACCGTCCTTGTAGCGGCGGAAGGTCAGCGGTCGCACGGTGGCGGTGTTGGCAGGGTTGCTCATGCTTTTCCTCGGGGGATGCTGGCGGCAATGGGTGGGAGCTTGAACGGGCACAGGGCGGCGGCAGGGCCGGCGCTCAAGGTGCCCCGTCCAGGCGGATGGCGGTGCTCACGAGCTGGTGCACGCCGCCCACCATGCCCATGTCGAAACCGTAGTAGGGCAGCACCTTGGTGAACTGCGCCTTGCAGATGGCGCAGATGGTGGCCATGAAGTTCACGCCGTGGTCGTCGGCCACGTTGCGCAGCGCCTGCATGCGCGGCATGGCGCCCTTGACACGCAGTTCGAGCAGCTCGTCGGTCAGCAGGCCGCCACCGCCACCGCAGCAGAAGGTGGCGTCGTGGGTGGTGCCGACCGCCATCTCGACGTACCGGTTGGAGACCGCGCGGATGATGTCGCGCGGGATGGTGAACTGCCCCCCCGGCTGGTCACCCATGCGCGAGGCGCGCGCCACGTTGCACGAGTCGTGGAAGGTGATGACACGGTGGTCGTTCCTTTCCTTGTCGAACTTCAGCGCGCCGCGGCCGATGAGGTCGTGCGTGAGCTCGCAGATGTGCATCGGCTGCTTGTAGCGCGGGTCGAGCTGGTTCTGCAGCTCGATGGCGAAGGGGTCCTTGCCGCCCGCGCCGATGCCCACCAGCGTGTTCCAGAAGCTGTAGGCTACTCGCCAGGCATGGCCGCACTCACCCACCACGATGCGCTTGACGCCCAGCTCCAGCGCGGCCTCGCGGATGCGCAGGGCGATCTTGCGCAGCTGTTCGTAGTTGCCCACGAACATGCCGAAGTTGCCGGCCT
Source organism: Pseudomonadota bacterium (assembly GCA_046045865.1). Lineage (GTDB taxonomy): Bacteria > Pseudomonadota > Gammaproteobacteria > Burkholderiales > Burkholderiaceae_C > Sphaerotilus. The sequence continues at coordinate 3,572 of JBJOKY010000213.1, read as the reverse complement.
CGCTGGCCTTGCTCGACAGGGTCCAGCTGATGCCCGCGGCATGGAAGACCTTGCCGTAGCCGATCAGGCTCTCGATGTGAGGCTCGGCGAAGAAGTCGGCCGAGGGGGTGACCAGCAGCACCTCGGCGCCCTTGACGTCCAGGGGATAACGCACGTCCACCCCGGTGTCGTCTTTGACGTCTTCCTCCAGCCCTTCGAGCGTGTTGCGCAGGGCCGGGCCGGGCAGGCCTAGGTTGTTGCCGATCTTGTGGACCTTGCCGATGATCTCGTTGCTGTATTTCTGGCCCAGGCCCACCGCATCCATGATCTCGCGCGCGGCCATGGTGATCTCGGCGGTGTCGATGCCGTAGGGGCAGAAGACGCTGCAGCGGCGGCACTCGCTGCACTGGTGGTAGTAGTTGTACCAGTCGTCCAGCAGGGGCTTGTCGAGGTCGCGTGCACCCACGAGCTTGGGGAAGTGCTTGCCGGCAAAGGTGAAGTGGCGCCGGTAGACCGCACGCATCAGATCCTGGCGCGCCACCGGCATGTTCTTGGGATCGCCGGTGCCCAGGAAGTAGTGGCACTTGTCGCTGCAGGCACCGCAATGCACGCAGGCGTCCATGTAGACCCGCAGCGAGCGGTACTTGCCCAGCAACTCGCCCATCTTGGCCACGGCGCGCTGCTCCCACCCTTCGGTGAGCTCACCCGGAAAGCCGATGTTGCCCTGGATCACCGCCGAGGCGACGTAGGGCTTGCTCTGCGCCATGGCGCCCTCGGCCACCAGCGGGATCACCGGATAGCGCGTGTGCTTGGGTACGTCGAACTTGGCGGTGGCCATGGCAGGTGAGGTTCGCGGGTGCGGTGGGCGTGAGGGTGTTTCAGCGATCCAGCGCCGAAGCCCAGGACGCCTGGTGGCGTGCCTCGCGCGGGTTGTCCATCTGGTTGCGCGTGGGGCTGAAGAACAGGCCCGGGGCGTGCAGCAGCTTGCTGATGGGGAAGATGGTCATCAGCAGCGCCACCAGGGCCAGGTGCAGCAGCAGCAGGGGGTCGGCCGGCAGGGGTTGGATATCGAAGCGCAACAGGCCCTGCACATAGGCCTTGAGCGCCACGATGTCGGTGTGCGCCACGTAGCGCATCGCCAAGCCGCTCAGCGCGATGACCAGCAGCAAGGCCAGGTGCAGATGATCGGACGGCGTGGAGATGTAGCGCACCCGGTCGACGAAGCGGCGGCGTGCCCACAATCCGGCCAGGCCCAGCGCCATCGTCAGGCCGGCCAGCGTGCCGGCGAACTGCACCCAGACGATGGGAGTCCAGACCGGCTCCTGGAAGTAGCGCGCGTGCCGCAGCAGCACCGCCAGCAGGCTGGCGTGGAAGAGCCAGCCGAACACCCAGGTCCAGGTGCTGGCGCGAAACAGGCTCTCGAACAGCACCACCTCGCGCGCCAGGCGCAGGGCCACGCCGGGTGTCGAGGTCGGCGCAGGCGTGGTGGGGATCTTCAGCGGCGCGGGTGTGCGCAGGTAGCTGCGCATCTTGAGTGCCGTGCCCACCACCAGCATCGCGGTGGCCGCGTAGAGCACGACGGCGTAGACCAGGGCAAGCATGGACATGGGGTGGGCGCAGGAGCTGAGTCACACCATCAAGGCATGCCGCAGCGCGGCCCAGGAACAACCCGGGCCGTGGAGAACACGAAGGTGAGCGTTCAGGCACTCACCCGCCCTGTGCCGCATCGGCACCAGGAAAGGCGCTGGCCTGATCGTTCAGACGCAGCCGGTGGGCTTGGGCAGGCCGGCGATCTTGCAGGCCTGCTTGGCCGGGCCGTAGGGGAAGAGCTCGTACAGGTACTTGCTGTTGCCCTTCTCCTCGCCCAGCTGCTTGCCGATGGCCTTGGTCAGCACGCGCACGGCCGGGGCGATCTGGTACTCGTCGTAGTACTGGCGAAGGAAGTTCACCACTTCCCAGTGATTGGTTGTCATGTCGACGTTCTCGCCCTGGGCGATGACCTTGGCGATGTCCTCGTTCCAGTCGGCGAGGTTGATGAGGTAGCCCTCCTCGTCGGTTTCGTAGCTGTTGCCGTTGACTTCGATGGGCATGTCTGCTTCCTGTGTCTCAGAGGGACGATGGGGGTGGAAAGGGTCGGCGGCGCGGAGCGGGAGCTCAGAGCCAGGACTGGGAGCTGGGGTGCTCGGCGACCAGGTCGACGAAGCCGGCGTAATCGACCAGGGTCACGCCGGCCGCGACGCGGCCGGCCATGGCGCGCGCCTCCAGGTCAGGCATGAGCGCATAGATCTTCAGGCGGCTGGTGGCGGCGGCCAGGCCGCTGTGTTCGGCCATGGCCGTGGTGGCGCCGTAGACGCCATCCTCGATCAGCAGCACGGCATGACCGTCCTGCGCCAGGCGCAGGGCGCTGCCCAGGCTGGGCGATTGGGCGGGGGACTTGTTGACGATGTGCAGCATGGTGGATAGGCCCTCGGGTTCAGCAGCTCAGGACCACGTCCTGCTCGGCCATCAGCGCGGCCATCTCGACGCTGGACATCACCGTCACCGGCACCAGCAGGTCGGCTTCGGTGAGGCCGCGGGCCTGCATCGACTCGCGCTCGACGTAGAGCTTCTCGATGTCGTAGCCTTCCAGCGCCCGGTAGGTGGGCGAGAAGTTCTTGGTGCCGATGCCCTTGGTGACCTGCCCCTTGGCGAGCTGGTAGACGCCGTCGTCGAGGAAGACCAGGCTGGTGTCCTGATCGAGCGTGGCGGTGATGAGCACCACCTCCAGGCTCTCGAGCGCATAGATGGTGCCGTGCGGCGCCTTGCGGTTGACGAACATGAACTTCTTCATCGCGTGCTCTCTCGTTCGTCGCGGCGATCAGTCGCCGAAGGTGACCAGGCGGTCGGCCTTGATGCCGGCATCCACCAGCTGGCCCAGGCCCGAGATCCGGAACCCCGGGGCCAGCACCTCGTCCTTGATGCCGCGGCGCAATGCCGCGGCCACACACACCACCAGGTCGGTGCCATGCACTTCCTTGAGCTTGGACCAGCGGTTGACGATGTGGCGGTCGTCCTGCGGCGGCTCGGTCAGCCGGGTCGAGTTGTAGACACCATCGTGGTAGAAGAAGACCCGCGTCACCTCGTGGCCCTTGGCGATGGCCGCGTGGGCGAACTGCCAGGCGCTGTCGCTGGCCTGGTGGGTGTAGGGTCCTTCGTTGACGAGCAGGGCGAACTTCATCGCGGGCAAACCTCGGCCTTCAGAAGCGGATGTGGGTCGACGCGTTGAGGTTGGCGCGCGAGCCGCGCCAGTCGTCGATCAGGTACTTGGTGAAGGGCAGGTCGCACTTCTCGAAGAAGCGCGGCCAGCCGATGCGCTCGATCCAGTCGGCCAGGCGCTCCCAGGGGCGCGCGTCGGCCTTGTAGGTGTGGAGGATCTTCTTGACCATCTCCGACACCTCGGGCCAGCGCGGCGGGTTGTTGGGCAGGCCCGAGGCGACCATCTTCATGAAGGTCGGCTTGCCGCGGGCGTTGGAGTTCTTGCCGCCGACCCAGATCGCCAGCTTGCTGTGCTCGGGGTCGTTGATCTGCATGGGCGGGCACGGGGGGTAGCAGGC
>JBJOKY010000212.1:0-7796 GCA_046045865.1 Pseudomonadota bacterium | reverse complement strand
CACGGCCAAGGTGCGCACGCGTTTTCCGCCCGAGCCCAACGGCTACCTGCACATCGGCCACGCCAAGAGCATCTGCCTGAACTTCGGCCTGGCGCGCGACTACGGCGGTGTGTGCCACATGCGCTTCGACGACACCAACCCGGAAAAGGAAGAGCAGGAGTACGTCGACTCCATCCTGGCCGCGGTGCAGTGGCTGGGCTTCGGCTGGGACCGGGCGGCCGACGGCGCCGCGGTCAACCACCTCTTCTACGCCAGCAACTACTTCGACTTCATGTACCGCGCGGCCGAGCACCTGATCGCCGCCGGGTACGCCTACGTCGACGAGCAGACGCCCGAACAGATGCGCGCCAACCGCGGCGACTTCGCCACGCCCGGCACCAACAGCCCCTTCCGCGGCCGCACGGCGGCCGAGAACCTGGCCCGGTTCCGCGAGATGAAGGCCGGCGCGCATGCCGACGGTGCCATGGTGCTGCGCGCGAAGATCGACATGGCCAGCCCCAACATCAACCTGCGCGACCCGGCCATCTACCGCATCCGCCGGGCCACCCACCACAACACCGGCGACGCCTGGTGCATCTACCCGATGTACACCTTCGCCCACCCGATCGAGGACGCGCTGGAGCGCATCACCCACAGCATCTGCACGCTCGAATTCGAGGACCAGCGGCCCTTCTACGACTGGCTGCTGGAGCGCCTGACCGAGCCCGCCACCCTGCCCGACGGCACGCCCAGCCCCGCGCTGCTGGCCCACCCGCTGCCGAAACAGTACGAGTTCGCGCGCCTGAACCTCACCTACGTCATCACCAGCAAGCGCAAGTTGAAGCAGCTGGTGGACGAGCAGATCGTCGAGGGCTGGGACGACCCGCGTTTGCCCACCATCGTCGGCCTGCGCCGGCGCGGCTACACGCCCGAGAGCCTGCAGCTGCTGGCCGAACGCACCGGTGCCAGCAAGGCCAACAGCTGGATCGACTACGCCTGGCTGGACATCGCCCTGCGCGACGACCTGGACGCCAAGGCCGCCCGCGCCGTGGCCGTGCTCGACCCCGTCAAGCTGGAGCTGACCAACTGGAGCGAGGTCTTCGCCGCCGAGAGCGAACCCTGCCACGCCCCCGTGCACCCGCACCACCCCGAGCGCGGCCAGCGCGAGTTCGCCCTGACGCGCGAGCTGTGGATCGAGCGCGAGGATTTTCAGGAAGTGCCGGGCAAGGGCTACCACCGGCTCTACCCGGGCAACAAGGTGCGCCTGAAGTACGGCGTGGTCGTGGAATGCACCGGCTGCAGCAAGGACGCGGATGGCCGCATCACCGCGGTGCAGGCCAGGGTCATCCCCGACACGAAGAGCGGCACGCCGGGCGCGGACGCCATCAAGGTCAAGGGTGTCATCACCTGGCTGAGCGCGGCCGAAGGTGAACTGGGCGCCGTGGCCGCCGAGGTCCGCCTGTTCGACCGCCTCTTCACCGAAGCCCAGCCCGATGCCGGCGGGCGCGACTTCCTCACCGCCCTCAACCCGGCCAGCAAGAAGGTCGTGCAGGCCTGGGTGGAACGCAGCGCCGCCGGCGTGGCGGCGGAAACGCGGCTGCAGTTCGAGCGCTTCGGCTACTTCGTCGCCGACCAGCACGACCATCAGCCGGGCGGCAAGCCGGTGTTCAACCGCGTGACGGGCTTGAGGGACACCTGGGCGAAGTGACATGGCGCGGCAGGCAGCCTGCTTGACCTGGCGCAAGTTCTCCAATCCACAGCCTGCGGATGCACCTGACGCTGCTGTCCGGCGGGCTGGCCGTGCTGCTGGTCAGCGATGCAGGTGGGCCCCGTCGGGCGTGGTCGAAGCGATCAGCCCGGGCAACGCGGGCATGCAGGCACCGTCGGCCTCGATGTCGTGCGTTGGTCATCGCACCAGCAGGTCGGCCGGCACCTCGCGCAGACCCACGATGCGGTTGGCCAGACGCAGCAAGGTATCCGCCAGGGCGGGCAAGCCTGGGGCGGCATGCCGGATGCACGTCTTGAGCTGGCGGGCAGGCAGCAAGGTGGCCAGATGCCATGCATAGGCCTGGGCCGATCCAGCCGTGCCACCGGCCTGCTCGTACCAGGTCCCCAATTCGGCGGCCAGTACCTGCACCTGCACGGGGTCCGCCTGGCCGAGCACTGCGAGCAACAGCAATCTGGAGCCCAGCAGGGCGAGGTCGTAGGCAGGCTCACCCACAGCCAGGCTGTCCAGGTCGATGAAGGCATACCCATGCGACGCGGTGACCAGAAGGTTGCCGGTGTGCAGATCGCCATGTAGTGTCGTGTGCACGACGGCGGGTTCCGGCATCCAGGCCGACAGGCGTTCGCACAGCGCCAGCAGCGTCGCGTGATGCCCGGACAGGGCTGCTGCCACGCGCCGGGCCACCTTGCCCTGCAGCCGGTCAAGCACGACCGCGCGATGCTGTACGGGCAGTGACGCCACGGGGGTGCCGTGCAGGTCGACGAGACTGGGCAGGAAGCGCCTGAGCGTGGCTTCCCAACCTTGCCTGGCTGCTGTGGCCTCGATGCGCTGCCCGGGCAGGAAACGTTCCCAGCGCACGTCGTTGGCCGGGTCGACACCCATGGGCTCTGCCATGTCGAAGCGCCGACCCGCGTGGCTCCACAAGCTGGTCATGGCGGCGTGCGACCTTGCCGCGCCGCGCTGATGCTTGAGCACCAGCTGGCCACCGCCGTCAGGAGCAGCCACCCGCAGCGCGAGGCGCTTGCCGGGAAGGTAGGACAACATCGTCGGCCGGGGCGCGGAGATCACGTCAGGCCGGGTCGGTACCCGGGCAACGCCCAGGGAACTGGCCGTGTAACGCGGTTCGAGCAGAAGCGACAGCGGCAGCTGCCCCGGATCCTGTGGCAGGCGCCAGGCGAGGGCCTGCCATTCCGGCACGGCGGTGCCGGTCATCGCGCCTGACGCACCGCAGGGTGCCGGTGCCCGGTCATCGATGCACACGGTCACGGTGACTGGTGCCCCTTGAACGGACTGCAGTGCATAGACCAGCATCAGCCGCTGCGGTGGCGTGTACCAGACGTTGAGCAGGCGGGCGGTGACCGGCGGGTGTCCGGGCGGGCAGAGGTGAGCCAGCGCGGCACAGGCCGCCGCCATGTCGAAGCAGCCGGGGCGCAGCCCGAACCAGTCCATCGGCGCGTGCCCGGCGGCGCTGTTGATGTCGTCCTGGCGGTCATGGCGCCAGTCCAGGTTCATCATGCGTCGACCTCGGGCTGCTGTGCCGCATGGCGGCGCTGCCCGGCCGTGCCAGCCGGCCACGGCAAGGCCAGGTGGACAAAGCTGCCGTTGCCGGGCTTGTAGTCCCCCATGGCCAGCGTCTGCTCCAGCGTGAGGCCGAGCAGCGCTCCGCGCAGCATCCGGTTGCTCCAGAAGTGGCCGACCACGCTGACCGCCTGGCCTGCCGCGACCTGGTCCGCGAGCTCACGGGCCACCGCACTCACGCGCTCGAACACGTCGGCCAGGCTTTCGCCGCCAGGCATGCGCTGGTGGCGGTGACTGCGGCGCAGTGTCAGCGGTCGATCGTCCTTGAGCAGCCCCTGGAAGTCGCCGTAGTCGATCTCCATCAGGCCGGGCTGCAAGGTCAGCACCGCGGGTCGACCCGCCTGGCGTGTGGCCTGCAGCAAGGGCTCGGCCGTCTGCCGGGCGCGCAGCAGCGGGCTGCACACGATGCGGTTGCAGGGCCTGTGCACCAGGGCCTGAGCCAGCGCATGCGCCTGGGCCTGACCCACCTCGTCCAGCGGCAGATCCTCGCGGCCGATGTAGCGCCGGCCGTTGCCGGTCGTCTGGCCATGCCGGATCAGGGTCAGGCGAGGGCCATGCGAGGCCGGCAAGCCGGGGCTGTGCGGGCTGCTCATGCGCGTGCACTCCGGTCCGCCATCACCTGGCGGTACACACCCGCCAGCTGATCGGCGCTGTTCTGCCACGAGAACGCCTGTGCGCGCTGGGGTCCGGCGCTGACCATGGCCGCGTGGCGGGCGGGCTTGTCCAGCAGGGACAGCGCCGCGTCGGCCAGGGCAGATACATCGTCGGGTGGCACCAGCAGGGCGGTCCGGCCCTCCAACACCACGTCAGGAATCGCACCGACCCGGCTGGCCACGACGGGCAGGCCACAGGCCATGGCCTCGACCAGCATGAGACCGAAGCCCTCCCAGCGCGACGGAGCGACCAGCAAGTCGACGGCGCAGTAGAGCTCGGCCATGCGTGCGGCGCCGTCCAGATGACCCGTGAAGTGCAGTTGCCGCGGGCCGAGCCCGAGGCTGCGCGCCTGCTCGTGCAGGCGGGCCAGCAATGCCGCATCGTCGGCCGACCCCACCACCAGGAACAGCGTGTCCGGCAGCAGCCTGCCCACCTGCGCTGCCATGTGCAGGAACACGTCCTGGGCCTTCTGCACGCTGATGCGACCGACGATGGCCACGATGGGGCGGTCAGCGGGCAAACCCAGCGCAGCACGGGCGGCGGTCCGCGGCCGTGGCCGGAACACGGTGGCATCGACGCCGTTGTGCAGCACCTGGATGCGCCCGGCGCCCAGTTCCAGCCTGGCCTCGGTGTGGCGTGCCACGGCGGCCGAGCAGGCCAGCATGGCGTCGGTGACGGGCGCGAGCGCGCGCTCCAGCACATCGCTGCCGTCCAGATCCCACTTGTCGTCGTAGTCGTTGTGATAGTGGGCGACGACCGCCAGGCCATCACCTCGCAGCAAGGCTGCAGCCATGCGGCCGTGCAGATTGGGCTTGTACGAGTGGGTGTGCACCACGTCGACCCGCTGCTCGCGCAACCATTGCGCCAGCATGCCGACCGTCTGCCAGCTCGAGGCTGCGCGCGCCGGGCGTGTGCGCAGCGCCTTGCCGCCGACCAGGTCCGCGCCCGGTGCGGCCGGGTCGTGCGCAGGCTCGTCGACCCCGGTCGCATGGCCCGCCAGGGTGACATGCACCCCTATGTCGAGAAAGCCCTGCAGACGGGCCTGACGCGCCTGCTCCTCGCCCGGACTCCTGCCGAGCACGTACAGATGCAGGTCGTGCTGGCTGGTCGAGAGGCAACGCATGAGCTGCCAGGCAGCGCTGGGCACGCCGCCCAGGCCCAGGGTGTTGATCACGTGGGCAACCCGGATGCGGCGGTTCATGTCCAGTTCCTGGCAGTGCACAGGGCCAGTGCATGGCGCAGTCGACGGTCGAAGGCGACCGCGTCGTAGCGGTCCTTCTTGAGCATCAGGGCCAGGTAGTGCACCTCGGCACACAGGCCGTGCCAGACCAGACCTTCCATGTTGACCGCAACGCCGGTGGTGTCGGCATAGCCCTGCAGATATGCTTGGCCGACTTCGGACACCCAGCGGTCGACCTGGTCGGGTCGCCTGCGCTCCAGTGCCGCCAGTCCGGGCAGGTCATAGGCGAGCGAGGCCAGCAGGATGGCCATGTCGCGACACGGATCTCCGACATGACACAGGTCGAAATCGGTGATCGCCCATGACTGCGGCTCTGTGGGCAGCGTGGTGGCGCCCGCGGCGGGACTGACCAGGAACTGTGAACAGACCAGGTCGCCGTGACAGACGCGGGCCTCGTCTGCCTGCCAGCCTGGAGTGCGGTGCAGCCTGGCCGACACTGCGCGCAAGGCCTCCGTGCAGCGTGGCTGCATCAGCGCGATCCAGGCCAGCTGGGTGCACGCGGTATCGAGCATGACGGACAGGTCGGTCTGCACCGGCAGGAGCTTGCCGGCCTTGGGCAGGGCGTGCAGTTGCGCATGCAGGTGCCCCACGTGCGCCAGTGCGGCTCGACTGGGCACCGGGTCACGCAGCGACGTGGCATGCCCCGTCACGGCAGCGGGAGCCAGCCAGTCCGCCAGGTCCAAGCCCGGCAGCGCGCTCTGAAAGTACAGACCTGCGAGGGGTTCGCCCTGGCGGGCCTGGGCGACTGCAAAGTCCGGCCGCCCCAGCGCCACCAGGGTGGCGACATGGTCGATCAGCCTGTGAGCCTGAGCGTGGCGCGAGCGGCGCTTGAACTTGCCGATCAGCGGGTCGCCGCCATCACCCTGCCAGGCGAAGGTGAGACGGCGCAGCGGCACGTAGCGCAGCACGCGGGTGCGCCCGGGCTTGGCGTGCCGCTCGAACCAGGCCTGTGCGTGTGGCAGCCGCGGGTCGGCAGGCAGGTCGGTCCACCGCGGCAGACGTTCGGCGCCGGTGCCGTCCCAGGTCATGGTGCGCGCGCGCATGCCCAGGCGGGCGCTGTCGTCGCGCAACTGCACCGACCAGTAGCACCTGGCCGGTATCCACTGGCCGCTGGACAGACGCCCGGCCTTGATCTCGGCATGCACCTGGACCCGTGCATCCGCCTGACGGCCGGCGCGCACCAGGGCCTGTGCTGCGTCGTCGCTGGCGACCGCTGTCGCCAGCGTGTGCAGCGTGGCATGAAAGGGGTGATCAGCGGGCACCCAGGCAAAGGGGGGCGCAAGCGGGTCGCCGGCAGTCGTCATTGCGGATGGGCGCGGCAAGGCGTCGGTCGGGCGGTTGTCTGGATGCATGGCACGGGAGCAGGCGGGTCGGCGTGATGTCACTGGGGTCACTGGGGTCACTGGGCGGCCAGGGCCAGCACCGGGTCCAGGCCCGCGGCACGGCGCGCCGGCAGGAAGCCGGACAGCAGACCGATGCCCATGGCACTGCCCAGCGCAATCAGCACAGGCATCAGGCTGTAGACCACCGGCGCACCGAGGCGGGCTGCCAGCCAGGCCGCCGCCAGGCCGAGTGCCACGCCCGCCAGCCCGCCCAGCGCGCAGACCAGCAGCGACTCCAGGTTGAACTGCAGCAGGATGTGGCGCATGCGCGCGCCACAGGCGACCCGGATGCCGATCTCGCGCACCCGTTCGGTCACCGACACCAGCATGATGTTCATGACGCCGATGCCACCCACCAGCAGCGAGATGGCCGCGATCGAGCCCAGCAGCAGGGTGAGCGTGTTCTGGGTCTCGCTGGCGGCCTCCATCAGGTTGGCCATGTTGCGCACCTGGAAGTCTTCCTTCTGGTGACGCTCGATCAGCAGTTCGCGCACGGCCGCCTGCACCGTGGCGCTGCGCGCCACGTCGTCCACCTGCACCGTGATGCTGCGCAGGTGGCGCTTGCCGAACAGGCGCATGCGTGCGGTCGACAGCGGCACGGCGATGAAGTCGTCCTGATCGTTGCCGCTTGCGCTGGCGCCCTTGGCCTGCAGCACGCCAAGCACACGAAAGGGGATGTTGTTGAGCAGCACGGTCTCGCCGACGGGTGCGGAGCCATGGCCGAAGAGCTGGTCGGCCACCTGTCGACCCAGCACGGCCACGGCCGATGCGCTGCGCTCGTCCGCCGGGGCGAAGCCGCTGCCCGCCGCCAGCGGCCAGCGCCGGGCGTCGATGAACTCCGACGTGATGCCGGTGGCTGTGGTCGTGATGTCGTTGCCACGCGCCCGGGCGGTGACGCCAGCGCTGTACTCGGGCACCACGCGGGCCACACCCGGCAGTTGTGCGATGGCCTGGCCATCCTCGGGCAGGAGCGAGGCGCTCTCCTCGCGGGTGCGCACATTGCGCGCACCAGGGCGAACCACCAGCAGGTCGGTGCCCATGGCCTCGATGCGGGCCAGCACCTGGGCCTTGCTGCCATCCCCCAGGGCGAGCATGGTGACGACCGATCCCACGCCGATGACGATGCCCAGCAGGGTCAGGCAGGTGCGCAGCAGATGCACGCCCAGGGCGCGCAGGGCCAGGGTGAAGGCCTCGGCCACATCATGCAGCAGGGTCTGGCCGTGTGTCGTCGGTGTCT
>JBJOKY010000211.1:0-7811 GCA_046045865.1 Pseudomonadota bacterium | reverse complement strand
GCCGAGATCCTGCGCATGGTGCTGGGCTGGGCCTGGACCTATGTGATCGTGGCCGAACTCATCGGCGCATCGAGCGGCATCGGCCACATGATCACCGACAGCCAGGCGCTGCTGGCCACCGACCAGATCATCTTCGGCATCCTCGTCATCGGCCTGATCGGCCTGGTGAGCGACTTCGCCTTCAAGGCGCTGAACCGCAGGCTCTTCCCCTGGGCCTTGCTGGGCCGCTGAGCCAGTTGGACGAATGCATGATGAAGACATGACCAACTCCATCCTCAGCGTGCGCGGCGTGTCGCGCAGCTTTGCCTCATCGACCCGCGGCGGCGCGCCCACCGTGGCGCTGCAGGCCACCGATCTGGACGTGGCCGAGAACGACTTCATCACGATCCTGGGCCCGAGCGGCTGCGGCAAGAGCACGCTGCTGCGCATCGTGGCCGGGCTGGATCATCCGACCGCCGGCCTGGTGCAGCTGGACGGCGCCACCATCACCGGCCCGGGCGCCGACCGCGGCATGGTGTTCCAGAGCTACACGCTCTTCCCCTGGCTGACGGTACGCGACAACGTCTGCTTCGGCCTGCGCGAGCGCGGCCTGCCGCGCGCGGAGCAGCTGGAGATCGCCTCGTCCTGGGTGGCCAAGGTGGGCCTGAAGGGGTTCGAGAACCACTACCCCAGGCAGCTCTCGGGCGGCATGCAGCAGCGTGTGGCGATCGCCCGGGCGCTGGCCAACAGCCCGCGCATCCTGCTGATGGACGAACCCTTCGGCGCGCTCGACCACCAGACCCGCGAGCTGATGCAGGAGCTGCTGCTGGGCATCTGGGAGGCGGAGCGCAAGACCGTGCTCTTCGTCACCCACGACATCGACGAGGCCGTCTTCATGGGTGGCCGCGTGGTGGTGATGAGTGCGCGGCCCGGGCGCATCAAGCTCGACCTGAGCGTGCCGCTGGCGCACCCGCGCCACTACGCCATCAAGACCAGCACCGAGTTCAGCGCGCTCAAGGCCGAGCTGACCGAGCAGGTGAGGGTGGAGGTGCGGGCGGCGCAGGCGGCGATGGCAAGCGGCTGAATGCGGCCCGGGGGCGTCCCGGGGCACGGCACCCGTCCGTCCGGCCCGCCCTGGCACCCCTGCGCTGTGGACACTCAGCCGCCGCCGAGCGAGGTTTCGCGATGCTGCGCCAGCGCGGCCAGGTGCACGGGCGTGTTGGTCGAGCCGTACAGCGCGTAGCCGCCCCGGCGCTCGACGAACTCGAACTCGAAGCGGTCCTCGAAGGGCGCGACATAGGCGTGCAGGAACTCACCGCCGCTCGCGTCGCGCTCGACCATCACGCCACCGCTGCCGCGCAGGGCGGCAAGGAAGCCGGCGTCCAGCGCGTACTTGGCGTCCAGGTCGTCGTAGTAGTTGTCGGGCACGGCCAGCAGCGGCGCGCCGCGGCGGCGCAGCTCGGCCACCACGCCCATGAGGTCGGTGACCGCGATGGCGATCTGGTTCACGCCGGCGCCGCCGTAGCGCGACACCGAGCGCGAGGCCCAGGTGCGCTTGCGCTCCGATGAGGTCAGGGCATAGCGCACCTTGCCGTCGGCGGCCTCGATCTCGCGGCTGCGGATGACGCCGTAGGGGTCGTGCATCACCACGCTGCGCTGCGGGCGCAGGCCCAGCATGGCGCGGTAGAAGAGCAGCCAGGGCTCCATCTGGCCACCCGGCAGGGCCTGGCTGATGTGGTCGAAATGTGCGCCGTCGCCCAGGGCCGAACGCGCGAGCGCCGCCTCGTCCATGACGAAATCGGCCTCGAAGGCGTGGCGGCCGGCCACGGCCGGCGGGCAGAAGTAGACCAGGCTGCCGTCCGGCGCCCGCACGGCCGGGATGTCCAGCTCGTGGGCGCCCACACGCCCGGGCACGCGCACGCAGGCCAGGGCCTCGGCACGGGCGATGGCGCGCCGGGCGTCGTCGGTGGTCAGGGCCACGGCGCAGACCGACACGCCGTGCAGCTCGAAATAACTGCGCGCGTGTGAATCGTGTTCGAGGTTGAGCACGATGCGCAGGTCGCCGCTGCCGTACAGATCCACGTCCTTGCTGCGGTGGCGGCCGATGCGGCTGATGCCCAGGGTCTCGAACAGCGCGGCCAGGCGCTCGGCGGCGGCCGGGTCGACGGCGAACTCGATGAAGGCCCAGCCGTCCAGCACCGGTTTGGCCGGCGGGTCGAACAAGGCGACGGCGAGCGGCACGCGCGGCCTGACCCCCTCGGCCACCGGCAGGCGTGGCGTGTGGCGCACCTGTTCCTCCAGCCACAGCAGCGAGCGCATGGCGTCGACCGCGTTGGCGCGCGCCGGGGCGGAGCGGAACTCGTCGTTGAAGACCTCCAGCGAGATCGGCCCGGTGTAGCCCGCGTCGAGCGCAGCGCGCACGAAACCGGTCACGTCCAGCTCGCCCTGGCCGGGAAAGCAGCGGTAGTGGCGGCTGTGGGTCAGCACGTCGGTGTGGACCCAGGGCGCGTCGGCCAGCTGCATGAAGAAGATGCGCTCACCCGGCAGATTGGCGATATAGGCCGGGTCGTCGCGCAGCGACAGGGTGTGGAAACTGTCCAGCGCCAGGCCCAGGTGCGGGTGGTTGACCTGCTCGACCACCTGCCACACCTGCGAGGCGAGCTTGATCTGGCTGCCCCAGGCCAGGCCTTCGTACGCGATGCGGATGCCGCGCCGGCCGGCGCGTTCGGCCAGCTGGCCGAACTGCTCGGCGAGCTGGGCGATGTGGCCGGACGCATCCGGCTGCACGTTGGAGCACACCAGCAGCAGCGAGGTGCCGAGTTCGCCCATGAGGTCGAACTTGCGTTCGGCGCGGTCCAGGTTGCGCGCCAGCAGCGCCGGGTTGACGGCGTCGAAGTCGCGGAAGGGCTGGAACATGTCGATCACGAGGCCGAGGTCGGCGCAGATCTGGCGCACCTCGCGCGGCGTGCCGGGGAACTGCAGCAGGTCGTTCTCGAAGATCTCGACGCCGTCGAAATGCGCCGCCGCGGCGGCCTGCAGCTTCTCGCGAAGCATGCCCGAGAGGGAAACGGTGGCGATGCCGCGGCGCATGGTGCTCAAGCTCCGTCGTGTGCTGGTGGGGCGGGCGATCAGCCCTGGGCGGCGGCGTGCACGGTCGACACGGCGGCACGCAGGCCCAGCAGGTAGCTGTCCACGCCGAAGCCGGCGATCTGGCCCTTGGCGATCTCGGCGATCACCGAGTGGTGGCGGAAGGCCTCGCGCGCATGGATGTTGGACATGTGCACCTCGATGACGGGGCACTGCAGGATGGCCAGCGCATCGCGGATGCCGTAGCTGTAGTGCGTCCAGGCGCCGGCGTTGATGAGCACGGCGTCCACGCCCTCGGCGTGGGCGCGGTGGATGCGCTCGGCCATCTCGCCCTCGAAGTTGGTCTGGTAGCACTCGACCTCGGCGCCCAGATCGCGGCCCAGGGCCTGCAGTTGTGCGTCGATCTGCGCCAGCGTGATCGTGCCGTACTGCTTCGGGTCGCGCTTGCCGAACATGTTGAGGTTGATGCCGTTCAGGCTCAGGATCTTCATCGGGGTCTCCGGATCGTCGTGTGGTGGGTCGGGTGCATCGGGTGCAGCCACCTACTCTAGTGCGCTGGCGCGAGGGTTCGGGCGAGGGCTGGCTCGGCGGCGCCGCAGCGCGGCGGCTGCACCAGGGCGCCGCGTGGACGCACGCCCCTGGCCGCGACCGCGCGGCCGCCGAGCCCGGCAGGCTAGGGCCCACCGCACGCCTGCACAAGCCCGTGGGCGGCAGATTGGGCGATAACCGCGCACTGTGCGCGCGCTCCGGGTGTTTCAGGGGTTTACCCTGATCGTGACGTGGCGTGAGGTGCCCGGCAGGCGAGACGAGCAGCCGGCCCGTGTTCGCACGGCCCTGCCCTGGCACGGAGTCTGCTGACGCCACGGTGATACCGATTGGTATACCAGCTGGCGCACCACGATGAACCCTAGCACCCCGGCACCTGCCGCCGCCTCCAGCGGCTCCGTCCTGTATGCCCAGCCGCGCAGCGTGGCGGGCTGGCTGAACTTCCTGTACAGCGCGCTGGTGCGCGGCAGCGACCCGCTGGCCGCCCTGCACCAGGCGCGCGAGCTGGCGCTGGCGCCGGCCACCCAGGCGCTGGCCGTGTGGATCCACCCCTGCCCTGACGCCACCTGGGCCGCGCAGCTCGACCAGCTGCGTAGCCGCCTGGCCGGGGTCGCAGAGGCTGCCGAGCTGCTGCGCCGCTATCCGCTTCTGGGCGTGCCCTTTGCGGTGAAGGACAACATCGACGTCGCCGGTGCCCCCACCAGCGCCGCCTGCCCCAGCTACACGCGTGTGGCCGAGCACAGCGCCACGGTGGTGCAGCGCCTGCTGGACGCCGGTGCCCTGTGGCTGGGCAAGACCAACCTCGACCAGTTCGCCACGGGCCTGGTCGGCACGCGCTCGCCCTACGGCCAGCCGGCCTGCGTGAGCGACGCCGGGCGCATCAGCGGCGGCTCCAGCTCGGGCTCGGCCGTGGTGGTGGCGCGCGCCGTCGTGCCCTTCGCCCTGGGCACCGACACGGCGGGCTCGGGCCGCGTGCCGGCCGGCTTCAACGGCCTGGTCGGCCTGAAACCCACACCGGGCCGGGCCAGCACCGCCGGCGTGCTGCCGGCCTGCCGCACGCTGGACTGCGTCTCGGTCTTCGCCCACGACGTGGCGGATGCCGCCCACGTGCTGGCCGTGATGGAAGGCCCGGACGCCGCCGACCCCTACAGCGCCTGGGCGCCCGGCCCGGCCGCGCTGCCGGCCCACCGCCCGCTGCGCGTGGGCGTGCCGGCCCGGCCTGACCTGGACCCGGCGCTGGGCTACCCGGTGGCCTGGGCCGCGGCGGTCGAGCGTCTGCGCGCCCTGCCGGCCAGGGCGGGCGAGCGCGCAGGCGTCGAGCTGGTCGAGATCGACATGGCGCCGCTGCACGAGGTCGCGGCCCTGCTCTACGACGGCCCCTGGGTCGCCGAGCGCCACGCCACGGTGCGCGAACTGCTGCGCCGCGAGCCCGAGGCCTTCGACCCGGTGGTGCGCCAGGTCATCGCCCGCGCCATCGGCCAGACCGCCACCGCCACCTTCGAGGCGCAATACCGGCTGCGCGCCCTGCAGGCCCGGCTGGCCGCGCTGTGGCACGACATCGACCTGCTGATGGTGCCCACCGCGCCGACCCACCCGAGCTTCGAGCAGGTCGCCGCCGATCCGCTGGGCGCCAACAGCCGGCTCGGGCGCTACACCAACTTCGTCAACCTGCTGGGCTGGTGCGCACTGGCGCTGCCGGCCGGTCAGGCGCTCACGGCCCAGGCCACGCTGCTGCCTTTTGGCGTCACCTTCATCGCGCCGGGGCAGCATGACGCGGCGCTGGCGCGCTTCGGCCTGCGCTGGCAGGCCGCGGGCGACGCCCACCTGTCCGCGGCGAGCCCACCGGCGCCACGCCCGCCCGCCGCCGCGCCGCCCTGGCTGCGTCAGCCCGCCCATGCGCCCGAGCTGCTGCTGGCCGTGGTCGGCGCCCACCTGTCGGGCCTGCCGCTCAATGGCCAGCTGATCGAACGCGGCGCACGCCTGGTCGAGGCCACACACACCGCGCCGCTCTACCGCCTGTACGCCCTGCCGGGCACGACACCGCCCAAGCCCGGCCTGGTGCGGGTCGCGGCGGGCGAGGAGGGTGGGGCGGCCATCGCGCTGGAGGTCTGGGCCATGCCGCAGGCGCAGCTGGGCTCCTTCCTGGCGCTGATCCCGGCGCCGCTGGGCCTGGGCAGCCTCACGCTGGCGGACGGTCGCCAGGTGCACGGCTTTCTGTGCGAGGCGCATGCGGTGAGCGGCGCGCGCGACATCAGCGCGCTGGGCGGCTGGCGCGCCTACCTGGCCACGCTCGCGGCGGGCATGGCGCCTGCGTCGGCGGCGTCCGCGGCCGCGGACGCGGCAGGAACCGCGGCCGGGGTCGACCCGGCGCTGGCCGCCTATGTCGATGCCGCCGCGGCGCGCATCGGCCTGCCGCTGCAGCCCGAGCACCGCCCCGGCGTGGTGTTGTACGTCGACCTGGCCGCCGGCATGGCCGAGCTGGTGATGGGCTGCCCGCTCGGCCCGCACGACGACCCGGCCGAAAGCTTCGTGCCGATCAGCCCCGACATGATCAGTCCCGACATCGCCTGAGATCCTGCATGCAACCGTCCGACCCCTGTCCGGCGCCGCACCTGGCGCACCGCCTGCTCGACGGCCCGGCGCACGCCCTGGCCGACGCCGTGCGCCAGCGCGAGATCAGCGCCACGGCGGTGACCGAGGCCGCCATCGCGCGCATCGAGGCGAGCAACCCGCGCGTCAACAGCTTCACCCGGCAGACCCTGGCGCGCGCCCTGCGCGAGGCCGCGGCGCTCGACCAGCGCCTGGCCGGCTGCGATACCACGGCGCAGGCGCTGCCGCTGCTGGGCGTGCCCTATGCGGTGAAGAACCTGTTCGACATCGCCGGCGTCACCACCGTGGCCGGCTCGAAGGTCGAGCGCGATGGTGCCCCGGCGGCGCGCGACGCCGTGCTGGTGCAGCGCATGGCCGCGGCCGGCGCGGTGCTGCTGGGCGCGCTGAACATGGATGAATACGCCTACGGCTTCACCACCGAGAACAGCCACGACGGCGCCTGCCACAACCCGCACGATCTGGCGCGCAGCGCGGGTGGCTCGTCGGGCGGCTCGGCGGCGGCCATCGCTGCCGGCCAGGTGCCACTCACGCTGGGCTCGGACACCAACGGCTCGATCCGCGTGCCCTCGTCGCTGTGCGGCGTGTTCGGCTTGAAGCCCACCTATGGCCGGCTGCCGCGCACCGGCAGCTACCCCTTCGTCGCCAGCCTGGACCACCTCGGCCCCTTTGCCCGCAGCGTGACCGACCTGGCGCTGAGCTACGACGCGCTGCAAGGCCCCGACATGCACGACCCCGGCCAGGTGGCGCGGCCGCTGGAGCCGACGCTGGCCACGCTGGCTGCGGGCACGGCCGGCCTGCGCATCGGCGTGCTGGGCGGCTGGTTCCAAGACATGGCCAATGCCGAGGCGCGCACGGCGGTGCAGCGCGTCGCCGCCGCGCTGGGCGCGACCACCACCGTGCACTGGGCCGGGGCCGAGCGGGCGCGTGCCGCGGCCTTCCTGATCAGCAATGCCGCGGGTGCCAACCTGCATCTGGACGACCTCAAGGCGCGGCCGCAGGACTTCGAGCCGCTGTCGCGCGACCGCTTCCTGGCCGGCGCGCTGCTGCCCGCCACCTGGGTGGTGCAGGCGCAGCGCGTGCGGCGCTGGTTCGCGCGCCAGGTGGCGGCCAGCTTCGCGGATGTCGACGTGCTGCTGGCGCCGGCCACGCCCTGTGTCGCGCCGCTGCTGGGCACCGAGTGGCTGGAGATTGGCGGCCAGCGCCTGCCGGCCCGCCCCAGCCTGGGCCTGCTGACGCAACCTGTCTCGTGCATCGGCCTGCCGGTGTGCACCGTGCCGGTGTGGGGCTGCGCCAGCGAGCCGGCGCTGCAGCACCTGCCGGTGGGCGTGCAGCTGATCGCCGCACCCTGGCGCGAGGACCGGGTGCTGCGTGTGGCCCGCGCCCTCGAGATCGCCGGCGTGGTGCGCGCACCCGTCGCCGCCCTGGACTGAACTGACCGCGCCGAGCCGGAGCCGCCCCGCCATGGACATCAACCTGCCCGATGTGCTGGCCGAGATGACGGCAGTGTTCGCCCGCTACGAGGACGCGCTGGTCAACAACCGCGTCGACGTGCTCGACGAGCTGTTCTGGCCCAGCGACTTCACCGTGCG
>JBJOKY010000210.1:0-7820 GCA_046045865.1 Pseudomonadota bacterium | reverse complement strand
GGCCTGGTCGGACAGGCCGGCCAGCAGCGCGGCGGCGTCCGGCACGCCGCTGGCGCCATCCTCCAGCCGCAGGGCGGCCTGCAGCACGGCGGCCATGGCGACCTCGACGGCACGGGCGTTGGTGCCGTCGTCGACCTTGATGGCCACGCCCCAGCCGCGCCCGGGCAAGGCGGCGCAGTACACGGCTTCGGCACCGACCTTGCAGAACACGCGTTCGCCCAGCGCCTGCATGACGCGGGTGTCGAATCGGCCGGTGCCGGCGACCATGTGCGGTTCGGCCGCCACGGCGCGGCGCAGGCGGAGCGCGGCAGCGGCGTGGGCGGCGCTCAGGCCCTGGCCGGTGGCGAAACGCGCGAAGCCCAGCGCCAGGGCACGCAGCGGCAGCGCGTAGGTGGGGATGGAGCAGCCGTCGCGCCCGCGCGGCGCGCGCTCGACGTCCACGCCGGTGGCAGCGCCCAGCGCGGCGCCGACCTCGCGCATCACCGGGTGCTGCGGCTCGACGTAGCCGCGCATGAACGCGCGCGGCTCGGCGCCGGCCTGGCGCGCCAGCAGGCAGCCCAGGCAGACGAAGCCGCTGTGCTTGCCCGAGCAGTTGTTGTTGAGCGCGGTGAACGGCCGGCCTTCGCGCACCAGGGCGTAGGCGCTGTCCAGGTGGCTGGGGGCGTGTGCGCCGCATTCGAGCACGTCCTCGTCCAGCCCCAGGCGCGCCAGCAGGCCGGCGGCCGTGGCGGTGTGGGCCGGCTCGCCGCCGTGCGAGGCGCAGGCCAGGGCAAGCTCCGCATTGCTCAGCCCGTAGGCCTCGGCAGCGCCGCTGGCCACCAGCGGCAGGGCCTGCAGGCCCTTGACGGCCGAGCGGCCGAACACCGGGCGCTCGGGTTCGCCCAGCGCCAGCACGGTGCTGCCCGCGGCGTCGACCACCACGACCGAGCCGCGGTGCACCGATTCGACCGCGCCGCGGCCGGCGCCCTGCGTGCTGCCATCGCTGCGCCAGAGTTCGACCAGCACGGGGTTCATGGGAGGGTGTCCATTCCTGCGGGGAAGTGAGGGGCCGGTCCGGGGCGGTCCGGGGCGGCAGGTGTCCTGCTTCAGCCCATCGTAAGCCTTGCCGGTACCTGCAGTCAGCCGGCGACAACCCTGGTGCGTGCCCGGCGCGGACTGCCGCGGGCCGCCGGCACATCGCCCGGCCCTGCCACGGGTTTCCCCGCCTGCCGGTGCCCTGGGGCGGATCGAATAATGATCCGGAAAATAGAACGATCGTTCGATTTATTCCTCTGGAGACTCACCATGAAGACTTTGGGCACCAGGCTGCTCGCGTTCACGGCCGCCTTGCTGGTGGCAGCTTGCGGCGGCGGCGGCAGCGACACGACGCCGCGCGCCACCATCACCTCGGTCAAGGTGTTCGGCGACAGCCTGGCGGACGTCGGCACCTTCGGCATCAGGTTCACGGTGCAGGGCAGCAACTCGCTGACCTATCCGGAGCACCTGGCGCGTTTCTACCGCACCAGCGCCCTGTGCCCGGTGTACACGCCCACCGGCGCGACCAGCTTCGTGGCGCAGCCGGCCAACGCGGCGTGCACCGGCTACGCCATCGGCGGCGGGCGCATCAACATCCCGGGCGCCGCGGCGAGCGACAAGCGCCGCATCCCGAGCCAGCTGGCCGACGCGGCGGCCAAGGGCAGCTACACCGGCAGCGACCTGCTGATGATCGACGGCGGCGGCAACGACGCGGCCGACATCGTCGGCGCCTTCCTGCTGTTTTCCAGCCAGGCGACCGCTGCGCTGGGCGACGTGACGCAGACGAGCTACTACCAGCTCGCCGCCAGCGTGCTGGGCCCGGTCGCGGCCGGCCAGGTGCTGGGCGGCACGAACGGCGCGTTCACCCTGGGCGGCGCCTACATGACGGCGCTGGCCGACGTGTTCTACGACGCCATCACCACCAGCGCGCTGGACAAGGGCGCGCAGCACGTGGTGATCCTGAACGTGCCGGGCATCACCCACACGCCGCGCTTCCAGCAGGTGCTGGGCGGCGTGGCCGCATCGCAGGGCGCGCCGGTGGCGGCGCAGCTCGAGGGCGTGTTCGACGGCTGGATCCAGGCCTTCAACACCCAGCTGGCCAAGCGCGCGAGCGGCAACGCCAGGGTGGTGCTGGTCGACGGCTACACCACCTTCAACCAGCAGATCGCCGACAAGGCCCAGTTCGCGCTGCAGAACGTGACCACGCCGGCCTGCCCGGCCACCGG
This sequence comes from Pseudomonadota bacterium, assembly GCA_046045865.1. Lineage (GTDB taxonomy): Bacteria > Pseudomonadota > Gammaproteobacteria > Burkholderiales > Burkholderiaceae_C > Sphaerotilus. Next base: position 5,580 of record JBJOKY010000210.1, on the reverse strand, counting down.
CACCGACGCGAGCGGGCTGTTCACCTACGACTTCCCGACCTGCACCGACGCCGCGCTGTCGGCCATGACGCCGCCGGCCGGCGCCACCGGCGGTGCCGACTGGTGGAAGAGCTACCTGTTCTCGGACAGCTTCCACCCCACGCCCTACGGCCACCAGCTGGTGTTCCAGCGCATCTCGCTCGCGCTGGCCGCCGCCGGCCGCATCTGACTGCACCACCGATCGCATCCCGGAGAAACACATGAACAACCAGACGATCGCACGCCTGGCCGGCGCCACCCTGGCCAGCCTGCTGCTGGCAGGCGCGGCCCAGGCCCAGAGCGCGGGCAACCTGCTGGCGCGCGTGGGTGTCACCACCATCCAGCCGCAGACCACCAGCGGCGATCTGGGCGCGCCCAGCCTGGCCGGCACCAAGGTGGACGTGGCCTCGGCCAGCAGCCTGACCGGCGGCTTCACCTACATGCTGAGCGACAACCTGTCGGTCGACCTGCCGCTGGCCCTGCCCTTCAAGCACGAGGTGAACGGCGCCGGCGCCATCGCAGGCAGCGGCAAGATCGGCGAGGTGCAGGCCCTGCCCATCACCCTGCTGGGCCAGTACCGCTTCGGTGCACCGCAGAACCTGCTGCGACCCTACGTCGGTGCCGGGCTGACCTACGCGAAGTTCTTCAAGGCCAGGACGAGCGCGACCATGACGGCGCTGACCGGCGGTTCACCCGCCGACCCGACGCTGATGAAGGTGGATTCCAAGCTGGCCGCCACGGTGCAGCTCGGTGCCAGCCTGGCGTTGAGCCCACGCTGGTCGCTGGATGCCAGCGCCACCCACACCTGGCTCAAGACGCGGGCCACGCTGTCCACGGGCCAGGGCATCGACCTCAAGCTCGACCCGCGCAGCTACGGCATCGCCGTGTCGCGCACCTTCTGAGTGCCTTCAGGCCAGGTCCTGCCGGGCCCTGCCCGGCCGCCTGGCCCCACGACGGGGCAGGATGACCGGGCAAGCCGGGCATCGGGCTTGCTTGAACTCGCCGCAGGCGATAGCCATCGATCGCCGCTGGAGGTGAGTGATGAGCATGCCGTGCGTCCCCGACCCTGCCAAGCAGACCCAGCCCCCCCAGATCCTGGATGAGCCGACGCCGGGCGGACCGCCCCGGCGCCTTGGCTGGCGGTGGCACTGGCAGCGCGCCCTGCACCGACCGGACCTGCATCGCCCCACGCTGACCGGGTTGCTGGTGCAGGTGCCGCTGGCGCTCGCGCTGCTGTCGGCCGTGCTGCTGGCCACCTTCGCCGGCCCGCCCCTGCCTTGATCGACGGCGACGGTGGCGGCCGCGCCATTGACCTGACACAGCACACGCGGTGTCAATGTCGACAAACTCGTAAAACCGCTCGCGCTGGCGCGCCTTCACGCCAGAATCCTGGCCATCGCGCAGGCGATCCGGCACACGCCGGCAACAGGATCACCCCGTCGTGGCAGTGCATCGTGCGTGCAGGCTTGCCAGGTCGACCGGGCTGATCGCGGGCAGGGCGTGACGCGCGGGTCTGCTGCGCGCCCCCGCATTCACGGGGTTTTGTGCCGGTCCGGCCACTGTGCGCCATCAAGCGGGCAGACCGAGCGCAGGAATCACGCACGGGGATATCAGGTCGACGGTATGTTGTAGCCCTGGCAACACCCACGAGGTAGACGTGTCCCATTCCGAGTCAGAACCCCGGTCCGAGCCCGCCAGCAACAGCTCGAGGAACTGGTCGAAGCCGCCCGCAAGCGAGGGCTGGCGTCGCATCCGGTCGCGCCGCTGGATCAGGCGCGGGCTGCCACTGGCCGGCATCGCCCTGGCCTGCATGGTGCTGACCTACGAGATGTCGTCGTCGCAGTTGCAGTCGGTGGCGATCGGCGCGCTGGCCGGCCAGCTGCGCTACAACGTGGAGCCCGGCCCGAGCGGCGCGATCCGCTTCCCGGGTGCCGGCCCCTACGACCTGCGCCTGGGCTACGCCCAGCTGCCCGAGTTCGTCAACCGGCTGAACGGCCTGGGCTACACCATCACCGAACAGGCGCGCATGTCGCCCGAGCTGATCTCGGTGAGCGACCGCGGCCTGTTCGCCACCTACCGCGAGAAGAGCCAGGCCGGTCTGGAGGTGCGTGACTGCCGCGGCGAGACCCTGTTCTCGGCGCGCTACCCGCAGCGCGTCTACGGCGAGTTCGAGACCGTGCCGCGCCTGCTGGTCGACGCCCTGCTCTTCATCGAAAACCGAGAGCTGCTCGACACCGAGCACCCCACGCGCAACCCCGCGCTCGAATGGGACCGCCTGGGCAAGGCCGTGATCGAGCGCGCCGCCACCGTGGTCACCAACGCCCAGCGCAGCCCGGGCGGCAGCACCCTGGCCACGCAGATCGAGAAATACCGCCATTCGCCCGAAGGCCGCACCGAGGGCATGCGCGACAAGCTGCGCCAGATGGCCTCGGCCTCGCTGCGTGCCTATGTCGACGGGCGCGACACCCTGGCCTGGCGCCAGCAGCTGGTGGTCGACTACCTCAACACCGTGCCGCTGTCGGCCCGCCCGGGCTTCGGAGAGGTCAACGGCATGGGTGACGGCCTGTGGGCCTGGTACGGCCGCGACCCGGCCGAGATCAACCGGCTGCTCGCCATGCCGGTGGACGACGACCGCCCGCTCACCGTCGACCCCAAGCGCTACGGCGCCAAGGCCTTCAAGCAGGCCGTGATCAACCAGCAGGGCCTGGCGTTCAAGCAGGCCCTGTCGCTGATGGTGGCGCAGCGCCGCCCGTCCTACTACCTGCAGGACGGCCACGAGGATCTGGCCGAGCTGACCGACCGCTACATCCGCATCATGGCCGGTGCCGGCATCCTGCCGCCTGCCCTGCGCGACGCCGCGCTGGACGCCAAGCTCGAGAAGGCCAGCCAGAACGGTGTCGAGTCGGTCGCCAACTTCGTCGACCGCAAGGCCAGCACGACGGTGCGCAACAAGCTCAGCGGCATGCTCAAGGTGTCGCGCACCTACGACGTCGACCGGCTCGACCTGGTCGCCGCCACCAACCTGGACGGCGAGGTGCAGGCCGCGGCCACCAAGCTGCTGCGCAGCCTGAACAACCCGGAATTCGCCAAGGCCTCGGGCCTGTACGGCGAATACCTGCTGCGCGAGGGCGACGACCCGAGCAAGCTGATGGTGAGCTTCACCCTGTTCGAGCGCACGCCCACCGGCAACCTGCTGCGCGTGCAGACCGACAACCTCGACCAGCCCTTCGACCTCAACGAGGGTACCAAGCTCGACCTGGGTTCGACCGCCAAGTTCCGCACCCTGGTGACCTACCTGGAGCAGGTCGCCGAGATGCACAAGCTCTGGAGCGGCCTGGACGCCAAGGAACTCGCCGCCGTGCGCGTGAGCGGCAAGGACATCCTGGGCCTGTGGGGCAAGGCCTGGCTGCAGGAGAACAAGGACGCCAAGGGCCGCACCCTGCGCGCCATGCTGGACGCGGCCATGATGCGCACCTACTCGGCCAACCCCGGCGAGGCCTTCTTCACCGGCGGGGGCGTGCACCACTTCGAGAACTTCGACAAGGACGACAACGGCAAGGTGATGAACGTGCGCGACGCGCTGCGCCAGTCCGTCAACCTGGTGTTCGTGCGGCTGATGCGCGACACGGTGCAGCACATCGTCTACAAGAAGCCCGAGATCACCGCCGTGGCCACCGGCGATCTGAACGAGGAGCAGCGCAGCGCCTACCTCAGGCGTTTCGCCGACGCCGAGGGCAAGCAGTTCATGGCCGGCTTCTGGCGCAAGTACCGCGACATGAAGCCCGCCGAACGCCACGACGCCCTGCTGGGCAGCTTCAAGACCAAGTCACCCGCGCGCCTGGCGGCCTACTACATGGCGCTCAAGCCCAAGGCGTCGGTGGACGAGATGACGGCCTTCATCACCGCGCGGCTGCCCGACTCCAAGCTCACGCCCAAGGGCGCTCAGAGCCTGCATGACCAGTACCGCCGCCTGGGTTTTGCCGAACGCGCCGGCGTGGCGGGCGTGAACCCCATGGAGATGTGGATCGTCGCCTGGCAGGACGAGCACCCCGATGGCACCATGGGCGAGGCCCTGGCCGCCAGTGCCGAACTGCGCCAGCAGGCCTACGGCTGGCTGATGCGCCCGAGCATGCGCGGCGGCCAGGACGCGCGCATCCGCGTGATGGCCGAGCAGGACGCCTTTGCCGAGATCCAGAAGTCCTGGGCCCGGCTGGGCTATCCCTTCGACAGCCTGACGGCCTCGTATGCCACCTCGCTGGGCGCGTCGGGCGACCGGCCTGCAGCGCTGGCCGAGCTGATGGGCATCATCATCAACGATGGTGTGCGCATGCCGCTCAACCGCATCGGCGCGCTGCAGTTCGCCGCCGACACACCCTACGAGACGCGCATGCAGCAGCAAGGCGGCAAGGGCGAACGCGTGCTGGACGCCGACGTCGCCACCGTTGCCCGAGATGCCTTGTTCAACGTGGTCGAGAACGGCACGGCACGGCGCCTGAAGGGCGTGCTCAAGCTGCGTGACGGCACGACGGTGCCCATCGGCGGCAAGACCGGCACCGGCGACCACCGCTACGAGGTCTTCGCCAGGGGCGGGGCGGTGGTGTCGTCGCACGTGGTGAGCCGCTCGGGCACCTTCATGTTCATGATCGGCGACCGCTACTTCGGCACCATGATGGTCTACGTCGGCGAGCCCTACGCCGAGAAGTACAAGTTCACCAGCGCCATGCCGACGCAGCTGCTCAAGACCCTGGCGCCCACGCTCATCCCCATGCTGGAAGGACGCGACTGCGCCCACGCCAACGCGGTGCGCAAGCCCGTGCCGCCGATGGTGAAAGCCACCCGGCCCGCCAACGGCCCGGCCACCAACCCGCCCGTCAGGACCGACAGCGGCAGTGACCTGGGCAGCGACCCGATGGCCAACGCGCCGCTGTCGTCGAGCCAGCTCGCCAACGGTGTGGCACCTGCAGGAACAACCACGGCCACCGCGACGCCTGGTGCAGCCACGGCTGCCACCGGCACCAGTGGCGTGGCCGCCATCCGTGTGTCGACCACGGTGCCGACGCGTCAGCAATGAGGCGCGCCTGAGCGGCGCCACCCCGGTGCCGCTCAGGCCTTGCCGATCAGCTTCTTCAGCCAGCCCTTCTTCTCGCCAGCCGCGGCACCCGCCTCGGCCGTGGCCTCGCCCTCGGCCGGCTCCGGCGCCGGTGTCTGGCGCTCGACCAGCACGGCGGTGAACTTCTCGAAGAACTCCCGGGCCATCTTCTGCGCCGCCATGTCGATCAGGCGCGAGCCGATCTGGGCGATCTTGCCGCCCACGGTGGCGTGCGCGGTGTAGTGCAGCAGGGTCTCGTTGTCGTTGACGGCCTCGAGCCGCACGGCGGCTGAGCCCTTGCCGTGGCCGGCCGCGCCGCCGTGGCCTTCGAAGGCCAGGGTGTAGCTGGTCGGCGGCGTGATGTCGCCCAGTTTGAGCTTGCCCTTGAACTTGGCCTTCACCGGGCCGATGGCGGCCACGACGATGACCTCGTACTCGTTCTCGCCGATCTCGGTGATGCCTTCGCAGCCCGG
>JBJOKY010000573.1:0-4503 GCA_046045865.1 Pseudomonadota bacterium | reverse complement strand
TCGCACGCCTCATCATTGATGTCGCCTCCTGCCCGCCGCAGCCGCTGCGCGTCATCCGGGGGCAGAAGAATGCTGGAGATTCTTGCTAATCAAATGCTTTGATGCAACAGGAACCAAGAATTTTGAAGAATCTATAAAAACCTATATTGCATCAAATTGACATTGACCTACATTAAATTTCATTAATTGTCAAGTGGCTATTAACCCCCTAACTAAACACCAGACTCTGCCGATGCATAGCGAGTATGAGTGTGGTGGAAGTAGGTTTTGACGAAGTCGCGGGCGTTGCGCAGTCTGGTCATGAACTGCTCGGCCAGGGTGCGCAGCATGGCATCGTCCTGGATCGGTGCAGCCTGACGCAGATAGGTCTTGAGATCGCGGTTGATCCACTCGTCGGGGTTGTGCTCGGGGCAGTAGGGTGGCAGGTAGAACAGCTCGATACGCGCGTGGTGCGCAGGCTCGGCGAGCCAGTCCTGCACGACCTTGGCGTGATGAACGCGCAGGTTGTCCACGATCAGAAAGACCTTGCGCGGCGCCGCCACGTCCTGCACCAGCGCCTGCAGGAAGTCGATGAAGCGTGCGGCGTTGATCGAGCCGTCATGCAGCGCGAAGCGCACCAGGCCCTGGTTGCTCAAGGCCGAGATCATCGTGATGTGGCTCCAGCGCACCCGGTGCACCAGCTCCGGCGTGTGCCCGGTCGGCGCGTAGCCGCGCACCCAGGCGGTGTCCTGACGCACCGCCGTCTCGTCGGCCCAGCAGATCTCGGCGTTTTCTGTCTTGGCTCGTTGCTGCAGCGCCGGGTAGTCCACCGCCTGCCACTGCTGCAGCGCCTGCGCATCCTGATCCTGCGCGCGTTGCGCCGGCCGCTGCGGCGTGCAGCCCCAGCGCCGCAGGTACTCGCCCACCGTGCTGATGGGCATCTTCACGCCGAACTTGACCTCGATGGCTTGCTGCACCGCCGCTCGGCTCCACAGCGCAAAGCCCAGGCCCAGCGCCTGCGGCGTCTCGTGCAGCACCGTCTCGCGCAGCGCCTGTTCATCCGATTCGCTGAGCGTGCGCTTGGCGCCGTAGCGTCGCCCGCGCACTTGCGAACTCACTTCGCCCAGCTCCGGCCGGTTCAGGTGGAATCGCCTTACCCAGCTCATCAGCGTCGCCCTGTTCACGCCCACGATCTCGGCGATGCTCAGCCACGTCAGGTTCAGCTCGTGGCGCAGCCGGTGGGCCTGCCGGCGCAGCAGCTGCAACGCTTCTTCCGAATACTGCCGCCCATCGGTCGTGCTCATGGCATCCACCTCTTTCCGGTTCAGTGCTTCACTGTAGTGGCTTTTTTAGTTGGGATGTTAATATCTTTGATCAGTTCGGATGCAGAAAGCATATCGACCTGTTAGGCGTGCGCATTAAAACTCCAGCGCATGAATACGAACCCAAGACCCCGCAGCACTGCCCGGCTGTTCGAAGACGGCGCAGCCCCTCGATCACCAGTCACAGCCCTGGCGCCTGAGAGCGCACCAGACCGGCCAGCCATCAACCGCGCCCCTGCTGATCCCTTGCTGACTGGCGAGCAGGTTGACGAGGCGCTAGGCATCAAGAAGACCAAGCGGTACGAACTGCTGAAGAGCGGCGAGCTACCGAAACCGGTCTATCTGGGCTTGCGTTGCGTCAGGTGGCGCCGTTCGGCGATTGAAGCCTACATCGCCAGCCTGAGCACGGGCCGAGGTGCATCGGCATGAACGCTGCAACCGGAATCACCCGCCAGGTCGGCCCCGGCCTGTCTGTCATCGATCTGGCATCGAATGCATGCGCAGTCTGCGGTGATGCATTGGGGGCGGATGAGGCGTTCTCTCTGATCCATCGCAAGCCGATTGCCGACCCGCTCGGGCGATATGTCCGAATTCGAGTGCATGCCACCTGCGTGCATCTGGCCGTGGCTGGCTCGCAGCATCTTGAAAACACCCTGGCCGGGCTGCTGCAGAAACACGACGACCAGACCGCCGGAATCCTGCCCTTCTTGGTGCAAGCCTGACCCCCCGGCCAGCCGGCCGCCCACCAACTCACCCACCCGACCAGCTGCAACGGTGCAGCCTGGCAGGGATACGCACACCCAAACCGAAAGAAACTCATGAACATCGTTTCCAACCTGCTGCAAGCCACCAAAACGAAGATAGCCGAGGCAACGGCTGTTATGCTGCCTGGCCAGGCAGGGCGATTGCATGAAGCCAAGGCGTGTTGGCAGTGCCAGGGCGATTGCATGAAGCCAAGGCGTGTTGGCAGTGCTAGAAAGGTAGGTTTGCCCAACCCGACAAGCCTGCCGAGATGCCGCTGGACCCGACTGAACAAGCCTGCCTTGGCGACCTGAGCGCATTTGCCGATCTGCCCGACCCGCGCAGCCGACGCTGCCGCTATCCGCTCGATGAGCTGCTGCTGGTGGCTTGTGGCGCGGTGGCCTGTGGGGCCGAGGACTGGGTGGGGGTAGCCGACTGGGGCGAGATCAGGCTGGAGTGGCTGCGCCGTTTCCTGCCCTTCGAGCACGGGGTGGCCTCGCACGACACCTTCAACCGGGTGTTTGCGCTGCTGGATGCGCCAGCGTTCGAGGCGTGCTTCATGCGCTGGATGCAGCCGCTGTGTCCGAGCGTGGCGGGTGCGACGATCGCCCTGGACGGCAAGAGCGTGCGCGGCTCGCGCACGGCGGATGCGGCGATGGTGCACTTGGTGTCGGCCTGCCACACCGACAGCGGCCTGACGCTGGGGCAGGTGCGCACCGAGGCCAAGAGCAACGAGATCACGGCCATCCCCGAACTGCTCGATGCGCTCGATCTGCAGGGCGCCGTCGTCACGATCGATGCGCTAGGCTGCCAGCGTGACATCGCCCGCCACATCCAGGCGCGCGGGGCCGAGTTCATCCTCTCGGCCAAGAACAACCAGCCCGCCCTGGCGCAGGCCATCGAGGGCCTGTTCGCACAGGCCCGGCCAGATGTCGAGCGCGGCCGGCTGCAGCAGCACATCACCCTGGACAAGGACCATGCCCGGCTGGAAACACGCCGCTGTGTCGTCGCCCATGATGTGCGCGCCTTGCCCGAGCCGATCCGTCAGGACTGGCCGGCGCTGCGCTCGGCCATCATGATCGAGTCCACCCGCGAGATCCTCGGCGGCATCCATCGCGGCCAGTGCAGCACCGAGTGGCGCTACTACCTCAGCTCCGCTGCCTTCGACGCCGCCGAGTTCAACCGCCGCATCCGCCAGCACTGGCTCATCGAGAACCAGTGCCACTGGATCCTCGACGTCCTGCTGCGCGAGGATGACTGCCGGCTCGGCCTCGGCCATGGCGCCCAGAACCTGGCCATCCTGCGCCGCATCGTGCTCAACCTCGTCAAGCGCGACAGCGCCACCAACGCCAGCATCCGACGCAAACTCAACCGCCTGGCCTGGAGTCCCGACTATTTGCAGCAGCTCTTCGGTCTTGTGCCTCTCTGACCAGCTCCTCCCTCACCACGTTTTCTGGTGCCGGCTTCATGCAATCGCCCTGGGGCAACAATAGGGGCAACCGGACTCGCACGTTGGAGGTCCGTGCCCTCACAAGCCGGCAAAGTCCCTCACCGAGGTGGGGACTGCGTCAGGGCAGGCTCGGGCGTATCGCGCTCGCTCATCGTGATGACGCCGAACGGGCACTTGACGGCGCATTTGCGGCAACCGGTGCAGGCATCGGCGTCGTGCAGGGTGGAGGTCTTGCGCCAGTGGTGCACCTCCAGCGACAGCAAGTGCAGGTGACAGGTCGGCACGCACCAGCCGCAGCCGGTGCAGCGGGCGGCATCGATGATCGGGACGAGACGCCGGGCGGCCCTTGTCATCGCACCACCAGCCACAGCGCCGTGATGACCAGCGTCACCAGCGTGACGGGCACACCGGTGCGGGCGTGGCGCCGCCAGTCGATCTCGATGCCGCTGCGCCGGGCCGCATCGACGACGATGATGTTGGCAATCGAGCCGACGATCAGCAAGTTGCCGGCCATCGTGCTGACCAGCGCCAGCAGCGGGCCGACGTGATCGCCTTGCGCCGCCGGCAGCAGCAGCATCACCGCCGGCACGTTGGAGACCAGGTTGCTCAGACCCAGCGTGGTGACGAACAGCGTGGCCGGATCGTCCAGATGCACGCCCTGCCCCTGCAGCCAGACCACCGCCTGGGCGGTCACGCCGGTCAGCTGCAGCGCGTGGTTGACGACGAACAGCCCCATGAACAGGATCAGCAGCTCCCAGTCGATCAGGCCCATCACCTTCGACGAGTGGAAGCGCTGGCTCAGCAGCAGCAGGCCGGCGCCGACCAGTGCGCTGACGTCGCGCGGCCAGTCGGTCAGCAGGAACACCGCGACCAGCGCCAGCGCGACGGCCAGGCCCTTGGCGGTCTGCCAGCGGTCGAACGGCGGCTCGTCGGCAGCGAGAGCAGCCAGCTGGGCCTCGGTCGGCTCGATACTGGCAGTGCCGTGCCGCAGCGACCAGGCCAGCAGAGCCC
>JBJOKY010000209.1:0-7842 GCA_046045865.1 Pseudomonadota bacterium | reverse complement strand
GTGCGGCGGCGTGGGCCTCGTAGGCCGCCAGGGCCGCCTGGCGGTCGGCCGCCGCGGCAGCCGCCGCGGCGCGGGCGGCGGAGGCCTCGCGCGCCGCACCCATCAGCCCGTCCTTCAGGCGCTGGGCCATGCGGGCCTTGGCCTGCAGGCTCAGCGGTGTCTCGTGCGCAGCCTGCAGTTCCAGGTAGCGGCGCAGGCTGTCGGCCTGGCGGGTGGCGGCGTCGTCGGGCGCCTCCTGGCCGGCCAGCACGGCCAGCCAGCGGTCGTCGTCCGCGTGGGATCCGGCGCCGTGGCCGCTGGCATCCTGGCCGGGCGCGGCGTGGCCGGGGGGGCTGTGCTGATCGCGGGTGGCCATCAGCTCACTCCTGGCAATGCGCGAAATGCTCGCGCGCGCAGCGGCAGGCGCGGTAGATGCGATCACGTGCGGCGCTGCGCTGGCGTTCGTCGACCGCGCCAGGACGTGCGCCGAAGTGCATCGCGATCTCCTGGTCCGACCAGCCCTGTGCCACCATGAACAGCACGTGGGCGTGGCGTGGCTCGTCGCGCTCCAGCAGCACCGCAGCCCGGTGCACGCACTCGCGCACCCACGGGGCGAGCTCCACGTGGCCGGGCAGGTGGTCGAGCGCGGCAAGCAGCGCCTCGTCGTCCAGCGCCAGCCCGCTGCGGCCGGCCTGGCCGGCGTTGTGGCCAGACGTGGCGCCAGACGCCGGGCTACTGCTGCCCGCGCCGCCGCGCTTGAGCGCCTGCTGCGCGCGGACATGGTCGATCAGGCCGTGGCGGGCCAGCGTCCACAGCCACACGTCGGCCGGGCAGCCGGGCGGCGCAGGCTGCAGCACGAAGCGCAGGATGGCGTCGGCCGCCAGCTCCTCGGCCACGCTTTCGGTGACGCGGCCGTGCTGCACGGCATGACGCACCAGACGCGCCCCCCAGTGGCGCAGCAGCTGGGCGGCAGCGCGGTCCTGCCCGCGTGCGCCTTCGCGCGCCCACTGCGCGGCCTGTTCGGCCAGCTGCGCCGCCGCCACCGCGGCGCCGTGACGGCGCAGGGGCGGAGCAGGCGACGGATCAGCCTGAGCGGGCGGCGGGTGGTCGGGCAGCATCAGGGCAGGGGGCAAGGCAAGGTTCGGGCCGGCCTGCTGGCCAGGGTGCGGAAGGGCGGATCGTGTCGAGTCGCGCGCCACCCGGCCGGCGCACCGGACAGGCCGGTCACGCCAGATGGCTGCGGCTTGGCCGCCATCTTCGCATCCAGGCCGTCCTGCGCCGCAGCGGCACAGTCGACGATTCCGGCAAGATCAGCACAAACTCCTTCGGCCCGTCGCCGGCGGTGTCGTCGGCCGTGAGCCGCCGCCCTGGCTGCTCAGGCGGCGCGTTGCGTGACCGCTACGTGCCTCCAGCTGCCACGCCGGCAGCAGTGCGGCAATATTGCTGGCCAGCCCCCCCGCAAGTTCAGGGGCTGCAGATACTCGCCGGCACATATCGGTGGCAACAATCAGGCGTCACTGACCAGACACCCGCTCATACCTGTTTTCATAAACTTTCAAGCCGCCCTGGAATCAGTCAGGCAAGGGTTTTCCCAGAGAAATTGACAATATTCCGTTGGATATGTCACTGGAAAAAATAATACTGACATGAAACCCGCACGACCGGTTGGCGCGGCCAAGGCGATTGCATGAAGCCAACGCCCCGGAATGTGGCAGGAGGCCATGCGCCATGAGCGGCTCAGTGCGGCTGCAAGCCGAACAGGAACGGCAGATAGTCGGCGCTCCAGTTCATGCTTACCGTTGAGGTGGCACTAACTTGATGGCATTGACCGACTGGCCTCTCCGCACAAGGTCAGTCGGCTCTCATTCCTGCGCTACCAGCCAACGTCTCGTTCACCACAACATCGTGGTCCATAAGACATTGCGCGCTGCGAAGCCTCGGCGAGGTTGATCACCCGATCCGGTACAGATCCAGCCGCACCAGCGCCGCATCGCGTGCGCCGCAGGCCAGCGCCAGGGTCTTGTTGAGGTGCAACCAGGCCGGCGCACCGGTGGTGAAGCGCACGGCGGTGCGGAAGTACATGGCGTCGCGGTCGACCGGGATGCCTTGCGCCAGCAGCGCCAGCACCTCGGGCGGGCCATGGCGGTAGCCCTCGCTTTTCACCTCGATCAGGCCGCCGTCGTCGGCGCGGATGACGTAATGCGCCGCGATCTCGATCACGCCGTCGCTGCGCAGCACCTGCCAGTCCACGCCGCCGGCCACGATCTCGCCGTTCAGCTCGGGCCCGGCCACCCGCCCGCCGAGCAGGCCGACGTAGCGGCGCTCGCCCGCCGTGGTGTGGCCCAGGCTGACGACGGGGCCGACCTCGCAGGCGATGCGGGTCATGGGCAGCAGGGCGGGCGGGGCGGGAAAGTCGGTGCTCATTGCGGGCAGTTCCTGGCTGGGGGAAAAACGGACCTTGGCCTTGGCCTCGGGCCTTGAGGCCTTGGGAAAGCGCCGACGGGAAAGGACAAGCGGCAGGATCGGCCGCAGCGCCTGCGGCGATCCCCTATGGACGGCGCCGCGCCAGCCGCCATCATCGCCGCCACCCGCCGTCAGCGCCGCCCTGCGTTGTGGCCCCAGAAGATGACAGCCGATGCCCGCGATCGCCCTGGTTCCGCCGCCCGCCACCCACCCCGACGCCGGGCCTGACCAGGCCGTGCTGGCCACGCTCATCACCAGCCTGGGCAGCGCCGGGTTTGCCGACGACGCCCTGGCCGCGCTGAACGAGCCGCTGCAGGCCGCCTCGTGGTCGGTCTACCGCGTCTGGCGCGACCGCGCGCCCGAACTGCACCTGTCGGCCAGCCGCGGCGTGGCCGACACCACGGCCAGCTGCTTCGCCGCCTATCACGACGGCCTGTACCGCCTGGACCGCAGCTTCGACCTGGTGCGCGACGCCAGCCGCAGCGCCGCCGTCGGCCACGCCCAGCCCGGCCACGCCACCGTGCTGCGCATGCGCGCGGCCGACGCGCCCAGCGCCGCCCACCGCGAACGCATCTACCAGCGCCACGGCCTGGCCGAGCGGCTCTCGGTGGCGGCGCTGGAGGCCGACGGCTCGCTGCTGGCCGTGAACCTCTATCACCACGAGCACCAGGGCGCGTTCAGCGGGCGCGAATGCGAGCGCTTCGTGCGCATCGCGCCACTGGTGCTGGCCACGGTGCGGCGCCATCTGGCGCTGGTCGCCCCGGCGGCTGCGGTGACGGGCGTGAGCACGAACGACAGCGCTGCGTCCACCCCTGCCACGGCACGCGAACGCCTGCTGGGTGCCTGCCCCGCGCTCACCCCGCGCGAGCTGGACGTGTGCGAACGCCTGCTGCGCGGCTGGAGCCACGACGGCGTGGCGGCCGACCTGGGCCTGTCGACCGCCACGGTCAAGACCTACCGCACACGCGCCTTCGGCCGCCTGGGCCTGCACTTTCGCAGCGAGCTGTTCGCGCGTTTCGGCCCGGCCGGCGCCCGCGCCTGCGACGACTGACGCGCCCTCGCCGCGCAGCCGGTCGCGGCGCGGCGCAGCACCCGGGCCTGGGCCTGGGCCCGGCCCTCCTCGCCCTCAGACCTGACGCCGGTGCACCGCTCGGCCCGCTGCCTGCGGTCGCCCACACGGGCCTGTCGCCCTCTCGGATGACAGTCGTGCCCGGCCTGCGCGCCGACACTGCCACCACCGACCGAGGAGACTCCCCCATGACCGCCCTGCCCCGCCGCGCCCTGCTGGCCCTGGCCGCCGCCCTGAGCTGCACCCTGGCCGCTGCGCCGCTGACCGCCCAGGCCCAGACCTCTTACCCGGACAAGCCCGTCAAGCTGACCGTGGGCTTCCCGCCCGGCAGCGGGCCGGATGTCGTCACCCGCCTGGTCGGCCAGAAGCTGGGCGAGCTGCTCAGGCAGCAGGTCGTGGTGGACAACAAGCCCGGCGCCGGCGGCCAGATCGCCACCCAGGGCGTGGCCAGGAGCCCGGCCGACGGCTACAGCCTGCTGCTGGGCGAGGTGGGCTCCATCGCCATCGCACCGCCGGCCTTCAGCAAGCTGCCCTATGACCCGGCGCGCGAGCTGGTCGGCGTGGCCGAGGTGGTGCGCAGCGACTTCCTGCTGGTCGTGCCGGCCACCTCGCCCCTCAAGACGGTGGCGGATTTCATCAAGGCCGCCAAGGCGCGCGGTGGCGACCGCACCAACTTCGGCACCTTCGGCGCCGGCACGCCGGGCCACTTCGGCGCCGAGCTGTTCGGCGAGGCGGCCGGCTTCAAGGTCGAGCCCATCCACTACCGCGCCACGGGCGATGCGGTGACGGCCATCGTGGCGGGCGACGTGTCGGGCGCCTTTGTCTCCACCGCCCTGGGCGCGGCGCAGATCAAGGGCGGCAAGATGCGCGCCCTGGCCACCACGGCGGCGCAGCGCTCGCCCCTGCTGCCCGACGTGCCCACCTTCACCGAGGCCGGCATGCCGAACATCGATTTCTCGGCCTGGTTCGCCGTGTTCGCGCCGGCCGGCACGCCGGCGGCCATCGTCGATCAGCTGAACCGCCAGGTCGTGGCGGCGGTGCAGTCGCCCGAGACACGCGCCAAGCTGGTCGAGGCCGGTTTCAGCGTCACCGGCACCTCGCGCGCCGACACCGAGAAGATGCTCAAGGCCGAGGCCGCACGCTGGGCCGGGGTGGTCAGGGCCACCGGCTTCAAGGGCGACTGAGCCGGCCTGGCCTGGCCCGACCCGGCCCGCCCGACCTGTCACCCGCCCCGCAGCCAGCGCAGCAGGACATGCCCATGACACACGCCCCCGCCACCGCCCCGCTTGTCGCGCTGGCCGCCGCCAACCTGCTGGCCGCCTGCAGCCATCCGGGTGCCGACGCGCCTGCACCCCTGCCACCGGTGCCGCGCGCATCGCTGGTGGCCGACGCCGCGACGGCCTGCACCGCGCTGGGCCGCCGCACGCTGGAGCAAGGCCGCATCACCGAGGTGCAACTCGTCGCTGCCGGCGGCACCCGGGCGCGCGACCCGGGCAATGCCGAGCAGGGCGCGCCGCTGCCCGAGCACTGCCTCGTGCGCGGCCGCCTGGACGAGCGCACCGGCGCCGACGGCAAGCCCTACCACACCGGCTTCGAACTGCGCCTGCCCACGGCCTGGGGGGGACGCTTCATCTACCAGGGCGGCGGCGGCAACGACGGCATCGTGTTCAACGCCGTGGGCCGCAACACCGGCGCCACCGGCTGGGCCGACCATGGGCTGGCGCGCGGCTTCGCGGCGGTGTCCACCGACGCCGGCCACCAGGGCCCGCAGCCGACCTTCGGGCTGGATCCGCAGGCGCGCATCGAACACGCCTGGCGCGCCCACCAGCGCACCGCCGAGACCGCCAAGGCCCTGGTCGCCGGCTACTACGGCCGCGCCGCCGAGCGCAGCTACTTCGTCGGCTGCTCGGGCGGCGGGCGCCAGGGCATGATGTTCTCGCAGCGTTTCCCGGAGCTGTTCGACGGCATCGTCGCCGTGGCGCCGGCCATGCGGGTGAGCGAAGGTGCGACCATCGCCGCGGCCTGGACGACCCAGCAGTTCCTGGCGGTCGCGCCCAGAGGCGCCGACGGCAAGCCGGTGCTGAGCCAGGCCCTGAGCGACGCCGACCTCAAGCTCGTGGCCGACGCCGTGCTGGAACGCTGCGACGCCGCCGACGGCCTGAAGGACGGCCTGCTGCAGCGCAACTGCACCTTCGACCCCGCCGTGCTGCGCTGCGCCGGCACCGGCGCCAAGACCGCCAGCTGCCTGGCACCCAACCAGGTCGACGCCCTGGCGCGCATGATGGCCGGCCCGCGCAACGCCGCCGGCAAGGCGCTGTACTTCGGCTGGCCCTGGGACCCGGGCATCGCCGGCGCGGACTGGCGGCGCTGGACGCTGGGCACCTCGACCACGGGCGAGCCCAACTCGCGCCACACCTTCTTGATGTCCGGCGCGCTGGGCTTTGAATTCGTCACCCCGCCCGACCCGGCGCTCAACGTCGTCAACTTCGACTTCGAGCGCGACCCGGCGCGCATGGCGGCCTTCCACGCGGTCTACGACACGGCCGACGACGTGGATCTCGCCGGCTACCGCCAGCGCCGCGGCAAGCTGCTGTTCTTCCACGGCACCGCCGACCCCATCTTCTCGTCGCTGGAAAGCGAGGACTACCTGCAGCGCCTGCACGCCCGCCATGGCCGCGCGGCGGCGGACGCGCTGGCGCGGCTTTTCCTCGTGCCGGGCATGAACCACTGCTCGTCCGGCCCGGCCACCGACGAGTTCGACGGCCTGGCCGCCATCGTGCGCTGGGTCGAGCAGGGCGAGGCGCCCGAACGCGTGCCGGCGCGCGGCAGCGCCGGTGCGCTCAAGGGTGTGGAGCGCCCGCTGTGCGCCTGGCCGCGCACCGCCCGGTACCTGGGCAGCGGCGACACCGGCAAGGCCGAGAGCTTCGCCTGCCGCTGAGCCCCGGCCGGGCGAGCGGCCCCGAGGGCGGCGGGCTTTGGTCACCGCCTGGGGGCGCGCGCTCTCAGGCAGCGCCGGCGTTCATCCAGTGCAGCACCTTGGTGAACAGCAGGTCCACGTCGATGGGCTTGGCGATGAAGTCGTTCATGCCGGCCTCGAAGCAGCGCTGGCTGTCCTGCTCGAAGGCGTTGGCCGTCATGGCAACGATGGGGCGCTGCACGATACCGGGGTCGGCGCGGATCTGGCGCGTGGCGGCCAGGCCGTCCAGCACCGGCATCTGCATGTCCATCAGGATGAGGGCATGGCGGTTCAGTCGCGCCATCTCGACTGCCTGCTGGCCGTTCAGCGCCATGTCGACCTCCAGGCCCACGTCGTTGAGCAGGGCGGCGGCGACCTCGCGGTTGACCGGCTCGTCCTCCACCAGCAGCACGCGCCGGCCGGCGTGTGCGCGTTTCAGGGCGGCCTCGGCCGGGCTGACGGCGCTCACCACGGCATCCGGCGCCGACGTGACGGGAATGCCGAAGCGGGCCGTCATCCAGAAGGTGCTGCCCGGGCCCGAGCCGCCGTGGGTGCGCGTGCTGGAGTCGTCGACCTGCTCGAAGGCGCGGAACAGCCGTGACTGCTGCGCGGCGCTGATGCCGATGCCGCTGTCGGCCACCTCGAAGCGCAGCAGCGCGGTGTCGGCCGCACGTTCGAGCAGCCGGCAGCGCAGCACGATGCCGCCCTGGTCGGTGAACTTGACCGCGTTGCCCAGGTAGTTCACCAGGGCCTGGCCGAGCCGGGCGGCGTCGCCGGTCAGGCGCGCGGGCAGGGCTGCATCGGCCGCCTCGATGCGCAGGGCCAGGCCCTTGGCCAGCGCGACCGGCCGGTGGCGTCCACGACATGCAGGGTGCTGCCCTCGGGCAGGCGGCGCTCCAGCCGGGTCAGCATGGCGGGGTCCAGGCGCCGGCCCGGTCCGGCCGGACTGCCCTGGCGCTCCACCTCGTCGATCACGCCCTGCAGCGCGGCGTCGACACGCAGGCCGTGGTCGATCAGGTTGCGCTGCACCAGGGCGGCCAGGCTGGCTGCATTGCCGCGCACCTGCTCGACCACACGTTCGCGACTGGCCAGCGCCGACACGATGTTGTAGGCCACCAGCAGGCCGTCGAGCACCACCAGGCACATCAGCAGCCACAGGCGGCTGCGCCTCAGGCCGGCGGCAGCCGCACTGCCCGCCGCCTCAGGCGGGTGCATGGGTCACCCGGGCCGGCTCGCGCCAGGCCGGCGCGGCTTCTTGTTGTTGCAGGGTCATGGGCAGGCAGTCGCTGGGAAGCTGGCCGGTCGGCCGGCAGGCGACGGCGCGAAGCGAGGCGGGCATTCGGCACACGTCATGACATGGCGCGGTACGCCACAC
>JBJOKY010000029.1:0-19816 GCA_046045865.1 Pseudomonadota bacterium | reverse complement strand
GGGCTTGAAGCGCAGGATGGTCATCATGCGGTTGTCGGCCACGCGGTAGATCCAGGCGCTGGTGCTGTTGTCGCCGTGCACGAGCACGTAGTCGCCCTTGCTGCTGGACGGCGTGTAGCGCGCGTAGACGATGGCCGAGATGCCGCTTTGCTTGCCACCGTAGTCGCCTGCGAGTTCGGACTTGTCGGCCACGCGCGTGACGACGAAGCCGGTGACAGGGTCGATGATCGAGCTGCCTTTGGCTGGATAGGTGGCCGGCGAGGCCACGGCGGCCGGGATGGCGATCGTGCGCTGGTCGGTGATCAGCCGGCCCGCGGTCGTGGCCGGCGTGGCCGGCGTGAGTGCGCCCAGCGCCGGTGCGCTGGCGACGGGCGCCGGGCTGGGTGCCGGAGGCGTGGTCGGCGACGATGCTGGCGCCGAGGCGGCCGGTGCGGGGGCCTGGGGTGGCGCCGGGTTGGCCGGACTTGCGGGCGCGGTGGCGGTGGGTGCAGGTGTGCCGCCGCCGCCACAGGCACCGAGCGTCAGGCTGGCAATGGCCGTGGCTGTCCACAGGGCGAGTAGGTGGCGGGTCATCATGGGGCGATCCTGGTACATGGCTGAGCCATGGTCGTGCGGGGTGGCGAGGCGGCCGCGATGATCGGTGTGACCCATGAACAGGTGGTGGGTGTTTTCACGTCAAGCCGCGATGTCGTGGGCGGCCACGGTGCAGTCGGGCGGACGGCGTGTGGCATGTCACGTCGGCCAGGGCCTGCGGCGCGCGGCCAAATGCGCAAATTGCAAACCCCCCGGCCGCTGCTCAGCGATCGGGGGGCGGGGCAGGTCAGGACTGGCGCAGGACCATCACAGGGCCGGCAGCACGGCCCAGAGGTTGGGCGGCAGCTGGATGCGCAGGGTGTCGCCACGGCCATCGGTGTAGCCCCAGTTGGCGGTGGCCCAGATCGTGCCCCCGTCGAAGCTCAGGGCGCCGGAGCCTTCGCTGCGGTAGTCCCAGGCCAGGTTGTAGGTCGAACCCAGGCGCACCACGAAGGGGCCTGCCGCAGCCGAACCGTCGCGCACACCGATCAGCACTTCCTGGTTCTTGCCCCAGGCGTTGTTGTTGCCGTTGTAGGTGCTCATGTAGGCGTAGCCGCGCTTGGTGCGGTCGTAGATCTTGCCGAAGTGGAAGCCGATGTTGTAGTCGGGTGCCAGGGTGGGCTGGCTGACGAGCTTGGTGCCGCAGCTGTAGGAATTGCCCGAGATGACGGTGCACTTCGCCGATGCCGCCGTGGTGATGTCGACCGCCTCGATCCAGTCGTTGCGGCTGTTCTGGTACACGAACAGCTCGGTGCCGGTCTTGCTCCAGGCCCAGCCCGAGTGCTGCGCGCCGCTGCCGATGCGGATCGGGTCGCTGAAGTTGGGCGCGAAGCCCTTGGGGCCGTCGGCCACGGAGCCGGTGTCGGCCTCGTTGTTGCCTGCATAGGTGCGATCCCAGTGCACGATCACGCGGGTGCCCAGCGGCGACATCTCGACCATGTTGGGCCGGGTGATGTAGGGGGCCGTCGTGGCGGGCGTGTTGACCACGGTGCAGGGTGCGGCCGCGCCGGTGCACGAGCGCTGCAGCTTGCCCAGGATGATGTTGCCGGTCTTGTCGTAGGTGAAGATGGCGTAGGGCTTGTAGCCGGTGGCCAGGCTGGTGTTCATGACCTGCCACGACCAGTAGCGCGAGTCGTTGGACGAGTCACCCTCGACGTCGTTCATGATCTCGGCGTTGGCGAAGGTGGCGGCCGGGAAGTCGGCGCTGAAGTCGCGCACCAGCACGGGCTCGGCATGGGTGCCGGTGGCCGGGTCGAACTCGACGTAGTAGAAGCTCATGCCGACGTTCTCGCCCTTGCCCTGTGCCTTGGGGATGGAGCGGCCGGTGAAGTACAGGCGATAGGGGTGCTGACCGGAATAGTCCCAGCGCAGCTCGTTGACCTCGCCCAGCGAGCGCGAAGCCTGACCCAGGCTGGGCTTGAAGCGCAGGATGGTCATCATCTTGTTGTCGCTGACGCGGTAGATCCAGGCGCTCGTGCTGTTGTCGCCATGCACCAGCACATATTCGCCGCTGGTGTTGGACGGCGTGTAGCGGGCATACACGATGGCCGAGATCGCGCTCTTGGCGGTGGTGGCCGTGGCTGCGCCGTAGTCACCCACCAGTTCCGACTTGTCGGCCACGCGCGTGGCGACGAAGCCAGTCACCGGGTCGGTCATCGCGCTGCCCTTGGCCGGGTAGGCGGCGATCGCCGGCATGGTGATCAGGCGCCTGTCGGTGATGAGGGCGGCCGTGGTCGTGGGCGGTGTGGCCGAGACGACCGGCGAAGGTGCCGGCGTGGGGGATGGGACAGGAGTCGGCGTGGGTGTTGGCGTCGGTGCGGGCGTCGGAGTCGGAGTCGGAGTCGGAGTCGGCGTCGGGGTCGGGGTCGGGGTCGGCGTGGTGCGACGCCTGGAGCCTGAATGCAGCGCCTGCGCGGTCGGGCCGGTGTCACCAGCATCGGCCACGACCACCTCGTCGTCGGCGCCACCACCGCCGCCGCAGGCCGGCAGGCTGAGCGAGGCGGCTGCGATCATGGTCAGGACGGCAATGTGTCTGGGCATGTCTTGGAGCGCTGCACGCAAGTTCTGCACGCGGGTGCTGACCGGGGTGGCGAGGGGCGCGAAGTCGATCTGAGTGGTCATGATTTTCACCTTGCTGTCGTGTGTTGTCGTGTGTTGTCTTCGGCAGATGCTAGGAGTTCATGCGGCTGCATTCGTGACCAGACGTTGGCGACAAAAGCCTGTCACGAAAGGCCGAAACTGAAATCGGCTGGTCCTGTTCGCGCCGGATGCATCGTGTTTCACATGGCCCGCAAGACCGTTCATTTCCACGCGTTCGGGTGCTTGACGCGGCGCCCATGAGGTGCGTGCCAGGACCATCCTCGGGGCCGTGCGCTCGGCCGTCGGCGAAGAAAATTGATACCGCCGCAGCGCTGCTATGCGTGAACAATTCCTCGCTGTCCGAGCCTGGGCATGGCGCCTGCCGGTGCGGGCAGGTGTCACGCGGTCGGGTCTGCGACTATTTGTGTCCGACGGGGTGGTCCGTGCGGCCTGTGCAGGATGTCGCGGTCGTGACGCCATGCAGGCGCCCGGGTCTGCCGGCCCGGCAGGTGATTCATGGCTGGCGACCTGTTCCGGCGCTGTCCTGCGTCAATCCGGAAGCGACTTCAGGTGTGTCACGTGGCCTGCATGTGCTTACGTTTGAGGGGTTCTCGCCATCAATTCACCCGATCGCAGGCCGCGGCCGGAGTGAATTGCCGGCCTTAGCCGTGCAAGGGCCACGGTGGCACCGCACGAATGGCGATCATGCGGCGGCACGCGTTCTCAATCAGGCCGGATTGCGCTCCTAAACTGCGCGCCGCACCGTGTCGCAGCGCCCTGGGTGCAGCCCCCGGATCTGCCAGCATCCACATACCGCCAGAACGTGAAAGTCCTCGTCATCACCACCAAGAGCCCCTATCCGCTCAACGAGGGCAGGGCCTTGCGCACCTACAACCTGATACGCGAGATGGCCCGCAGCCACGAGCTGCATCTGGTGTCCTTCGTGCAGGACGATCTCGACGTGCAGGGCATCGCCACCATGCGCGAGCTCTGCCCGGTGGTGCGTGCCGTGCCCTTGTATCTAGGCGCCAGCGCGCGCCTGCAGCTGCTGCGCGATGTGTTGATGGAGCCCTTCAGCGATCTGCCCCTGCCGGTGCTGAAGTACCGCACTGCCGCGATGCGCAAGGTGATCGCCGCGCTGCGGCGCGAACACGACTACGACATGGTGCATCTGGACATGCTGCACCTGGGCGCATACATGTACATGGACGTGCTGGCCGACCTGCCCGTGCTGCTCATGGAACACAACGTCGAGGCTCAGATCCTGGCCCGCCGTGCCGATAACCAGTCCAGCGCCTTGCGACGGGCCTACCTGCGCTACCAGCAGCGCAAGCTCGAAGCTTTCGAGGCACGCGCGTGCCGGCGCGCCGACCAGGTCGTGGCGGTGTCCGAGCCCGACGTGGCGCAGCTCCATGCCATGACGGGCCGCGGCGACGTGGTCTGCGTGCCCAACGGCGTGGACACGAGCTTCTTCCAGCCTGCGGTCGACGTGACACAGGCCGAGCCACCCACGCTGATCTATGTCGGCGGCTTCACCTGGTTTCCCAATCTAGATGCGATCGACTACTTCCGCCGCGAGATCCTGCCGCTGGTGCATCGCCGCATGCCTGGCGTCAGGCTCAAGGTCATCGGCCGTTACCCTGAGGCTGCGCTCGTGAACGAGATCAAGGCCGATCCGGCCGTCGAGCTGTGCGGGCTGGTGGACGACATCCGGCCGCACGTGCATGCGGCCGCGCTCTACATCGTGCCGTTGCGCATCGGCGGGGGCACGCGGCTCAAGATCCTCGATGCCTTCGCGATGGGCAAGGCCATCGTCTCGACGTCGATCGGCTGTGAAGGCCTGGATGTCGAGCATGGCCGCGAGATCGTGGTGGCTGACGCGCCGCAGGCCTTTGCCGACGAGGTGCTGCGCCTGCTGGCCGATCCGGGCTGCGCCCATGAGCTGGGCGCGGCCGGGCGCCAGCTGGTGCTGGACCAGTATGACTGGACTGCCGTCGGCAAGGGCCTGGCGCGTGCCTATGACGACACCGTGAGTCGCGGTCGCATCCGCGTCGGTGCGCGCAGTGCCGCGATGGCAGGTGCCTGACCGCCATGGGACTGATCGCGCCGCTCAAGGCCTTCGTCATACCTTTCGCGATCTGGCTGACGATGCTGTACTGCGTCGTCTACGGCATGTCGCGCAAGGCTGAGTGGTCGGTCTACCTGTTCGCCATCCTCGCGCCGCTGCCCAGCCTGTGGTATCCGACCCACCAGTTCCTGTTCGGCAAGGACACCATGGACCTGCTGTTCCTCAGCGCGGCCGTGGGCATGTGGGTGCAGGGCAAGCGCTCGCCGTCGCCGCAGGGTCGGCTCATCCTGGCATGCATCCTCTACAGCTACCTGAGCCTGTGGATCGTCAGCTTCTACTTCGACTTCCCGGCGCCGGTGACGCTGGCCAACCCGGTGCTGGCGGACTGGAAGAACTACGCCATCATGCTGTCGTGGTTCTTCCTGGCACAGGCGCTCATCGCCAGCGAGGTCCACGCGCGCGTGCTCATGAACATCATGCTGGGCGTGCTGCTGTTCCTGTGCTGGCGCGAGATCTCGGGCTTCGCCGCCGGCAGCAGCTTCTCGTGGTCACGCCGGGCCGAAGGGCCGTTCTGGATCGTCGGCCTCAATTCCAACCACTTCGGCGCCTTCGTGGCCCAGACCGGCCTGCTGTGCCTGGGCCTGGCGGCCTACGAGGCCAGGCGTTCGCGCCGCTGGCTGCTCTACACGGCCACGCTGCTGAGCCTGTATCCGCTGCAGTACTCGTATTCGCGCGGCGCCTATCTCGGCTTCCTGGCCGGACTGTTCGTGCTGTGCCTGCTGCGCTACCGCACCTTGCTGGTGATCGCCGTGGTCATGCTGCTGTTCTG
The DNA here is from genome assembly GCA_046045865.1 of Pseudomonadota bacterium. Lineage (GTDB taxonomy): Bacteria > Pseudomonadota > Gammaproteobacteria > Burkholderiales > Burkholderiaceae_C > Sphaerotilus. The sequence continues at coordinate 14,267 of JBJOKY010000029.1, read as the reverse complement.
GGACACGGTGCTGCCCGAGTCGGTGGTGGACCGCATCTCCATGACCGGCGGCGGCGAGGACGGCGCACTGGAGGAGTCCGCCGCGCTGCGCATCGTGATGTGGGAGCTGGCGCGCGACATCTTCTCCTCCAAGCCGGTGTTCGGCATCGGATTCCAGGGCTTCTACTACGCCTCGATCGGCCAGCCGCTGCACAACGTGCACAACTATTTCCTGCAGACCGCCGCCGAGCAGGGCGTGGTGGGCATCATCCTGCTCGGATGCACCCTGCTGCTGGGTGTGTTCACCGGGTTCAGGCTGTGGCTGCGTGCACCCACGCCCTTCCTCAAGGGCATGGGGCTGGGCGTGCTGGGCTATGCAGTCTGCGTTGCGGTGGTCAACGTGTTCGGCGACCGCTATTCGCAGCTGGCGCTGGGCAGCTACTTCTTCCTGCTGCTTGGTGCCTCGGTGCGCATGCTGCGCAACAGCCAGCAGGCGGTCGCGCCGGTGCCCGCACCGTTTCCGGTGCGTCGCCGCCCGCCGCCACCTGTGCCATCCGGGCCGCCCGAGGTGCTGGATGCCGTCAGCCACACCGTCGCCGGGGGGCAGCATGCTTGACCTGATCCGTGCCGACTTCAGGCGCTACTGCCCTGCCGGCGCCGGCGCGCGCACGCGGCTGACCGCCGTGCTGGAGTACGGCTTCCTGGCCACCGTGATCTATCGCTACGGGCGCTGGACGCGGCTGATCCGGCCGCGCCTGCTGGGGCTGCCCTTCAAGCTGCTGTACTGGGTGCTGGCGCGCGCGTCCGACCTGCTGTTCGGCATCAACATCTCGACCAACGCCTCGATCGGCCCCGGGCTGTACATCGGCCACTACGGTGCGATCTTCCTGCACGGCGACATGGGCGCGAACTGCAGCGTCGGCCAGTGCGTCACCGTGGGCTACAAGGGTGCGGGGCGCTCGACCCGCCCGCCGCGCATCGGCAACAACGTGTACATCGGCACATCGGCCGTCGTGATCGGTGACGTCGAGATCGGTGACGACGTCATCATCGGTGCCAACACCACCGTGGTGGTCAACGTGCCGGCCGGCCACCGCGTGGTGGGTGCGGCGGTGCGCATCAGCAAGATCGAGGCGCGGGTGCCCGTAGCGGCGGCCCGCCCAGCGTCCACCAACCCGGAGCCCGTCGATGTCGTCTGACCGCCAGCCTTCCCCCGCCACGGCGCGTGCCTCCCGCTACGGCTGGGTCGACGTGGCCAAGGGCATCTGCATCGTCGCGGTCGTGTGCCTGTACGCACGCAAGGAGATCAGCCACCTGCTGGGTGACGCCGGCTGGCTGCAGGGCTGGGTGGCGTTCGCGCGGCCCTTCCGCATGCCGGACTTCTTCCTGCTCTCAGGGCTGTTCCTGGGCGCGGTGATCACGCGACCGTGGCGCAGCTACCTCGACACCAAGGTGGTGCACTACGTCTACTTCCTGGTGCTTTGGGTGGCGCTGGTGCATGGCTACGAGTGGGCCTTCAGGCCCGACTTCGCCGGCCATGACGACAGCCCGGTGCGCGCGCTGCGCCGCTACGTGTACTACCTCTACCAGCCCGACCACATGTTGTGGTTCATCCAGACGCTGCCGCTGTACTTCGTCGTCACGCGCCTGCTGAACCGGCTGCCTGCACTGGCGCTGGTGGCGCTGGCAGCCGTCGTCACGGTGGCGCGGCCGTCGACCGGCTTCGCGCCGCTGGACAACTTCTGCCAGTACTACGTCTACTTCGTGCTGGGCTACTGCGGTGCGCAGCACATCTTCGCGTACGCCGACCTGGTGGCGGCGCACAAGCGCATGGTGGCGGGGCTGCTGCTGGCCTGGGTCGCGCTCAACGCCTGGGCGGTGAACGCGGGCTGGACGACGTCGGCCGCCGGCGCCCTGGTGTTCGGCCTGTTGGGCATCGCGGCCATCGTGGCATGCAGCCGGCTGGTGGCCGACGTGCAGGGCCTGGGCGTGCTGCGTTTCCTGGGCGCCAACTCCATCGTCGTCTACCTCGGCTTCTTCATCCCGCTGCATGCCGTCACGGCGGCCTATGCAGCCACGGGCTGGACCTTCAACATCCATATGGTGGCCACCGTCATCGTGGCGCTCAGCATCGCTGCGCCGGTGCTGCTGTTCGTCGCGACGCGCAACACCGGGCTGCGCCTGCTGTTCGCGCGGCCGGCCTGGGCCCACCTGGTGGCGCCGCGCAGCCGCGTTCCTGCGGCAGCGTGACGGCACGCCCGTACACACGGGCCGTGTGCACCGGCGTGGTCCGCCGGCGCGCAGCCCGTCCATCCACGTTCCTGTCCACCGACCGGCTGCGGCCGTCTGAACATGCCCTCGTATGACGTCGAACTGATCGCCCTGCCACCGCTGGCCGAACTCGAGGCCCAGTGGCGCATGCTCGAAGCCACGGCCCGGCCGAGCTTCTACACCAGCTGGTCGTGGATAGGCACCTGGCTGGAGTGCCTGCCCGCCGGTCTGGACCTGCGGCTGTGGCGCGCCCACCGCGAGGGTGTGGTGGTCGGCCTGGGCGTGCTGACGCGGCGCTGGCGCAAGCGCGGCGTGGTGCCGGTGTGCGAGGCCTGGTACCTGCACGCCACGGGCGACTTCACGCAGGACGTGGTCTGGGTCGAGCACAACGACCTGCTGGTCGACACCCGCTGGGCCGACGAGATCCGTGCCGCGATGGTGACGCACTGGCGCGCGCAGACCTCGCGCGTGAGCGAGCTGCACTGCCCTGGCCTGCCCGGTACGGGCTGGCCCGAGGCGGTGGGTGCGGGCCTGCAGCGGGTGGTCGACGTGCAGAGCTCCTGCTGCGTCGAGCTGGAAACCGTGCGCGCCCACAAGCTGGACTACACCATGGTCGTGAGCGGCCACGCGCGCCGCTTCATCCGCCGCAGCCTGAAGGAGTACCAGACGCTGGGCGAGGTGAAGGTCGGTGTCGCCACCACGCTGGACGAGGCCGGCGAATACTTCGACCGCCTGGGCGCGCTGCACCAGAAGCGCTGGGAGGCGCGCGGCGAGAGCGGCGTCTTCGGCCAGGAGTTCTTCCAGCGCTTCCACCGCCGGCTCATGGCGCGTTGCCTGCCGCGCGGCGAGATCCAGCTGCTGCAGCTCAAGGCCGGCGGCAGGGACATCGGACTGCTCTACAGCTTCGTGCTGGGCGGGCGCGTCTATGTCTACCAGTCGGGCTTCGACTACGGCCTGCTGGCCAAGCACGGCCGCCCCGGCATGGTCACCCATGCGATGGCCGTGCAGTACAACGCCGGTCTTGGCCATGCCGTGTACGACCTGATGGCGGGCGAGGAGACCCAGTACAAGCAGACCCTGTCCAACCTGCCCGAGACCATGACCTGGCAGGTGCTGCGTACCCATGCCCTGCGTTTCAGGGTGGAGCGCCGGCTGCACAGCCTGGCCAAGTCGCTGCCCCGGCGCGCCGCGGCCCCGGCGCCGGAGGTCGCAGAATGAGCCTGGCATGCATCGCGCCGGGCCGCCAGGATCCAGGTGCAGGGCGGCATCCACCCCGCTGGCCGGGGTATGCCAGCGGCAGCGGGGTGGCATGACGGTCTGGTCATTCGAAGCTGGCCGGGGCCGTGCAGCCCTGGTGGCGCTGCAGGCCGAGTGGGACGCGCTGGCCGACACCGACGCCCGGCTGGCCTTCCATCAGTGTGCCGTGTGGGCGCAGGCCTACCTCGAGCACCTGGCGGTCGATCACGCGTGCCTGGTGTGGGTCACCGGGCGGCGCGACGGCGTGCTGCAACTGGTGCTGCCGCTCGAAGGCATCGGACGCGACCTGCGCCTGCTCGCGCACGACCACATGACGCTGGCCGACGTGCTGGCACCTGGCGTCGATGCCGACGTGTGGCCCCGGCTGTGGCAGTGGCTGGGCAGCCACCAGGGGCCGGGATGTGCCCGCCTGCACCTGCCGGCGCTGACCAGCGAGGCCAAGCTGGCCGGCTGGCTGGCTCGCCATGCACCGTCGCTGGCCCTGCAGCGCCCGCTCGAAGGCTGCGCCCGGCTGCGCTGCGACGGCAGCTACGACGAGCTGCTCAAGGCTGCCAGTGCCAACCATCGCAGCAACCTGTCGCGCGGCCAGAAACGGGCGGCCCAGCGTGGCGGCCTGCGTTACGAGACCCATGCAGGGACGGCCGGGGTGGCTGGCGCCATGCAGCATTTCCTTGCCATCGAGGCTTCGGGCTGGAAGGGCGAGACGGGCGGTGCGGTCGCCTGCAAGCCCGAACTGGTCGCCTTCTACGCCGCGCTGGGGGCCGGTTTCGGTGCCCAGGGGCGCTGCGAGATCGACCTGCTGTGGCTGGGCGATCGCGCCATCGCCACGGTGTTCTGGTTCCGCACTGGCGCCACCCTGCATCTGCAGAAGATCGCCTACCTGGAAGAGTTCGCCGAGCTCGGCCCGGGCCGCCTCATCATGGCCGAGGCGCTGCGCCGCGCCTGTGCCGACGCCAGCCTGGACCAGGTCAGCTTCATCACCCGCTGCCCCTGGGCCGATGGCTGGCGCACCGAGGTGCTGCCGGTGCACGCCTGGGTGCTGTTTCCCGACACGCTGGCCGGACGCCTGCGCCACCGCCGGACCCTCGTGCGCGAGCGCGTGAAGGCTGTCGTCAAGCCCTGGCTGGTGCGGCTGCGCGGATGAGGCGCGTGTTTCTCACGTCGGCGCGTGCCAAGTCGCCGTGGCATCGGCCACGGCCGGGCGGCAGGTGTAGCCGTGCCAGCCCGGGCAGCTTTTGCCCTGATGTCTAATTTCGCCCGTCTCAGGGTTACTTCGAATTTCCGATTTCGCACAGGATCATCATGACCGTCATCGCAGTGGTTGGATTGGGTTACGTGGGCTTGCCCCTGGCCGTCGAGTTCGGCAAGAAGCACCGCACCATCGGCTTCGACCTGTCGCAGGCCAAGGTCGACGCCTACAAGCGCCATGTCGACCCGACCGGCGAGGTCAGCACCGAGGCCCTGCAGGCCGCCACGCTGCTCGAGCCGACCACCGACGCCAGCCTGCTCAGGCAGGCCGACTTCATCGTCGTGGCCGTGCCCACGCCGGTGGATGACGCGCACAACCCCGACTTCAGCCCGCTGGTCGGGTCGAGCACCTCGGTGGGCCGCAACCTCAGGAAGGGCGCCATCGTCGTCTACGAGTCGACCGTCTACCCTGGCGCGACCGAGGAGGTCTGCATCCCCATCCTGGAGCGTGAGTCCGGCCTGAAGTGGCAGCAGGACTTCTTCGTCGGCTACTCGCCCGAGCGCATCAACCCGGGCGACAAGCTGCACACCCTGACCACCATCACCAAGGTGGTGTCGGGCGACACGCCGGCCACGCTGGCCAAGGTGGTCGAGGTCTATGGCTCCATCATCACCGCGGGCGTGTATCCGGCCAGCTCGATCAAGGTGGCCGAGGCGGCCAAGGTGATCGAGAACACCCAGCGCGACCTCAACATCGCCCTGGTCAATGAGTTGTCACTGATCTTCCACCGCATCGGCATCGACACCACCGAGGTGCTGCAGGCGGCCGGCACCAAGTGGAACTTCCTGCCCTTCCGCCCGGGTCTGGTGGGCGGCCACTGCATCGGCGTCGACCCCTACTACCTGACGCACAAGGCCGAACGCATGGGCTACCACCCGCAGGTCATCCTGGCCGGGCGGCGCATCAACGACGGCATGGCCAAGTACGTGGCCGAGCAGACGGTCAAGGAGCTGATCCGCCTGGGCTCGCCGGTCAAGGGCGCACACGTCATCGTGCTGGGCCTGACCTTCAAGGAGAACTGCCCCGACCTGCGCAACAGCAAGGTGATCGACGTCATCCACGAGCTGGAAAGCTACGGCGTCACCGTGCACGTGCACGATCCGGTGGCCGAGCCGGCCGAGGCCATGCACGAGTACGGCGTCGAGCTGGTGGCCTGGGAACACCTGCCCAAGGCCAACGCCATCGTCGCCGCGGTGTCGCACCGAGAGCTGGTGGAGCGCCCGCTCGAGCAGCTGCTGACCAAGCTCGCGCCTGGCGGCCTGGTCGTCGACGTCAAGGCCCAGGCCGACCGCGCGGCGCTGGAGGCGCGTGGCTACCACGTGTGGCGGCTGTGATGGCAGCGGGTACCGCAACGCCTGGCGTGTACTACGACCTGCCGGCCGACCTCGAGGCCGCGCTGCTGGCCGCGCCGCGCCACTGGCTGGTGACCGGCAGTGCCGGTTTCATCGGCTCGCACCTGATCGAGCACCTGCTGCGCCTGGGCCAGCGCGTCACCAGCCTGGACAACTTCGCCACCGGCCACCAGCGCAACCTCGACCAGGTGCAGGCCGCCGTGGGTGACGCGGCCTGGGCGCGCCACCACTTCGTGCGCGGCGACATCGCCGACCCGGCGACCTGCGCCGCGGTCTGCCAGCGCGTGGACGTGGTGCTGCACCAGGCCGCGCTGGGCTCGGTGCCGCGCTCCATCGCCGACCCGCAGACCACCCACCTGGCCAATGCCACGGGCTTCCTGAACATGCTGGTGGCGGCGCGCGACGCCGGCGTGCAGCGTTTCGTCTACGCCGCCTCGAGCTCCACCTACGGTGATTCGCCCAGCCTGCCCAAGGTCGAGGACGTGATCGGCCGCCCGCTCTCGCCCTACGCGGTCACCAAGTACCTCAACGAGCTGTACGCCGACGTGTTCGGCCGCACCTACGGCCTGTCCAGCATCGGGCTGCGCTACTTCAACGTCTTCGGCCCGCGCCAGGATCCGGACGGCGCCTACGCCGCCGTCATCCCACGCTGGCTGGCCACGCTGCTCAAGGGCCAGGCCTGCCGCATCAACGGCGACGGCGAGACCTCGCGCGACTTCTGCTTCGTCGCCAACGCCGTGCAGGCCAACCTGCGCGCCGGCATCGCGACGGCGCCCGAGGCCGCCAACCAGGTCTACAACGTGGCCGTGGGCGACCGCACCACGCTCAACCAGCTGCACCAGGCCCTGGTGGACAACCTCCAGCGCGAGGTGCCTGCCCTGACGCCGGCTGCGCCGGTGTACGGCGACTTCCGCGCCGGTGACGTTCGGCACTCCCTGGCTGACGTGTCCAAGGCCGCGCGGCTGCTCGGCTATACGCCCACGCACGACGTGCACCGCGGGCTGGAAGTGGCCATCGGCTGGTATGTCCGCAACGCCGGAATCTGAGGCCGTGCTGGTGGCGCAATACGTCGTGTGAGCTTTGTATCGACTGGTTGCGAATAAGGTCGATATTCACCGAGGATTCCTCCACTGCGCATTGGTTCCCTAACGGATTCCCTAGTGCATGTCGCCCTGGCGAGGACTAACCTCAAGGCGTCGATTGAGGGCTAGGTAGCCAGTGATCGGCGCATCAGAGCATTGCCCCCAGGTTTACCTGGGGGCTTTTTTTTGTCCGCCTGCATGAGGGGCGCATTGCCTGGATCCGCAGGGAACAACAGTGCCCGACGGCACCTGCAGATATAGATACCCATGACCAAAGTCATATTGCCCAAACTCCTCGACCGTGCTGCATCTGGGTTGCACCGCAGGGATTCGGCGCCCTCGAAGCCCGCCGTGCGCACTGGGCTGGTCGTGCTGGCCGTGCTGGCGCTGGCCGCCTGCGCCACGCCGCCGGCGCCGCGCAGCGTGAGCATCAGCCGCACCACCCACGGCGTGGCCCATGTGCAGGCGGCCGACCTGGGCGCGCTGGCGCACGGCGTGGCCTACGCCCACGCACAGGACAACGTCTGCCAGACGGCGGACGCCCTGCTCACCGCCCGCGCTGAACGCTCGCGCCACCTCGGTGCCACGGCCACCGGTCTGCTCGGCCTGCGCCGCCTGCCCAACGAGCAGATCGACGTCTTCGTGCAGGCCCACATGGACGACGCCGCGCTCGCCACGGCCTGGGCGCAAGGCGCCAGCGCCGACGCCCGCGCCATGGCCCAGGGTTATGTGGACGGCTACAACCGCTACCTGCGCGACCACGCCGCCGAACTGCCGGCCAGCTGCCGCGCCCGGCCCTGGCTGCGCCCCATGACGCTGGCCGACTTTCACCGCCTGACCGAGCTGAGCATGGTGCAGGCCGGCGTGGCGGCGCTGGCCGAAGCGGTGGTCGGCGCCGCGCCGCCGCTGGCCGGCAAGGTGTCGGCGCCAGCCGAGCCGTCCGGCGCGCAGCTCGCGCAGGGCCTGGCCGACCAGCTGGCCCTGTGGCGCCAGGACGGCGAGGCCGGCTCCAACGGCTGGGCCTTCGGCAGCGCGGCCACGCGCGACGGCCGTGGCCTGCTGCTGGGCAACCCGCACTTCCCGTGGACCGGGCCGAACCGCTTCTGGCAGATGCACCTCACCGTGCCCGGCCAGCTCGACGTCATGGGCGCGGCCATCGGCCACGGTGCCGTGGTGCAGATCGGCTTCAACCGCGACGTGGCCTGGACGCACACGGTCTCCACTGCCCGGCGCTTCACGCTGCACGCCCTGCAGCTGGTGTCGGGCGACCCCACGCGCTACGTGGTCGACGGCAAGACCGAGGCGATGACGCCGCGCCGCGTCGAGATCCAGGTGCTGGGCGACGACGGCCGGCTCGCCACCCGCAGCCACACGGTCTGGACCAGCCGCCACGGCCCGCTCGTCGTGCTGCCACGCGCCGGCCTGACCTGGACGACCGAACGTGCCTGGGCGATCAAGGACGCCAACACGCGCAACGTGCGCGCCGCCGACACCTGGCTGGCCTTCAACCGCGCCCGCAGCGTCGCCGACTTGCGCGCCGCGCTCGGCACGCTGGGTATCCCCTGGGTCAACACCATCGCCACCGACCGGTACGGCAACGCGCTGTATGCCGACGTCAGCGTCGTGCCCGACGTGAACGCCGAACGCCTGCGCCTGTGCGCGCCGCAGGCCAACGCGGCCACGCTGCTGGCTACCGCCGGCCTGGCTCTGCTGGACGGCTCGCGCAGCGACTGCGACTGGGCGAGCGACCCGCTGTCGCCCGTGCCCGGGCTCACGCCCATGAACCGCCTGCCGGTGCTGCAGCGGCGCGATTTCGTGCAGAACAGCAACGACAGCTACTGGCTCAGCAACCCGGAGATCCGCCCGGCCGGCATCTCGCCGATGGTCGGCCCGACCCATGTGCCGCAGCGCCTGCGCACCCGCGCCGGCCTGTGGGAGATCGGCGAACGCCTGGCCGGCCGCGACGGCCTGGCGCCCGACCGCAAGATCGCCCTGGCCGAGCTGCAGGCCATGATCACCGCCAACCGCAACTACGCCGCCCGCCTGGTGCTGGACGACCTGCTGGCCGACTGTCGCCGCCAGGGCGGGCAGCTGGGCACCGCCAGCCGCGAGGCCTGCACCGTGCTGGCCAGCTGGGACCGCAGCAACCGCGCCGACGCGCGGGGTGCCCACCTGTTCCGCGAATGGTGGCGCGTCGCGCGGGACATCAAGGACGTCTGGCGCCTGCCCTTCAACCCCGAGGATGCCGTCGCCACGCCTGCCGGCCTGCGCCTGGACGACGCCACGGTGCGCCGCGAGGTCTATGCCGCGCTGGACGCCGCCGTGGCCGCGGTCAAGGCCGCCGGTGTCGCGCTCGATGCGCCGCTGGGCCAGTTGCAGCAGCGCCAGGTGGGCGGGCGCAGCGTCGCCATCCCGGGCGGCGACGAATTTGAAGGCGTGCTCAACAAGGTGGAGACCCAGGGCCAGGCCAGGCCCGGCCCGGGCGGCTACGCCGTCAACTACGGCAGCAGCTATGTGCAGGCGGTGGGCTTCGACGACGCCGGCCCGGTGGCGCACGGGCTGCTCACCTTCGGCCAGTCGTCCGAACCCGGTTCGACCTGGGCCTACGACCAGCTCGACGCCCTGGGCCGTGCGCCCTGGCCGGCGCTGCCCTTCCACGCGGCCGATGTGGCGCGGGCACGCATCGGGCCGGTGCTGGTGCTCACCCTGCCCTGACGGTCGGCGGCAGGCCCGTGCGGGTGCTGCGGAACCGCTGGCCCGGCCAGCCGGCGCGTATCGCGGTGGCGGCCGTGGCGTCAGAACGGCACGGGTGCGTGCAGATGCAGATCGGCGCCGCTGCCGGGGTGCTGCAGCGTGAGCTGTTCGGCGTGCAGCAGCAGCCGGGGCGCTGCGGCGGCGATGTCGGCGGGCGCATACAGCGCGTCGCCCAGCAGCGGGTGGCCGATGGCGGCCAGGTGCAGGCGCAGCTGGTGGCTGCGGCCGGTCACCGGGCACAGCTCCAGGCGCGTGACCCAGCGGGCGTCGCCCTGCGCTGCCGCACCGTCCGGCCCGGCGCGCAGCTCATGCGCCAGCACGCGCCAGTGCGTCAGCGCCGGCTTGCCGTGCAACAGGTCGACCTTCTGCAGCGGCCGGCGCGGCCAGTCGGCGATCAGCGGCAGGGCGATGCTGCCGCTGGCGCCCGCCTCATCACCCAGGCGCCCGGCCGCCACGGCGATGTAGCGCTTGTGGACCTGGCGCAGTTCGAAGGCGCGCGACAGGCGGCGCTGCATTTCCAGCCCACGGGCGAACAGCAGCAGGCCCGAGGTGGCCTGGTCCAGCCGGTGCACCACCAGCGCGTCCGGGTGGGCCGCCTGCACGCGGCTGGCCAGGCAGTCGGCCTTGTCGGCGCCGCGTCCGGGCACGGCCAGCAGGCCGGCCGGCTTGTCCAGCACCAGCAGGTGGGCGTCGGCGTGGATCAGCGGCAGGGCAGGGGCGCAGCACATGGGGCGAGGCTAGCAGGCGACGGCGGATGGCGGCTGGCATGGCCTGGCCTGGCCTGCCGCACAATGCGCCGCCCCCGGTGAACTGATCCGCCATGAACGCACTGCTGCCCACCCCGCCCGCGCTGGACGACCTCGTCACCGCGCTCGGCCGCCCCACGGTGGTGATCGAGCTGGCCGTCGTGCTGGCCATGCTGGGCCTGGCCTGGCTGCTGGTGCGGCTGCTGCACGGGCGCCAGCGCACGCCGGGTTCGGTCTGGTTCGGCGACCACCTGGTGGATGGCGTGCTGTTTCCCGTGCTGGCGCTGGTGCTGGTCGAGGTGGCGCAGCGCAGCCTGCGCGCCTTCGGGCTGGCGCCGGTGGTCTTCCGCGTCGTCATCCCGGTGCTGGTGTCGCTCATGCTCATCCGGCTGGCCGCGCGGGTGCTGCGCGCGGCCTTTCCACACCGCGGCTGGGTGGTGACGGTGGAGCGCAGCGTGTCCTGGCTGGCCTGGGGCGCGCTGGTGCTGTGGCTCACCGGCCTGCTGCCGGCGGTGCTGGGCGAGCTGGACACGGTGCACTTCAAGCTGGGCAACGGCCTGGTGAGCGTGCGCACCATGATCGAGGGGGGCATCACCGCCGCGCTGGTGATGGTGCTGGCGCTGTGGGTCTCGGCGGCGATCGAGCGCAAGCTGCTGGCGCCGTCCAGCCGCGCGGTGCCTGCGCTGGCCAGCGAGATGCAGGGGGGCGCGGCGCCCGCCGGATCCGGCAGCAGCACGAAGACGTCAGGCGAACTGGCGGCCGACCTCTCGCTGCGCAAGATCGCCGCCAATCTGGTGCGTGCGCTGCTGCTGTTCGTCGGCCTGCTGCTGGCGCTGTCGGCCGTGGGCATCGACCTCACCGCCCTGGGCGTGCTGGGTGGCGCACTGGGCGTGGGCATCGGTTTCGGCCTGCAGAAGCTGGCGGCCAACTACGTCAGCGGCTTCGTCATCCTGGCCGAACGCTCGCTGCGCATCGGCGACGTGGTGAAGGTGGACGGCTTCGAGGGCCGCATCACCGACATCGCCACGCGCTACACGGTGATCCGCGCGCTCAACGGGCGCGAATCCATCGTGCCCAACGAACTGCTCATCACCCAGCGGGTGGAGAACCTCTCGCTGGCTGACCGGCGCGTGTCGGCCTCGACCAGCGTGGCGGTGGCCTACGACTGCGACCTGGCCGTCGTCATGCCCGCCCTGGCCGCCGCCGCCGCGGGCGTGCCCAAGGTGCTGGCCGAACCGGCCCCCGGCGTGGCCCTGAACGCCTTCGGCGCCGACGGCCTGGAGCTGACCGTCGGCTTCTGGGTGGCCGACCCCGACCACAGCGGCGCCGCCAGGTCCGACGTCAACCTGGCCGTGCTGGCCGAACTGCGCCGGCTGGGGGTGGACATTCCGTATCCGCAGCGGGTGGTGCATCAGGTGCCCGCGGCTGCGCCCTCTCCCCCGTCCTCGGCGCCAGCGTCGGCCTGACGCGCGCGACAGCCAGCGGCTGCCACACAAACGACGACGCCCCGGCAGGCGGGGCGTCGTGCATGGGCGGGGCGGCTCAGGCCGCCGCGCTGGCCAAGGTCAGGCCTCGACCACCGGGATCTTGCCAATCTTGGCCTGCCAGGTCTTGGGGCCGGTGATGTGGGCGCTGGTGCCGCCGGCGTCCACCGCCACGGTCACCGGCATGTCGACCACGTCGAACTCGTAGATCGCTTCCATGCCCAGGTCGGCGAAGCCGACGACCTTGGCGGCCTTGATGGCCTTGGACACGAGGTAGGCGCTGCCACCCACGGCCATCAGGTAGGCGCTCTGGTTGTCCTTGATCGCCTGGATGGCGACCGGGCCGCGCTCGGCCTTGCCGACCATGGAGATCAGGCCGGTCTGCTCCAGCATCATGCGGGTGAAGCTGTCCATGCGCGTGGCGGTGGTGGGGCCGGCCGGGCCGACCACCTCGTCGCGCACCGGGTCGACCGGGCCGACGTAGTAGATGACGCGGTTGGTGAAGTCCACTGGCAGCGGCTCGCCCTTGGCCAGCATGTCCTGGATGCGCTTGTGCGCGGCGTCCCGACCCGTGAGCATCCTGCCGTTGAGCAGCAGGGTGTCGCCCGGCTTCCAGCTGGCGACCTCGGCCTTGGTCAGGGTGTTGAGGTCGACGCGCCTGCTCTTGTTGTAGTCGGGCGCCCAGGCCACGTCGGGCCACAGGTCCAGGCTGGGCGGGGTCATGTAGGCCGGGCCCGAGCCGTCGAGCACGAAGTGGCCGTGGCGGGTGGCGGCGCAGTTGGGGATCATGGCGATGGGCTTGCTGGCGGCGTGGGTCGGGAAGGTCTTGATCTTCACGTCCAGCACGGTGGTCAGGCCGCCCAGGCCCTGCGCACCGATGCCCAGGGCATTGACCTTCTCGTACAGCTCGATGCGCAGTTCTTCGAGCTTGTTGCTCGGGCCGCGCTCCAGCAGTTCGTACATGTCGATGTCTTCCATCAACGCTTCCTTGGCCAGCAACACCGCCTTCTCGGCCGTGCCACCCACGCCGATGCCCAGCATGCCCGGCGGGCACCAGCCGGCACCCATGGTCGGCACGGTCTTGAGCACCCAGTCGACGATGTTGTCGCCCGGGTTGAGCATGTACATCTTGGACTTGTTCTCGCTGCCGCCGCCCTTGGCCGCCACGATCACGTCGACCTTGTCACCCGGCACCACTTCCATGTGGACCACGGCGGGCGTGTTGTCCTTGGTGTTCTTGCGGGCGAAGATGGGGTCGTCCAGCACGCTGGCGCGCAGCACGTTGTCCGGGTTCAGGTAGCCCTGGCGCACGCCGGCGTTGATCGCGTCGGCGATCGAGCCGGTGAAGCCCTCCCACTTCACGTCCATGCCGATCTTCAGGAACACGTTGACGATGCCGGTGTCCTGGCAGATCGGGCGGCGGCCTTCGGCGCACATCTTCGAGTTGGTCAGGATCTGCGCGATCGCGTCCTTGGCGGCGGGAGACTCCTCGCGCTCGTAGGCGCGCGCCAGGTGGGCGATGTAGTCGGCCGGGTGGTAGTAGCTGATGTACTGCAGCGCAGCGGCGACGCTTTCGATCAGATCGGCTTGGCGGATGGTGGTCATGGCGGATCTCGTACAGAGAGTGGAACCGAGCCTCAGGCGACTCGGCAGCGGGCGCGATGCTGCACCGGCTGACTTGCAGCAATCTGGCGCGTCGGGCCGGTACGGCGTGGCGACGACTCGGGGCAAACGACAAGTTTACAGAAGCCCCGACTTGTGGCGTGGGTCGGGCGAAGCTGAACAGCGCGGTGCAAATGATTTTTTCATTTCATGACGAGCGCCGGCCAAGGTGCTATAAGCCCGAGTCAACGCGGAGACAGTCAGTTCACCTTCAGGCGCCGAGTGTGTCGGAGGTGGGTTTCGGCGGTGTTGTACAGAAGTTCTGCCTATGCATGATGGTGACGCTGAAGTCAGGGAGTCTTCGGCGAACGAGACGCCGGCCGCATCTGCCGCCGAGCCGAAACGGCGCCCGAGACGATGGGTCGTTCCTGTGGCCGTGGGGCTGTGCGGCTCCCTGCTGGTGGGGGTCGGGATCTGGGAAGCACGCACCT
>JBJOKY010000208.1:0-7892 GCA_046045865.1 Pseudomonadota bacterium | reverse complement strand
CCGCAGGCTGGCCCAGCAGGGCGTGCAGCTGCATCACCAGGTCGGCGCGGCGCTCGATCTGCTCGGAGCTGTCGGCCACACCGTCGCCGGCCTGGTCGATCAGGTGGCTGATCTGGTCGTTGCACTGCAGCAGCAGGGTGCTGATGTCCAGGTCGAGGGTGAGCCGGCCTTCGCGCAGCCGGTCCAGCAGGGTCTCGACATGGTGGGTGAACTCCACCACCGCGGTCAGGCCGAAGATGCCGGCCGAACCCTTGACCGTGTGGGCGCAGCGGAACAGCGCGTCCAGCAGCTCGCGGTCGTGCGGATGTTCCTCCAGCTGCAGCAGCAGCTGCTCCAGCGCCTGGGTCTGCTCGCGCGCCTCGCTGATGAAGGCGGGCAGGGCGTCGGCGACAAAGCTCAGGTCGTGGTCGGTGTGCTTGTTCTTCATGGCTCGACTCCGGCCAGGCCATCGCCGGTCTGCACCGCCAGGGCGGCGTACCAGTCCCCCAGGCCCAGGTGCTCGAAGGCCAGGGCCAGGGTGTGGGTGCCGTTCTCGATGCGCCAGGCGCGCCCCTGGCAGTCGAGCAGGGCGCCCAGGCTGCACAGCAGCTGCACGCCGGCGGCGTCGACGTCCAGCACCTGGTCGGCGCTCACGCCCAGGGCCGTGTCGGCCGGGGCGCCGGCCAGCCAGTCCAGCAGGGCCAGTCGGGTCTCGGCGGCGGTGTAGATGGTCAGCTCGCCGGGCAGGGCGTAGGGCGCGTCCATGATGGCCACGCGCTCAGGGCAGGATGAGCTTGGACACGGCGTCCAGCAGCACCGGAGGGCTGAAGGGCTTGGTGATCCAGGCCTTGGCGCCAGCGACCCGGCCGGCCTGCTTCTTGGCGTCGGTGTCCTCGGTGGTCAGCATGATGACCGGGGTGAACTTGTAGCGCGCGTTCTTCTTCAGCTCGGCCACGAAGGTGAAGCCGTCCATGCGCGGCATGTTGACGTCGCTGATGATGAGGTTGACCTTGCGGCCGTCCAGCTTGGCCAGGCCTTCCACGCCGTCGCCGGCCTCCAGCACCTCATAGCCGGCACGGGTCAGGCCGATGTTGACGACCTGGCGCAGGGAGGACGAGTCGTCCACGATCAGGATGGTTTTGCTCATGTGCTTCTCGATCGGCGAAGAAAAGTGGTGGAGATGGCCACCGGGCTGCAGCCGCTTTCAGAAGAAGGTGGCCCCCGCGCTGGCCTGCACGGGGGCTGCGGGAGGAGAGGTGCCCGCGGCGGCGCCTTGCTGATGGCGCTGCTCGGCGGTGGTGTAGCCGGCCTTGAGCAGGTCGAGCCATTCGCTCGCGTCGGGCACCTGGCCGGTGCCGCTGGCCGCGCGCAGCCGCTCGCTGCTGGTCAACATGGACTGGGCGATCTGGTCCAGGATCTGCTGCACGCGGTCCTGGAACTGGAAGGACACCATGAGCTGCTCGATCTGCGCGCGCACCGCGGCGCTGCGCTCGGCCAGGTCGCCGGCGCGGGTGTTGAGCTCGTCCACCGTGGCGTTGACGCGGTGGATGACGGTGGTGATGGTCTGCTCGGATTCACCCAGCAGGGTCTGGTCGCCGCGCACCTTCTCGGTGGCCTGGGCCAGGGTCTGGTGCACCTGGTCGCTGAACTCGCGCACCTGGTCGCCGATGCGCTTGCCGGTGTCGCCCGAGGCGGCGGACAGCCGCCGCACCTCGGCCGCCACGACGGCGAAGCCGCGCCCGGCCTGGCCGGCCCGGGCTGCCTCGATGGTGGCGTTGAGCGAGAGCAGGTTGGTCTGGCGTGCCAGGCCGGCGACGTCCTCGGCCATCTCGCCCAGGCCGGACGAGACCTTGTCGAGCGAGCGCACGGTGCCCAGGATCTGGTCGCGCGAGGCAATGAAGGCGCCGAAGTGCTGCACCAGGGCGCGCAGCTCGTGCTCGCATTCGGCCAGCATGGCGGCGCGGTCGTCCAGGCCGGTGCGGCCGCCGGGCGGGCCGCTGCCGCCGGCCTCGGGCATGGTGATCTGGTCGAGCTGGTGCAGGATGGCGCCGAAGCTGTCCAGCAGCTGGCCGGTGGCATCGCGCAGCTGGCCCTGGGCGGTGGCGATGTGCTGGCGCCACAGCCGGGTCGCCTCGTCGATGAGCTCGACCGTGGGGTCGGCCGCCAGCGGGGCGTGGATGTCATGCCTGGCAGCCTGTCTCCAGGTGGGCAACTGCCTGTGCACTCCCAGGGCGAAACCGCCCAGGACGACCCCAAGCGTGCTGCTCAGCCAGACCGGACCGGCATAGGCTGCCACTGCCCACGCGAGGAAGACCAGACCTGGCCATGCCACATCGCGCAGGGGTGAGCGGGCCGCGGGTTGCGCCGGGATGCGTGGGGGTGTCATGTCCAACCAGGGTTTGTTGAGGTGCACCGCAAGCGCTGCACGGGCTCCATGAATCGAGTGTGCTATCGGGTGCAGACGCACAAAACTGAGAGGAGGCTGGTCTAAGCCGGCCATATCCCCTTGTTTGCCCGGGGAAATCGCCGTGCAAGCGGGCATGCGGTCCTTCGTGCTTGAGTTGAATCGATCGTTTGATGTATTTCGCTAGACTGCGGCGTATGACACGCCTGCGCAAGACCTTCGCCACCGTCGCGCTCGCCCCGGCGCCGGGCGCTGCCTCCGCCCTGCCGGGTGCCGACGTGCCGCGCCCGGCCGGCGTGCGCAGTGACGGCGAGGCCAGCCGCGAGCGGCTGCTGCGCGCCGGCCTGCACCTGTTCGCCCGGCAGGGTTATGCCGCCACCTCCACGCGCGAGCTGGCCCAGGCGGCCGGCATGAACGTGGCGGCCATCGCCTACTACTTCGGCGACAAGGCGGGGCTGTACCGCGCCGTGTTCTTCGAGCCGCTGGACGAGCCCGGCCACGACCCGGCCGCCTTCGCCGACCCGGCCCTGGGCCTGCAGGCGGCGTTGACGCGTTACTACCAGACCCTGCTGGCCCCGCTCGACCAGGGCGAGGACACCCGGCTGTGCGTGAAGCTGCGCATGCGCGAGATGCTGGAGCCCACCGGCCTGTGGCAGGAGGAGCTGGACCACGGCATCCGCCCGCTGCACCAGGCCCTGTGCGCCGTGTTGTGCCGCCAGCTCGGCCTGGCCGCGCCGGACGACGAAGTGCAGCGCCTGGCCGTGTGCCTGTTCGGCCTGAGCGTGCATCTGCACGTGGGCCGCGAGGTGATCGACGCGGTCGCACCCGGCCTGAATGCCGGCGCCGACGCCACGCGGCGCTGGGCGGACTGCCTGCTGCGCCAGGCCCTGGCCATGGTCGACCACGAGCAGCGCCGCCGGGCAGCAGGCGCTGCCGACCGTCCCGCACCGGCCTGATGCTGGCCTGATGCCGGCCTGATGCCGGCCTGATGCCCGGCCCCGGTCCTGCCGCCCCTGTCGAATGGCCGCCCACCGCTTCGTCGTCTCCTGAATCGCCGTCCCACGCATCCCCTTGATGCCCTGCCCATGACCATGACGCCTGACACCCCGACGCCGCTTGCGCCCGCTCACGCCCGCCCGGTTCGCCAGCAACAACAGGGCCGACCGCCCCGACAGGCCCGTGCCGGCCGCCCCCGTTTCGCCCTGCGCCGGGGTGTCGCCCGGCTGGCCCGGGTGACGCTGGCCAGCCTCGTTGCCCTGGCGCTGCTGCCCGCGGCGCAGGCCGCACCGCCTGCCGCCGCGGCCCCGGCACCGGCCAAGGCCGCGCTCACGGTCAGCGTGGTCAGCCCCAGCCCGGCCAGCGTGCCCGGCCTGCTGCAGGCCAACGGCAACGTGGCGGCCTGGCAGGAGGCGGTGATCGGCAGCGAGGCCAACGGCCTGCGCCTGGCCGAGGTGAAGGTGGAGGTGGGCGAACGCGTCAAGCGCGGCCAGATCCTGGCCGTGTTCGCCACCGACACGCTCAAGGCCGAGCTGGTGCAGATCCAGGCCGGCCTGGCCGAGGCCGAGTCGGTGCTGGGCGAGGCGGCGGGCAATGCCGAGCGCGCCCGTGCCCTGCGCGACAGCGGCGTGATGACGCTGCAGCAGGTGCAGCAGGCCCTCACCGCCGAGCAGACTGCCAAGGCGCGCGTCACGGCCCAGCGCGCCGCCCTGGACCTGCAGCAGCTGCGCCTGGCCCAGGCCCTGGTGCTGGCGCCGGACGACGGCCTCATCAGCACCCGCAGCGCCACGGTGGGCTCGGTGCTGGGTGCGGGGCAGGAGCTGTTCCGCCTCATCCGCGCCGCACGGCTGGAATGGCGCGCCGAGGTGCCGGCCAGCGAGCTGGCGCGCATTCGTATCGGCCAGCGCGTCACGCTCACCACGCCGGGCGGGCGCAGCGTGGCCGGCACGGTGCGCCAGATCGCGCCCACGGTGGACGCCGCCACACGCAACGGCATCGTCTACGTCGACCTGCGCGCCGGGGCGGACAGCGCCGAGGTGCGCGCCGGCATGTTCTGCCGCGGCGAGTTCAGCTTCGAGGCGAAGAGCGCACTCACCCTGCCGGCCTCGGCCGTGCTGCTGCGCGATGGCTTCCAGGTGGTGATGTTGGTGGGCGCCGACGCACGTGTCAGCCAGGTCAAGGTCAAGGTGCTGTCGCGCGACGGCGAGCGCGTGGCGCTGGAAGGCCTGCCGGCCAGCGCGCGGGTGGTGGCGCGCGGCGCGGCCTTCCTGAGTGACGGCGACACGGTCAAGGTGGTGGCGCCATGAACGTCTCGTCCTGGTCCATCCGGCACCCGCTGCCGGCCATCATGCTGTTCGTGCTGCTCACCCTGGGCGGCCTGGCCACCTTCTCGGCCATGAAGATCCAGCAGTTCCCCGATCTGGAACTGCCCACCGTCAGCGTCACCGCCAGCCTGCCCGGCGCCTCGCCGGCCCAGCTGGAGACCGAGGTGGCGCGCAAGATCGAGAACTCCATGGCCACGCTGCAGGGCCTGAAGCACCTCTACACCCTGGTGCAGGACGGCACGGCCACCATCACCGCCGAGTTCCGGCTCGAAAAGCCCACGCAGGAGGCGGTGGACGATGTGCGCGACGCCGTCAACCGCGTGCGCGCCGACCTGCCGGCCGACCTGCGCGACCCGCAGATCAGCAAGCTCAACCTGTCGGGCGCACCCATCCTGACCTACACCGTCACCGCGCCGCGGCTGGACGACGAGGGCCTGAGCTGGTTCGTCGACAACGAGGTGAGCAAGGCCCTGCTCGCCATCAACGGCGTGGGCTCGGTGGCGCGGGTGGGCGGCGTGAGCCGCGAGGTGCGCGTGGAGCTGGACCCGGCCCGCCTGCTCGCCCTGGGCGTGACGGCCAGCGACGTGTCGCGCCAGCTGCGCGCGGTGCAGCAGGAATCCGCCGCCGGCCGCGCCGACCTGGGTGGCGCCGAGCAGACCGTGCGCACCATCGCCACGGTGCAGTCGGCCGACGAGCTGGCCCGGCTGGACATTCCGCTCTCGGACGGCCGGCGCGTGAGCCTGGCCCAGATCGCCACGGTGAGCGACACGGTGGCCGAACGACGCAGCGCCGCGCTGCTGGACGGCAAGCCGGTGGTGGGCTTCGAGATCACGCGCAGCCGCGGCGCCGGCGAGGTGGACGTGGACCGCGGCGTGAGCCGTGTGCTGGGCGAGCTGCGCCAGCGTCACCCGGACGTGAGCTTCACCCAGGCCTTCAACCTGGTCGACCCTGTGCTGGAGAACTACGAGGGCTCGCTGGCCCTGCTGTACGAAGGTGCGGCGCTGGCGGTGCTGGTGGTGTTCGCCTTCCTGCGCGAATGGCGCGCCACCCTGGTGGCGGCCACGGCGCTGCCGCTGTCGGTCATTCCGGCCTTCATCGGCATGTGGGCGCTGGGTTTTTCCATCAACGTGGTCACGCTGCTGAGCCTGTCGCTGGTGGTGGGCATCCTGGTGGACGATGCCATCGTCGAGATCGAGAACATCGTGCGCCATCTGCGCATGGGCAAGAGCCCGTATCAGGCGGCCATGGAGGCGGCCGACGAGATCGGCCTGGCGGTCATCGCCACCACCTTCACGCTGATCGCGGTGTTTCTGCCCACCGCCTTCATGAGCGGCATTCCCGGCAAGTTCTTCAAGCAGTTCGGCTGGACCGCGGCGCTGGCGGTGTTCGCCTCGCTGGTGGTGGCGCGCATGTTGACGCCCATGATGGCGGCCTATCTGCTGCGGCCCATCGTGGGCGGCGCCAACCCGGACGACGGCCGCGTCATGCGCCTGTACATGCGCACGGTGGGCTGGTGCGCCAGCCATCGCAAGACCACCATGCTGGCCGCGGCGGCCTTCTTCGTCGGCTCGATCTCGCTGGTGCCGTTGCTGCCCACCGGCTTCATCCCGGCGGACGACTTCGGCCAGAGCCAGGTCACCATCGAGCTGCCGCCGGGCAGTACCTTCAAGGACACCTTTGCCGCGGCCGAGCAGGCGCGTGCCCTCGTCAAGGCCAACCCGCATGTGCGGCAGGTCTACACCGCCATCGGTGGTGGTGCCTCGGGCAGCGACCCCTTTGCCGGCGGCGGCGCGGCCGAGGTGCGCAAGGCCACGCTGACGCTCACCCTCACGCCGCGCGACCAGCGCCAGGGCGTGCGCAAGCAGGTGATCGAGCGCGAGCTGCGCGAGGCCATGCAGGCGCTGCCGGGCGCGCGCGTCAAGGTGGGCCTGGGCGGCTCGGGCGAGACCTACATGCTGGTGCTGTCGGGCGACGAGCCGCTGGCGCTGGCCGAGGCCGCACGCGCGGTGGAGCGCGACCTGCGCAGCATTCCCGGCCTGGGCAACATCGCCTCCACCGCCAGCCTGGTGCGCCCCGAACTGGTGGTGCGGCCGGACTTCGCCCGCGCCGCCGACGCCGGTGTCACCACCGCGGCCATGGCCGACAGCCTGCGCATCGCCACCGCGGGCGACTTCGACGCCAGCCTGCCCAAGCTCAACCTGGCGCAGCGCCAGGTGCCCATGGTGGTGCGCCTGCCCGACGCGGCGCGCCAGGACGTGCAGCTGCTCGGCCAGCTGCCCGTGCCGGGGCGGCGCGGGCCGGTGATGCTCTCGAACGTGGCCAGCATCGGGCTGGAAAGCGGCCCGGCGCAGATCGACCGCTACGACCGCCGCCGCAACATCAACTTCCAGATCGAGCTGAACGGCCAGCCCCTGGGCGACGTGGTGGCCGCGGTGGAGAAGCTGCCCAGCCTGCAGGCCCTGCCGGCCGGTGTGAGCCAGGCCACGCTGGGGGATGCCGAGGTGATGGGCGAGCTGTTCGCCAGCTTCGGCCTGGCCATGCTGACCGGGGTGCTGTGCATCTACATCGTGCTGGTGCTGCTGTTCAAGGGTTTCATGCAGCCGGCCACCATCCTGGCGGCGCTGCCGCTGTCGCTGGGGGGTGCCTTCGTGGCGCTGCTGGTGACGAAGAGCGCGTTCTCCATGCCCTCGCTGATCGGCCTCATCATGCTGATGGGCATAGCGACCAAGAACACCATCCTGCTGGTGGACTACGCCATCATCGCCCGCCACGAGGGCCGCAGCCGCCGCGAGGCGGTGCTGGACGCCTGCCTCAAGCGCGCCCGTCCCATCGTCATGACCACCATCGCCATGGGCGCGGGCATGATGCCCATCGCCCTGGGCTGGGGCGCCGACCCGAGCTTTCGTCAGCCCATGGCGGTTGCGGTCATCGGCGGGCTGATCACCTCGACCTTCCTCAGCCTGCTGGTCATCCCGGTGGTCTACACCTATGTGGATGATCTGGTGCAGCTCACGGCGCGGCTGCTGCGGCGGATGCGCCCGGCGGCGGGGGCGTCGGCGTCGGCAAACGGCAGCAGCGGCCGCGAGGTCAGCGCAGCTTCGTCTGCTGCCGACGGCGCTGCCACAGCGCCACGATCGTGAGCGTGGTGCCCATGACGAGGAAGGACACCACGGTGGTCACCGTGCCCA
>JBJOKY010000207.1:0-8179 GCA_046045865.1 Pseudomonadota bacterium | reverse complement strand
GCACATGCCGCCGACCAGCACGCTGGCGCCGCGCCGGTAGGCCAGCGCCGCCGCGGCGGTGAGGAACAGCAGGTTGCGCGCCGGCACGAAGGTGTTGGGCAGGCCGTTGGCGTCCAGCTCGATGGCGCGCTGCTCGGTCAGCGCCGTGCCGCCCAGGGCGCCGACCAGACCCAGGTCGAACAGGTGGTCGTCGCCCAGGCGCTGCGCCCAGGCGGGCTGGAGTGCCGCCACGGCGCTGCGCACCGGCGCGCGGCAGTCCAGTTCGACGCGGTGGCGCTGGCCGTAGTCGAAGCCGACGGTCTCGACGCGGGCGTAGCGCTCGAGCGCCCAGGCCAGGCAGGCGGTCGAATCCTGCCCGCCGGAGAACAGCACCAATGCGGTCCTGTCCGCCACGTGATTCAACGGCGCACCTCGCCCTGGCCGAGCACGACGTACTTCAGCGAGGTCAGTCCCTCCAGCCCGACGGGCCCGCGGGCGTGGAACTTGTCGGTGCTGATGCCGATCTCGGCGCCCAGGCCGTATTCGAAGCCGTCGGCGAAACGCGTGCTGGCGTTCACCATCACGCTGGCCGAATCGACCTCGCGCAGGAAGCGCATGCAGGCCGGGTAGTCGGTCGACAGGATGGCGTCGGTGTGGTGCGAGCCGTAGCGGTTGATGTGGGCGATGGCCTCGTCCAGGCTGGCCACCACCTTCACGCTGATGATGGGGGCGAGGTATTCCTCGGCCCAGTCGGCTTCGGTGGCGTCGGTCAGCTGTGCACCCGTCACGCCGGCCAGCAGGGCCTTGGAGGCCAGGCAGCAACGCATCTCCACGCCCTTGGCGGCGAAGATCGCGCCGATGGCGGGCAGGAAGCGCGCCGCCTGCGCGGCATGCACCAGCAGCGATTCGGTCGCGTTGCAGGGGCTGTACTTCTGCGTCTTGGCGTTGTCGGTGACGGTCAGCGCCAGATCCAGGTCGACGCGTGCATCTATATAGGTGTGGCAGTTGCCGTCCAGATGCTTGATGACAGGCACGCGCGCCTCGGCCGCGATGCGCTCGATGAGCGACTTGCCGCCGCGCGGGATGATCACGTCGACCGATTCGGGCATGGTGACGAGCCGGCCCACCGCGGCGCGGTCGGTGGTCTCGACCAGCTGCACGGCCGCCTCGGGCAGGCCGGCGCCGAGCAGGGCGCGCTGCACCAGCTTCCACAGCGCCAGGTTGGACTGCAGCGCCTCCGAGCCACCGCGCAGGATGCAGGCGTTGCCGCTCTTGATGGCCAGCGACGCGGCCTCGATCGTCACGTTGGGCCGGCTCTCGTAGATCATGCCGAACACGCCCAGCGGCACGCGCATCTGGCCCACGCTGATGCCGCTCGGGCGGCGGCGCAGGTGCACGATCTCGCCGATCGGATCGGGCATGCCGGCGAGCTGCTCGCAGCCCTCGGCCACCGTGGCGATGGTCCTGGCGTCGAGCTTGAGGCGGTCCAGCAGCGGGCCGGCCAGGCCGTTGGCACGCGCCGCGGCCAGGTCCAGCTCGTTGGCGGCCTGCAGCTCGGCGGCTTCGCTGCGCAGCAGCTCGGCCAGGCCGACCAGGGCGTCGTTGCGCTCGGCGGTGGACGCGGCCGCCATGCGCGTCGAGGCGGCGCGGGCCAGCGCGCCGAGGTGGGCCATGTAGGCGGGAATGTCGTGCGGGGTCATGGGGGTGATTGTCGCAGCGCACCGACGCGGCTGCGCGCGCGGCATGACCGCGTTGCGTCGGGCGTCAGCCCTCGAAGCCTTGCGGGTTCTGGCTCTGCCAGCGCCACGAATCGGCGCACATCGCGTCGAGCCCGCGCGTGGCCTGCCAGCCGAGCAGTTCGCGCGCCAGCGCCGGGTCGGCGTAACACGCGGCCACGTCGCCGGGGCGGCGCGGCACGAGCTTGTAGGGCACGGGCCGGCCGCTGGCGCGCTCGAAGGCCCGGACCACCTCCAGCACGCTGTAGCCCCGGCCGGTGCCGAGGTTGACGGTGAGCGAGTCGCCGCCGCCCAGCAGGCAGGCCAGCGCCGCCACATGGCCCTCGGCCAGGTCCATCACGTGGATGTAGTCGCGCACGCCGGTGCCGTCCGGCGTGTCGTAGTCGCCGCCGTAGACCGAGAGTTCGGCGCGTTTGCCCACGGCGACCTGGGTGACGTAGGGCATGAGGTTGTTCGGCACGCCGCGCGGGTCTTCGCCGATCTGGCCGCTCGGGTGTGCGCCGACCGGGTTGAAGTAGCGCAGGTAGGCCACGCGCCAGCGCGGGTCGCACTTTTCCAGCTCGCGCAGCAGCTGTTCGCCCAGCAGCTTGGTCAGGCCGTAGGGGTTGGTGGCCGAGAGGGCGCAGTCCTCGGTGATGGGCAGGCGTTCGGGCTGGCCGTAGACCGTGGCCGAGGAGCTGAAGACGATGCGCAGCACGCCCGCATCCGCCATGGCCTGGCCGACGCTGACCAGGCCGCCCAGGTTGTTGCGGAAGTATTCGAGCGGCTGTTCGGTGGATTCACCCACCGCCTTGTGGGCGGCGAAGTGCACCACGGCGTCGACCGCGTGCTCGCGCAGCACCCGGGTCATGGTGGCGCGGTCGTTCACGTCGGCCTGCACGAACACGGGCGCCTCGCCCAGCAGGCCGGCCAGGCGGTCGAGCACCCTGGGCGAGCTGTTGGCGAAGTTGTCCACGCCCACGACCTGGTGGCCGGCCGCGCGCAGCGCCAGCCAGGTGTGGGAACCGATGTAGCCGGCCGCGCCGGTGAGCAGGATGGTGGACATGGATCGCCGGTGTGTTGCACGAGTTTCGGCAGGCGCGCGAGGGCCGGCCGGGCTGCGCCGATTCTGGCAAAGACGCGGGTACGGCGCGGTGTCATTCATGCGCTGCAACAAGGCCGGCCGTGAACAGCCACCTACAATGAAAAGATGCTGAAAAACGACTTCGCGCTGCCTGCGCCGCCCGCGCTGGCGGGTCTGATGCAGTCCCTGGGCAACGAGGCGCTGGGGCGCATCACGCTGCTGATCAACCACGTGATCGCGTCCGAGCCGGTGGCCATGCAGCGCCTGGCCGGCCAGGCGGGCAAGACGGTCACGGTGCAGTGGCGCGGCTGGCCGTCCTTCCTGCCCGCGGCGCTGGCCGAGCGGCTGCCGCAGCCCATGCCGGCGCGCTGGAGCGTCAGCGCCGCCGGCCTGCTCGATTTCGACCGCACCATGGCCGCGCCGCTTGACCCGGCTGCCGGCTCCGAGCCTGTGGCGGGCGCCGATGCGTTGCCCGAGGCCACCGGCCTGGTCGTGACGCTTGATGCCGGCGACCTGGGCAGCTGGCTGCTGGCCGCCGCGGGCGGGCGTCCGCCCATGGAGATCCAGGGTGACGCCGGCCTGGCTGCCGAGGTCGGCTGGCTGGCCGAGCACCTGCGCTGGGACATCGAGGACGATCTCGCCCGCATCGTCGGCGACGCGCCGGCGCACCAGCTGGCTCGCGTGATGCGCTGGGCGGTGGACGGCGCGCGCCGTCTGGCCGCCGGTGGCAGCGGCCTGGCCCGTGGCGCGGCCAGCGGGCTGGACAGCCTGCGTGCCCGCGCCGCCCGCTCGACCGAGCGGTGACCGGCGTCCGCCCCCGCCCCTCGGCCGCAGCCGTGGCCCGGCCATGACCAACAGCCTGCGGCTGGTCCGCATCCTGTGGGTGCTGTGGCGCCACGGCGTGTTGCGCCTGCTGTTCGACCAGCTGCGCCTGCCGCCGCTGCTGGCGTTGCTGCGCCATGTGGCGGGCCCGCGCCGCCACGACACGCCGCGTGGCCAGCGCCTGCGCATCGCGCTGGAAGAACTCGGTCCCATCTTCGTCAAGTTCGGCCAGGTGTTGTCGACCCGGCGGGATCTGCTGCCGCCCGACCTGGCCGAGGAGCTGGCGCTGCTGCAGGACCAGGTGCCGCCCTTCCCGAGCGACCGTGCGCGCGCCATGATCGAGCGCACGCTGGGCCGGCCGATCAGCGAGGTGTTCGCCCAGCTCGACGCCGAACCCGTCGCCAGCGCCTCCATCGCCCAGGTCTATTTCGGGCGGCTGCACCCGCACCTGCACGGCGGGCGCGAGGTGGCCGTCAAGGTGCTGCGCCCGGGCATGCTGGAGGTGATTGACGCCGACATCGGCCTGCTGCGCGCCGGCGCGCGCTGGCTGGAGCGCATCAGCGCCGACGGCCGGCGGCTGCGTCCGCGCGAGGTGGTGGCCGAGTTCGACAAGTACCTGCACGACGAGCTGGACCTGGTGCGCGAGGCCGCCAACGCCACCCAGCTGCGCCGCAACATGAGCAGCCTGAACCTGCTGCTCATCCCCGAGATGTTGTGGGAGCTGAGCAGCGCCGAGGTGCTGGTCATGCAGCGCATGCACGGCGTGCCCATCAGCCAGGTCGACCGGCTGCGTGCTGCCGGCATCGACTTCAAGAAGCTGGCGGTGGACGGCGTCACCATCTTCTTCACCCAGGTGTTCCGCGACGGCTTCTTCCACGCCGACATGCACCCGGGCAACATCATGGTGTCGCTCGCGCCCGAGACCTTCGGGCACTACATCGCGCTCGATTTCGGCATCATCGGCACGCTCGATGCGCGCGACAAGGAGTACCTGGCGCACAACTTCCTGGCCTTCTTCCGGCGCGACTACCGCCGCGTGGCCGAGCTGCACGTCGAATCCGGCTGGGTGCCGCCCACCACCCGCATCGACGAGCTGGAAGGCGCGGTGCGCGCCGTGTGTGAACCGCACTTCGACCGCCCGCTCAAGGACATCTCGCTGGGCCAGGTGCTGATGCGGCTGTTCCAGACCTCGCGGCGCTTCAACGTCGAGATCCAGCCGCAGCTGGTGCTGCTGCAGAAGACGCTGCTCAACATCGAGGGCCTGGGCCGCCAGCTCGACCCCGAGCTGGACCTGTGGGCCACCGCCAAGCCCTTCCTCGAACGCTGGATGAATGAGCAGATCGGCTGGCGTGCGCTCATCGGCACGCTCAAGGACGAGGCGCCGCACTTCGCCCACATGCTGCCCGAGCTGCCGCGTCTGCTGCACGACGCCTTGAAGCAGCAGGCCCACCCGCGCGCCACCAGCGACGAGCTGCTGCGCGCCCTGCTGCGCGAGCAGCGCCGCACCAACCGGTATCTGCAGGCCTTCGTCTGGGCGGGTGGCGGCTTCGTGGTCGGCATGGCGCTGATGAAGCTGGCCGGACTGTGGTGGTTCCACGGCGGCTGAGCACGGTCTCAGGGTGAGCGCTCAGAGCCTGGCGCGAAGCTTGCCTGGATAATCGCGCGCCGCGCGCCTCCCTGGCGCGGCAGTGTGGCGGTCGGCCCGGTCGGCGCCGCCAGATCCCGAACAAGCAAGCTCTTCAGGCGTTACCCATGCTGCTGGCCCTCGTCATCCTCTATCTGCTGGTCACCATCGCCATCGGCCTATGGGCGGCCCGACGCGTCAAGACGACGGCGGATTTCGCCATCGCCGGGCGCCACCTGCCCATGGTGATGATCGTCACCACGACCTTCGCGACCTGGTTCGGCTCGGAGACCGTGCTGGGCATCCCGGCCAAGTTCGTGCAGGGCGGCCTGGGCAGCGTGGTGGAGGACCCGTTCGGTGCCGGCACCTGCCTGATCCTGGTGGGCATGTTCTTCGCCGCCAAGCTCTACCGCATGACGCTGCTGACCATCAGCGACTACTACCGCGAGCGCTACGGGCGCGGCATCGAGGTGTTCTGCTCGCTGGTGATCATCCTGAGCTACCTGGGCTGGGTGTCGGCCCAGGTCACGGCGCTGGGCCTGGTGTTCAACCTGCTGTCGGGCGGCGCCATCAGCGTGCCGGTGGGCATGGTGCTGGGCACGGCCTCGATCCTGGCCTACACGCTGTTCGGCGGCATGTGGTCGGTGGCGGTGACGGACTTCATCCAGATGATCATCCTGGTGGTCGGCCTGTCCATCATCGCGGTGTTCGCCGGTCAACAGGCCGGCGGTGCCGACAAGGTGATCGCCCTGGCGGTGAGCAAGGACCTGTTCAGGTTCCTGCCCGAGCCGTCGACCAGGGACATCCTGTTCTTCATCGCTGCGGCCATCACCATGATGCTGGGCTCGATCCCGCAGCAGGACGTGTTCCAGCGCGTCATGTCGGCCAAGGATGAAAAAGCCGCCACACGCGGCCCGGTGATCGGCGGCCTGTGCTACATCGGCTTCGCCTTCGTGCCCATGTTCCTGGTGACCAGCGCGCTGATCATCATGCCCGAGCAGGCCGCTGCGCTGATCAAGGACGATCCGCAGAAGGTGCTGCCCACCCTGGTGCTCGAGAAGATGCCCTTCGTGATGCAGGTGCTGTTCTTCGGCGCACTGCTGTCGGCGCTCAAGTCGACCGCGTCGGCCACGCTGCTGGCGCCGTCGGTCACCTTCGTGGAGAACATCTGGCGCCAGTTCTTCCCGCGCCAGAGCGACAGGCACGAGCTGTGGACCATGCGCGTGGCGGTGCTTGTGTTTTCGGTCTGCGTCTGCATCTATGCCATGGCTTCGCGCGGCACGCCCATCTACGAGATGGTGTCGGGCGCCTACCAGGTGACGCTGGTCGGTGCCTTCGTGCCGCTGGCCTTCGGCCTGTACTGGAAGCGCGCGACCACCCAGGGCGCGGTGTTGTCCATCGTGCTGGGCCTGCTGGCCTGGGGCCTGTTCACCTACTCGCCGGCCGGGGAGCAGTTCCCGGCCCAGCTCGCCGGGTTCCTGGCCGCGGTGGTCGGCATGGTCGGTGGCTCGCTTGCGCCGCAGTCCATCCGCAACCAGCAGGCCTCGCACCACGTTCATGCGGGCATGGGCGCCTGACCCCGGCTTTTATAATTTCCCGAACGAATCAAGGTCTACACCATGCCGATTTATGCCTATCGCTGCAGCAGTTGCGGTCATGCCAGCGACGTGCTGCGCAAGATCTCCGATCCGCCGCTGACCACCTGCCCGTCCTGCAACGCCGAGACCTACACCAAGCAGGTGACGGCCGCGGGCTTCCAGCTCAAGGGTTCGGGCTGGTACGTGACCGACTTCAAGGGCGGCGGCAACGGCACGTCCGCCCCGGCCGTGAGCGGCGGAGCGGCCGACGGCGGCGGCAAGCCCTCGGGTGACGGTGGCGGCAGCGCTCCGGCCGGTGGCGGCGACGGTGGCGGCGCGGCCGGTGGTGGTCCCGCCGGTTCGGGCAGCGGCAGCACGACCGCGGCGGCGGCCTGCGGTGGCTCCTGTGCCTGTCATTGACGCCTGCATGGCTGCAGCTGCGTTCCCGTTCCTGATCGAAAGCCTGGCGTGAAGAAATACCTCGTGGCCGGCCTGCTGGTCTGGCTGCCCGTGAGCATCACCATCTGGGTGCTGTCCTGGGCCCTGGGCGTGCTCGACTCGGTCTTCCGCTCGGTGGTGGGCGGGCTGGGCGCCGTGCTGCCCGGCAGCGCCCAGCAGTTGCTGACCAACCTGAAGGCGGTGCCCGGCCTGGGTGTCGTGGTGCTGCTGGTCGCCCTGCTGCTGACCGGCGTGTTCGTGGCCAACTTCGTCGGCCAGTGGTGGATCAGGCAGTGGGATCGCGTGCTGTCGCGCATCCCCATCGTCAAGTCGATCTACAACTCGGTCAAGCAGGTCTCGGACACGCTGTTCTCCAGCAACGGCCAGGCCTTCCGCGAGGCGGTGCTGGTGCAGTACCCGCGCGCCGGGTGCTGGACCATCGCCTTCGTCACCGGCCGGCCCAACGGCGAGGTGGGCGAACGCCTGCCCACAGACAGCGTGAGCCTGTATGTGCCGACCACGCCCAACCCGACCTCGGGCTTCCTGCTCATGGTGCCGGGGTCGTGGCGCTGGAGATGAGCGTCGACGAGGCGCTCAAGTACATCATCTCGATGGGCGTCGTCGCCCCGCCGTCGCCGCACACCGCGCCGGCGCCGCTCGCGGCCGTGGCCACGGGCCGAAATTGACCGGGCCCGCCGCCTGGCCCGCGGTGGGTCCTGAAGGCTTGCAAGACAGCCTGCCCAGCGCTCACTGACTGATTGAATCCAGACGATCGATCCCGCCCGCAGGCCCGGCGCCTGTCGGCCCGCCCCCATCCCTTGCAGAAGAAAGAATTCCCGATCATGCGTACCACCTATGCCGGCCTCGTGAGCGAGGCCCTGCTCGGCCAGACCGTCACCCTGATGGGCTGGGCCCACCGTCGCCGCGACCATGGCGGCGT
>JBJOKY010000206.1:0-7937 GCA_046045865.1 Pseudomonadota bacterium | reverse complement strand
CTCCGCGCTGAAACCGGCGGCCTGCGCGGCCTGCTCGCGGTAGACCAGCGATTCGTTCAGGCGCGACGAATCGCCGCTCGCCAGCAGCGCGGCCGCCACCTGCAGCGCCGCCGCATCAGGATGGCCGGCCGGCGGGGCCTGCCAGATCAGCGCCACGGCCGGCAGCGGCACGTTGGGCGCCTTGACCGCCACGTGGCGCGGCGAGGTGCGGCGCGGCTCGGTGGCCGTGACGCGCGGCACCGGCGTGACCGGGTTGGCGAGCGGCCCGAAGTAGCGGTCGACCCAGCCGTGCAGCTGCGCCGCGTCGAAGCCGCCCGAGACGATGAGCGTGGCGTTGTCGGGCCGGTAGTAGGTGCGGTGGAAGGCCTGCACGTCGGCCAGGGTGGCGGCGTCCAGGTCCTCGATGCTGCCGATCACCGGGCGCTTGTAGGGGTGGACCTCGAAGGCCGCGCCCGGCAGGGCGTTGAACAGCCGGCCGTAGGGCGAGGCCAGCACGCGCTGGCGCAACTCCTGCTGCACGACGGCGCGTTCGCTGTCGAAGCTGGCCTGGTCGACTTCCAGGTGGGCCATGCGTTCGGCCTCGGCCCAGAGCAGGCGCTCCAGGTGGTTGGCCGGCACGACGGCGTGGTAGGCGGTGGTGTCCTCGGCGGTGAAGGCGTTGTTCTCGCCGCCCACGTCGGAGGTCAGGCGGTCGAACTGCTCGTTGGCCAGGTAGCGCGTGCGCTTGAACATCATGTGCTCGAACAGGTGCGCGAAGCCGGAGCGGCCGACCGGATCGTCCTTGCCGCCCACGCGGTACCAGACCTGCACGCTCACGCTGGCCGCGCCGGCCATGGGCAGCGCCACGACCTGCAGGCCGTTGGCCAGGCGGCGCTCCTGCAGGTCCATGGGTGCCAGCACCTGGGGCAGCTTGCGCGGCGCGGCACTGGCGGCCTCGGGCGCGGCTGCAGCGCCCCTGGCGCCCTTGCCGCGCCTGGCCGGACGAGCCGGCCGGGCGATCTTCTTCTGGGCGGTGGGCGGCTTGGCCAGCGCAGGCAGGGCGGCGCACAAGGCCAGCGCACCACCAAGCAGGCGGCGCCGCAGGCCGGATCGATTCGCTGTGTGAGGCATGGGGTGTACTTGCAAGGAATGAATCACGAGGGTAGCCGAGTCGCGCCGACGGCCGTGCGTCGCCGTGCCCGGGCGAGCCTCTTCGAAGCCGTGTGGCTCGGGAGGTTCCCTGCGTCACACGTCGGGCACATCGGTTTCGGGCTGATCACCGGCCTGCTGGCGCAGCTCGAGCGCACGCTGGTAGAGCGCCTTGCGCGGCAGGTTGAGCGCCTGGGCGGCCAGGGCGGCGGCCTGCTTGAGCGGCAGTTCGGCCAGCAGCGTGACGAGCAAGCGCTCGGCCAGCGGCGACAGGCCGTCCGCCGCGGCGCCGGCCGGTGCGGCGGCATGCACGACCACCACGAACTCGCCGCGCAGGTGGTCGGCATCGGCCTGCAGCCAGGCCGGCAGCTCGACCGCCGTCAGGGTGACGATCTGCTCGAACTGCTTGGTCAGCTCGCGGCACAGCGTGACCGGGCGCTGCGGTGCCTGGCGCGCCAGCTCCTGGCACAGCTCGACGATGCGGTGCGGCGCCTCGAACAGCACCAGGGACAAGGACTTGCCCGCTGCCGTCGCCGACGTGGCCAGGGCCAGCGCCTGGGTCAGCGCCTGGCTGCGCGCGCCGGCCTTGGTGGGCAGGAAGCCGAGGAAGACATGGCCCTGCCCCACCACGTCGCCGGCCGCGGACAGCGCCGCCGAGACGCTGCTGGCGCCCGGCAGCGGCAACACGCGCAGGCCGGCGGCACGCACCGCGGCCACCAGCCGTGCGCCGGGGTCCGACACCGCCGGCGTGCCTGCATCGCTGACGTAGGCGACCCGCTCGCCCTGCTGCAGGCGCGCCACCACGCCGGCGGCGGCCTGGCTCTCGTTGTGCTCGTGCAGGCTGACGAGCGGGCGGTGCAGGCCCAGCCGGGCCAGCAGCTGGCCGCTCACGCGCGTGTCCTCGCAGGCCACGGCGTCGGCGCGGGCCAGCGCCTGCACGGCGCGCAGGCTGAGGTCGCCGACGTTGCCGATGGGCGTGGCCACCACGTACAGGGTGGCAGGTGGATACTGCTGCGCTGCGGCGGCGTCGGCCAGCGTCTGCACCCACGGCGCCGGCACGCCGGCACGGGCGGTGGCATCGGTCACGGCGCCACCGCCTGTGGAAGGTTGGTCTGGATGAGGGTCGCAAGCGGGAGCGGACGTCATGGCTGATCGACAGGTCGAGGGAGTTGCAGGGCAAGGCACCAAGGCGCGCGGCGACGCCGCCGAGGCACTCGCCCTGGCCTATCTGCAGGACCGCGGGCTCACGCTGATGGCGCGCAATTATCGAGTCGCGCTGGGGCCTTCGCGGCGCGCCGGCGAGGTCGACCTCATCATGCGCGATCGCGACGGCACGCTGGTGTTCGTGGAGGTGCGTTCACGCCGCTCGGCCAGCCGCGGCGGTGCGGCCGCCAGTGTCACCACCGCCAAGCAGCGCCGCGTGGTGCTGGCCGCGCGCCACTACCTGCAGGGCTGGGCGCGGCTGCCACCGTGCCGCTTCGACGTGGTGGCTCTCGACGCCGGTGAACTCGAATGGCTGCAGGCCGCGTTCGATGCCGCCTGAACCGCCGGTGCGGCACGCACCGTTCGCCGTGGCGCCCTGCCCGCCGCCCCCGCACCGACCCGGTGCCGACCCTGCACTATCATTCCTGCATGCTTGAACAACGCATCCAGCAACAGTTCTTCGACAGCGCGGACCTGAAATACGCCGCCGCGGAGACCCTGACCCGCCCGATCGCCGACGCCGTGACGGCCATCATGGGCTCCATCACCTCGGGCGGCAAGGTGCTGGCCTGCGGCAACGGTGGCTCGGCCGGTGACGCCCAGCACTTCGCGGCCGAGTTCGTCGGGCGCTTCGAACGCGAGCGCCCCGGTCTGGCAGCGCTGTCGCTGTCGACCGATACCTCCATCATCACGGCCGTGGGCAACGACTACGCCTTCGACCAGATCTTCTCCAAGCAGGTGCAGGCGCTGGGTCAGCCCGGCGACGTGCTGCTGGCCATCAGCACCAGCGGCAACTCGGCCAACGTGCTGGCGGCCATCGAGGTGGCGCACCAGAAGGAGATGGTGGTGATCGCCCTGACCGGCAAGGGCGGCGGGCGCATGGGCGAGGTGCTGGGCGAGACCGACGTGCACATCTGCGTGCCGCACGTACGCACCGCACGCATCCAGGAGGTGCATCTGCTCGTGGTCCACTGCATCTGCGATGCGGTCGATCTTCAACTGCTCGGCGAAAAGGAAGACTGATGGTCCTGAACATGCGACGCCTGGCCGGTGGTCTGACCCTGCTGACCGTGCTGGCCGCTACCACCGCGGGCTGCGTGCCGCTCGTCATCGGAGGTGCGGCGCTCAGCGGTGCGGCCGTGGTGGCCGACCGGCGCTCATCGGCCACGCAACTGGAAGACCAGACGATAGAGATCAAGGCCGGCAACCGGATCCGCGACGTGGTGGGCGAGCGTGCCCACGTGACCGTGACGTCCTACAACCGCGCCGTGCTGCTCACCGGCGAGATCTTCAAGGAAGAGGACCGCGCCGCCATCGAGGCCGCGGTCAGGCGCGTGGACAACGTGAAGTCGGTCAGCGTGGAGGACCTGGCGGTGGCATGGCCGAGTTCCGCCGCCGACCGCTCCAACGACACCCTGCTGACCACCAAGGTCCGCGCCAGCCTGGTCGACGCCGCCGGTGTGTCGGTGGGCGCCTTCAAGGTGTTCACCGATCGTCGGGTGGTCTACCTGTTCGGCCGCGTGACCGAGGCCGAGGCCAACCGTGCCATCGACCTGGCGCGTGGCGTGCAGGGTGTGCAGAAGGTCGTGCGCATGGTCGAGATCATCACGCAGGACGAGCTCAAGTCCATCCTGGGCAAGTAGGCCGGTCGCAGCCAGCCGGTCTTGCTCCCGAACGAACAAGGGCGCCGCGGCGCCCTTGTTCATCGATGGTGGCGTGAGGCTCAGGCCTTGCGCAGGCGCCGGACCAGGCTGGAGGTGTCCCAGCGCCGCCCGCCCATGGCCTGCACGTCGGCGTAGAACTGGTCGACCAGGGCGGTGACGGGCACCCTGGAGCCGTTGCGACGGGCCTCGTCGAGCACCAGGCCCAGGTCCTTGCGCATCCAGTCGACCGCGAAGCCGAACTCGAACTTGTCGTCGACCATGGTCTTGCCGCGGTTGTCCATCTGCCAGCTCTGCGCCGCACCCTTGCCGATGACGTCCAGCACGGCGTGCATGTCCAGCCCGGCGTTCTGACCGAAGGCGATGGCCTCGGACAGACCTTGCACCAGCCCGGCGATGCAGATCTGGTTGACCATCTTGGCGAGCTGGCCGGCACCGCTGGCGCCCAGCAGCGTGACGGCCCGCGAGTAGGCCATGGCCACCGGCTTCATGCTGTCGAAGGCCGCGGCATCGCCGCCACACATGACGGTGAGCGCACCGTTGACCGCACCGGCCTGGCCGCCAGACACCGGCGCATCGACGAAGTGCACGCCCTGGGTGGCACCGATGGCGGCCAGTTCGCGTGCGACCTCGGCCGAGGCCGTCGTGTGGTCGACCAGGATGGCGCCTTGCGACATGCCGGCGAATGCGCCCTGCTCGCCCAGGACGACCGAGCGCAGGTCGTCGTCGTTGCCGACGCAGCAGAACACGATCTCGGCGCCGGCCGCGGCCTCGCGCGGCGTGGCGGCGGCGCGGCCCTGGTACTCGGCGGCCCAGGCCTCGGCCTTGGCGGCGGTGCGGTTGTAGACCGTGACCTGATGCCCGGCACGGGCCAGATGGCCGGCCATGGGGGCGCCCATCACGCCCAGGCCGAGAAAGGCCACGTGGCGCGGTGCAATGGAGTCGTAGCTGCGGGATGTCGTCATGTTGTCAGGCGTTACAGGATGGTCAGGTGCTCGGTGCCGTTGCCGAAGTCGCTGTTGCGCGCACGTGCGCTGTTGAGCTTGATCGACAGGCGCAGGTCGTTGAGCGAATCGGCGTTGCGCAGCGCGTCGGCGTAGCTGACCATGTAGCCCTCGTACAGGTCGTACAGCGCCTGGTCGAAGGTCTGCATGCCCAGTTCGCGGCTGCGCTTCATGACGTCCTTGATCTGGCCGACCTCGCCCTTGAAGATCAGGTCGCCGATCAGCGGACTGTTGATCATGACCTCGACCGCGGCGATGCGCCCTGCCCCTTCCTCGCGCGGCAGCAGGCGCTGCGACACGGTGGCCTTGAGGTTGAGCGACAGGTCCATCAGCAGCTGCGGCCGGCGCTCCTCGGGGAAGAAGTTGACGATGCGGTCGAGCGCCTGGTTGGCGCTGTTGGCGTGCAGCGTGGCCAGGCACAGATGGCCGGTCTCGGCGAAGGCGATGGCGTGGTCCATCGTCATGCGGTCGCGGATCTCGCCCATCAGGATCACGTCGGGCGCCTGGCGCAGCGAGTTCTTCAGCGCCGACTCCCAGTCCACCGTGTCGATGCCGACCTCGCGCTGGGTCACGATGGAGTTCTTGTGCAGGTGCACGAACTCGACCGGGTCCTCGACCGTGATGATGTGGTCGTAGGCGTTCTCGTTGCGGTAGTCGACCATGGCCGCCAGCGAGGTGCTCTTGCCCGAGCCGGTGGCGCCCACCATGATCACCAGGCCGCGCTTGGCCATGACGATCTCCTTGAGGATCTGCGGCAGGCCCAGCACGTCGATGCTGGGCAGGTACTGCGGGATGGTGCGGAACACCAGCCCGACCTGGCCCTGCTGCATGAAGGCGTTGACCCGGAAACGCCCCACCCCCGGCGGCGAGATGGCGAAGTTGCACTCCTTGGTGCGTTCGAACTCTGCCGCCTGCTTGTCGTTCATCACCGAGCGCGCCAGCGCCACGGTGTGCTGGCCGGTGAGCGGCTGCGGCGACACCTTGGTGACCTTGCCGTCGACCTTGATGGCGGGCGGGAAGTCGGCCGTGAGGAATAGATCCGAGCCCTTGCGCGAGACCAGCAGGCGCAGCAGGTCGTTGACGAATTTCGATGCCTGATCGCGTTCCATATATATCGTGCGCTCAGCCCGGGAAGTTCTCGGGTATGCGCGCCTTGGTGCGCGCCTCGGCCGGCGTGATGACGTTGCGCTTGACCAGCTCGATCAGGCACTGGTCCAGTGTCTGCATGCCCTGCGACTGGCCGGTCTGGATGATCGAATACATCTGCGCCACCTTGTTCTCGCGGATGAGGTTGCGGATGGCCGAGGTGCCCAGCATGATCTCGTGCGCAGCCACCCGGCCGTTGCCGTCACGCACGCGGCACAACTGCTGGGCGATCACCGCCAGCAGCGACTCGGACAGCATGGCGCGCACCATCTCCTTCTCGTCGCCCGGGAACACGTCGACGATGCGGTCGATGGTCTTGGCGGCACTGGACGTGTGCAGCGTGCCGAACACCAGGTGGCCGGTCTCGGCCGCGGTCAGCGCCAGGCGGATGGTGGCCAGGTCGCGCAGTTCACCCACCAGGATGGCGTCCGGGTCCTCGCGCAGGGCCGAGCGCAGCGCGTTCTCGAACGACTTGGTCTGCGGCCCGACCTCGCGCTGGTTGACCAGGCATTTCTTCGATTCATGCACGAACTCGATCGGATCCTCGACCGTCAGGATGTGGCCGAAGGCGTTCTCGTTCATGTGGTTGACCATGGCGGCCAGCGTCGTGCTCTTGCCCGAACCGGTCGGCCCGGTCACCAGCACCAGGCCGCGCGGCTTAAGCGAGAGGTCGGCGAAGACCTTGGGGGTCTTCAGGTCCTCCAGCGTCATCACCTTGTCCGGGATGGTGCGGAACACGGCGCCGCAGCCGCGGTTCTGGTTGAACGCATTGACCCGGAAGCGCGCCAGATGCTGCACGTCGAACGAGAAGTCGCACTCCAGCGTTTCCTCGAAGACCTTGCGTTGCGCATCGCGCATCACGTCGTAGACCATGTCCTTCACCTGCTTGTCGGTGAAGGCGTCGACGTTGATGCGGCGCACCTCGCCATGCACGCGGATCATCGGCGGCAGACCGGCCGAGAGGTGCAGGTCGGACGCCTTGTTGCGTACGGTGAATGAGAGCAGCTGGGTGATATCCATGGATGGCGGGCCTGCGGGAGCGACCGGTGAGGGGTGCGGACACGCCGAGAATCTGGCTCCCTGCCCCCTGTGACGGCCATTATGACGACGATCAGCGACCACCTGCAAACCGTGCGGCACCGCCTTGCAAGCGCCTGTGTACAGGCCGGGCGTGCGCCCGAATCGATAAATCTGCTGGCGGTCAGCAAGACCCAGCCGGCCGATGCGGTGCGTGCCGCGCATGCCGCCGGGCAGACCGAATTCGGCGAGAACTATGTCGCGGAAGCGCTGGACAAGATGCAGGCGCTGGCCGATCTGCGCAGCCAGCTCGTCTGGCATCTGATAGGGCCGCTGCAGGCCAACAAGACGCGCGCCGTGGCCGAGGCCTTCGACTGGGTGCACGGCGTGGACCGCCTGCGCATCGCCCAGCGCCTGAGCGAGCAGCGCCCGGCCCACCTGGCGCCGCTGCAGCTGTGTGTGCAGGTCAACATCAGCGGCGAGGACAGCAAGAGCGGCGTGGCACCGGCCGAGCTGCCTGCGCTGGCCACAGCCATCGCGCAGCTGCCGCGGGTGCGCCTGCGCGGCCTCATGGCCATCCCGGCGCCAGCCGAAGGGCTGGCGGCGCAGCGCGCACCGCTGGCGGCCCTGCGCCGGCTGCTGGAGGAACTGAACCTGGCCGGTCTGGCACTGGACACCCTGTCGATGGGCATGAGCGCCGACCTGGAGGCAGCGGTGCTGGAAGGCTCAACGATGGTGCGCATAGGCACCGCCATCTTCGGCAGCCGGCCATGAGCGC
>JBJOKY010000205.1:0-7961 GCA_046045865.1 Pseudomonadota bacterium | reverse complement strand
TCGTTGAGCACCGCCAGCAGTTCGGAATGGAACTCGCGCCGGTACAGCACCCAGATCACGCCGGCCGTGCCCAGCACCAGGGCCAGCGGCGAGACGAACCACAGCACGGCGGCAAAGCTCATGTAGACGGCGCGCAGGCCGTCGTTGAAGGTCTCGGCGGCCAGGCCCATGACGCGACCGGCGCGGTCGGCAAAACGCTGGCGCGCCGGCTCGTCGGCGGCAAAGGCCTCGGGCGGCGGCGCCGCGCCGATCAGCAGCGCGCCGAAGGTGTACTGCCGCATGGCCCAGGTGAAGCGGAAGAAGGCGTGCACGAAGATGCCCGCCAGCACCAGCAGCTTGAGGTCGAAGACCAGCGCCGAGGTGCGTGCGGCGAAGGGGATCTCGTGCACCAGGTCGGCCGCCTTCTCGCTCGCGCCCAGCGCCGCGACCAGGCCGCCGATGATGAAGATCGTCGTCGAGGCGAAGAAGCTCGGGCTGCTGCTGAGGTTCTGCAGCACCACGCCGTCGACCACGCGCACGTCGCGCAGTGCGGCCTGCAGCATCCAGTCGTGGCGGATGCGGTTGGTCGTGCCCAGCACCGACACCCGCCCGGCCGCGCCCAGGCGGGCGAAGTGCACATACGCCACCCAGCCGGCGAAGAAGGCCAGCAACGCCAGCCAGTCGGCCAGCGGAAGGACGCTCAGGGCGCGCAGCAGGAAGTCCATGCGGGCACTTTAGCGCCGCGCCCGCCTGCCCGCCCACGCGCCATCCCACCCAGCCGGCCTCGGCCGTGGCGGGGTGGCCGGGGCGGCTCGCCGTCGTCAGATGTTGCGCTGCACGCTCATGGGCGTGGGCGCGGGCCAGCCGGCCTCCTGCGCCACGCGCACCATCATCTCGTTGGTGGCGAAGTACACCTGCCAGTAGCTGCTGGTGTGGGTGTAGGGCCGCACGGCGATGACATGGCCCAGCAGGTTGGTCTCCAGCAGGTTGACCTCGGGCGCCGGGCTGGCGAGCACGTCGGGGATCTGCGCCAGCGCGGCCTTGTAGCGCGCGATGGCGTCCAGCGGGTCGACCGAACCGGCGATCTGCGCCGTACGCTCGACCCGGCGTGCCGGCAGCGAGCTGTAGTTGTAGACCACGTCGCCGAACACCTTGCCGTTGCCGACCATGGTCAGCACGTTGTCGGGCGTGATGAGGGCGGTGCCGAACAGGCCCAGCTCGTGCACGGTGCCGGTGATGCCGCCGATGGTGACGAAGTCACCCACCTTGAACGGGCGCAGCACCAGCATGAAGGCGCCGGCGGCGAAGTTGCCCAGCATGCCGCTCCAGGCCGCGCCGATGGCCACGCCCGCGCCGGCCAGCATGGCGGCAAAGCTGGTGGTCTGGATGCCGAAGTAGCCCAGGATGCCCAGCACCAGGGTGATGTTCAGCGCGATGACGACGATGGAGCCCAGGTACTTGGTCAGCGTCGGGTCGACCGCGTTGCGGTTCATGGCCGCCTGCATCAGGCCGACCACCCGGCCGATGAGCCAGCGCCCGACCACCCAGAAGACGATGGCCGCGAGGATCTTGATCGCCAGTTCGGTGACCGTGGTGCTCAGGAAGGTCTGGAAGGCCGACATGTCCATGGGATTTCCCTCTGGTTTGAAAGGGCCGCATGGTCGTGGAAATTCTCAGTTTCAGGAGCGGCACGTGCCAAAAAGCACATGCCGCCGGCACAGCTGTTGTGCCGTGCCGACGACGTCGGGCCGGGCGGCGCCGGCAGGCGCTGCCGTCGGCGCGGCAGCGCTGGCCGCGTCAGGGCGCCAGGTCGAACACCAGCACCTCGGCGCCCTGGCCGGCGGCGACGGTGACGAGCGGCTCGCCGTCCATGGCCAGCGCGTCGCCGGCCTGCAGGGCCCGGCCGTTGACCGTGAGCGCGCCGCGCGCCAGGTGCACATAGGCCTTGCGGTCGGGCGCGATGGCCAGTTCGGCGCTTTCGGCCGCGCCGTCGAATCGGCCGATGTACAGGCGCGCGTCGGCGTTGAAACTGATGGCGTCAGCCGCCGCGGCCTCGTCCGCCGGTGCGCACACCAGGCGCAGCCGGCCGCGCTGTTCGGCCGGGTCGAAGGCCTTCTGTGCATAACCGGGCGTGATGCCCAGCTTCGCCGGCAGCAGCCAGATCTGCAGGAAGTGCGTGGTCTGCGCCGTGGCGTGGTTGTATTCGCTGTGCATCACGCCGCGCCCGGCGCTCATGCGCTGCACCTCGCCGGGGCGGATGGTCTCGCCGTTGCCCATGCTGTCGCGGTGGGCCAGCTCGCCGTCCAGCACCACGCTGACGATCTCCATGTCGCGGTGGCCGTGGGTGCCGAAACCCTTGCCCGGCGCGACCTTGTCCTCGTTGATCACGCGCAGATTGCCCCAGCCCATGCGCGCCGGGTCGTGGAAGTCGGCGAAGGAAAAGCTGTGCTGGCTGTGCAGCCAGCCGTGGTTGGCCAGGCCGCGTTGGCAGGATTTGCGCAGGTCGATCATGGTGGGTGTCTCCAGGGTGAACCCACTGTAGGGCCGGGGACGCCCGGCAGGGCGGCGCAGGCTTGATGGCATCATTCAAGCGCCCTGAAGTGCACCGCCCGCGCGCCCCGGCAGCCCGACCCGACCGCCCATCGCCACCATGACCGACCGCCGCCTGGCCCTCACGCCCGAAGCCCTGCAGATGATGGACACCATCGCGCGCACGGGCAGCTTTGCCGCCGCCGCGCGCGAGCTGGGCAAGGTGCCGTCGGCGCTGACGTACAACGTGCGCCAGCTCGAGGAGGCGCTCGACGCCCTGCTGTTCGACCGCAGCTCGCGCCAGGCCCAGCTCACCGCCGCGGGCGAGGAACTGCTGCGCGAGGGCCGCCGGCTGCTGCAGCAGCTCGACGCCGTGGCCAACCGCGTGCAGCGTGTCGCCACCGGCTGGGAGACGCAGCTCGGCATCGCGGTGGACAACATCATCGCGCCCTCGGCCATCTTCGACCTCATGGCCGCGTTCTACGACCTGCGCCTGGAGCTGCCCGCGCCGGGCAGCGCGGCGGCCAGCGCAGGGGCGCTGGCCAGCAAGTCCGCCGCGGCCAACCGCTCGACCGAGGTGAGCGCGCCGCCCACCCGGCTGAGCCTGCGCAGCGAGGTGCTGGCCGGCACCTGGGAGGCCATCATCACCGGTCAGGTCGACCTGGCCATCGGCGTGCTCGCCCCGGCCAGCCCGACCGACGACATCGTCTGCGCCCCGCTGGGCGAGATGGAAATGCTGCTGGCCGTCGCGCCCCACCACCCGCTGGCCGAGGCGCCCGAGCCGCTGTCGTTCAGCACCGTGGCGCGCCACCGCGTGGTCGCCATCGCCGACACGGCGCAGCGCATCGAGACGCGCACCTACGGCGTGCTGGCCGGCCAGGACGTGCTGACCGTGCCCTCGCTGGCCGCCAAGCTGGAGGCGCAGATCCGCGGCCTGGGCCTGGGCCGACTGCCCGAGCCGCTGGCGCGCCGCCATGTCGAGGCCGGCCGCCTGGTCGTCAAGCGCACCGAGGAGACCAGCAGCCACATCACCCTGCACTACGCCTGGCGGCGCGCCGCCGCGCACGGCAAGGCCCTGACCTGGTGGCTGGACCAGCTCGCCAGCCCGACCACGCGCCGCGCCCTGCTGGAACAGCACGCCGGCCTGATCATCTGAGCGTGGCGACGGCAGCCAGCGGCAACCGCTACGTCGGCCGCTTCGCCCCCTCCCCCACCGGCCTGCTGCATGCCGGCTCGCTGGTCGCGGCGCTGGGCTCGTGGCTGGACGCATGCGCCCACGCCGGGCGCTGGCTGGTGCGCATCGAGGACGTCGACACGCCGCGCTGCCCGGCCGGCGCGGCCGAGGCCATCCTCGCCCAGCTCGCGCGCTGCGGCCTGCTGCCTGACGAGCCGGTGCTGTGGCAATCCCGGCGCGGCGCCACCTACGCCCGTGCGCTGGACGACCTGCTCGCCCGCGGCCGCGCCTACGCCTGCACCTGCACGCGCAGCCAGATCAACGCAGCCCTGGCCGCCAGCGGCCGGCCGCACCACCCGCACGCCGAGCTGGTCTACCCCGGCAGCTGCCGGCCGGCCGAGGCGCAGCCCGTCACCACCCGGCCGGCCGAGCGCCACGCCCTGCGCCTGCGCGTCGAACCCGGCGCGGCCGGCCTCGTCGCCTGGCACGACCGCCGCCTGGGTGCGCAGCGGCAGGACGTGGCCGACGCGGTCGGCGACTTCGTGCTCAGGCGTGCCGACGGCCTGTGGGCCTACCAGCTCGCCGTGGTGGTGGACGACGCCGCCCAGGGCATCAGCCACGTCGTGCGCGGCGCCGACCTGGCGGACAACACGCCGCGCCAGATCCTGCTGCAGCAGGCGCTCGGCCTGGCCACGCCGGCCTATCTGCACCTGCCGCTGGTGCTGGCGGCCGACGGCCACAAGCTCAGCAAGCAGAACGGCGCGAGGCCGCTGGACCTGGCCGAGCCGCTGGCCGCGCTCAATCAGGCCGCCGCCGTGCTCGACCTGGCGGCTGCCGCGCCCGCCACGCCCGTGGCCGACGCCCTGGCCAGCTGGACGCTGG
Source organism: Pseudomonadota bacterium (assembly GCA_046045865.1). Lineage (GTDB taxonomy): Bacteria > Pseudomonadota > Gammaproteobacteria > Burkholderiales > Burkholderiaceae_C > Sphaerotilus. The sequence goes on along the minus strand of JBJOKY010000205.1, from coordinate 3,397 downwards.
CCTGGGCGGCGCGCTGGCACGGCACCGCAGCAGCCACCTCAGCAGCCACCGACACCATCGCCGCCGCCGGCACCGCCTCCATCACCCCCACCATCACCCCCACCATCACCACCTCGACATGAAGACCATCGGCCTGATCGGCGGCATGAGCTGGGAATCCACCGTGCCCTACTACCGCAGCATCAACGAGGTGGTGAAAGAGCGCCTGGGCGGCCTGCACTCCGCGCGCATCGTGCTGTACAGCGTGGACTTCCACGACATCGAGCGCCTGCAGCACGCCGGCGACTGGGCCGCGGCCGGCAAGCTGCTGGCCGACGCCGCCCGGCGCGTGCACGCCGCGGGCGCCGACTTCCTCGTGCTGTGCACCAACACCATGCACAAGGTGGCGCCGACCATCGAGGCCGCCGTGCCCGCCCTGCCGCTGCTGCACATCGCCGACGGCACGGCGGCGCAGATCCTGGCCGCCGGCCACCGCCGCGTCGGCCTGCTCGGCACACGTTTCACCATGGAGCAGGACTTCTACATCCAGCGCCTGCGCGACCACGGCCTGGCGGTGCTGGTGCCCGACGAGGCCGGCCGCGCCGAGGTGCACCGCGTCATCTACGACGAACTGTGCCTGGGCCGCATCGTGGACAGCTCGCGCAGCGCCTACCTGGCGCAGATCGACGCGCTGGTGGCGCGCGGCGCCCAGGCCGTCATCCTGGGCTGCACCGAGATCTCGCTGCTGGTCGGCCCGGCCGACACCGCCGTGGCGCTGTTCGACACCACCGCCATCCACGCCCGGGCCGCGGCCGAACGCGCGCTGGCATGATGGCGGCCCGTTTCAATCCGACCAGATCCATCATGACCACCACCCCCTCGGGCCTGCAGTACGAAGACCCCGTCACCGGCAGCGGCGCCACCGCCGTCCCGGGCGCCAACGTCACGGTGCACTACACCGGCTGGCTGCACGACGCCGCCGCGCCTGGCAACCGCGGCCGCAAGTTCGATTCGAGCAAGGACCGCCGCGATCCCTTCCAGTTCGAGCTCGACGGCGGCCAGGTCATCCGCGGCTGGGACGAAGGTGTGCAGGGCATGCAGGTCGGCGGCACCCGCATCCTGATCATCCCGCCCGAGCTGGGCTACGGCGCGCGCGGCGCCGGCGGCGTCATCCCGCCCAACGCCACGCTGGTGTTCGAGGTCGAACTGCTCGCCACCGCCGCGCCGCCCCGGCTCGACATGGTCGACACCGTGGTCGGCTCCGGCGCCGAAGCTCGCGCCGGCCAGCAGGTGACGGTGCACTACACCGGCTGGCTGCACGACCCAGCCGCCGCCGACCACCGCGGCCGCAAGTTCGATTCGAGCAAGGACCGCCGCGACCCCTTCAAGTTCGCCCTGGGCGCCGGCCAGGTCATCAAGGGCTGGGACAAGGGCGTGCAGGGCATGAAGGTCGGCGGCACCCGCGTGCTGACCATTCCGGCCGAGCTGGGCTACGGCGCACGCGGCGCGGGTGGCGTGATCCCGCCCAACGCGACGCTGGTGTTCGAGGTGGAACTGCTGGGCACGTGAGCGCGGCGCGCCCGCCCGCCCGCCATGCTGCTCGTCCGAGGCACTCGCTCACTCACGTGCGCCCCTAAGCCGCCCAGCCCATCATGCGCATCGACCACGTCGCACTCTGGACCCAGGATCTCGAGCGCTGCAAGCACTTCTACGTGTCGTACTTCGGTGCCACGGCAGGCAGCGGCTACACCAACCCGGCGAAGGGCTTCGAGTCCTGCTTCCTGAGCTTCGCCGAGGGCGCCCGGATCGAGGTCATGACGAGCACCCGGCTCAGTCCGATCGCCCTGGCACCCGGCGCGCAAAGGATGGGCTGGACACACCTGGCCGTGTCGCTCGGCTCGGAGCGCCTCGTCGACGAGCTGACGCAGCGCCTGAAGATCGATGGCTATCCGGTTCTGGATGGACCGCGCCGTACCGGCGACGGCTACTACGAGAGCGTCGTGCTGGATCCGGACGGCAATCGCGTCGAGATCACGGCGTGAGCGCAACTCACCACGCTGCGCAAGCGTCTCGCTCGGGCCCCGCGCCGTTGCGACGACAGTCGGCACAGAGCCCCGGCCCCGTCCTCACCCCAGGCGCGCCACCACCGCCGGCAGCAGCACCCCGGCCGGCCCCGGCAGCGCGATGTCGCCCAGGCCACGCTGCGCCTCGGCCTCGGGATTGACGATCACCACCTGCGCCAGGTGCTCGGCGGCCAGGCGCGGCAGGCCGGCTGCGGGGTAGACCAGGCCGGAGGTGCCGATCGACAGCAGCACGTCGCACGATGCGGCGGCGGCTTCGGCGGCGGCCCAGGCCTGGCGGGGCAGCATCTCGTTGAACCACACCACACCGGGGCGGACGGGGCCGCCGCAGTGGGCGCAGCGCGGCGGCGCCAGGCGGCGCCCGCCGTCGGGTTCGTCGGGCAGGCCGGGCGGCAGAGCGTAGGGCGCGGCGCAGTCGAGGCAGCGCGGCGCGAACATGCTGCCGTGCAGGTGGATGACGCCGGTGCTGCCGGCGCGCTCGTGCAGGTCGTCGACGTTCTGGGTGACGAGGGTGAGGCGCTCGACCCGGCGGGCCAGCTGCGCCAGTGCCAGGTGGGCGGGATTGGGCCGGGCGCGCAGCAGCAGCATGCGGCGCCACTCGTACCAGCCCCAGACGAGTTCGGGGTCGGTCGCGTAGGCCTCGGCCGTGGCCAGGTCCATGGGGTCGACGTGCGACCACAGGCCGGTGAGTGCGTCCCGGAAGGTGGACACGCCGCTTTCGGCCGAGACGCCGGCGCCGGTCAGCACGGCCACGTGGCGGGCCTGGCGCAGCAGGCCCGCCACGTGGTCGAGTTCCGCGCCGCCCGGGCCCGTCATCGCAGCCGGTCCGTCGGGGGTGAGCGGGGTCAGCCCTGCGCCCAGGCGTACAGCGGCAGATCGTGCTGCTGCGCCAGGGCGTTGAGCGCGTCGGCGCTGCGCGCGGCGCACCAGGCGCGCGCCATGGCGAGCTGGCCGGCGGCGTCCAGGTCGGGGTGGATGCCGATGACGTTCTGCCAGGCTTCGAGGAAATGCGGCTCCAGCGCCGCCACCGTGACCACGCCGTCGGCGCAGGGCAGCACCTGGTAGCCGGGGTGGGCGCCGCCCAGCAGGGCGCCGGGCGCGGTGAGGCCGAAGCGGCGCGGCAGCGCGGCGTAGCGCGCCGCCTCGGCCAGGGCGACGTTGAAGTGCAGCGCCTCGCCGGCATGCTGGTTGGCGCGCAGCAGCAGGCCCTGCAGCGCAGCCTCGACCGCCAGCAGCGAGCCGGCCATGTCGGCCCACAGCGTGGACGGCAGGGCGGCGTCGACCAGGCCGGCCTCGGCCTGGTAGGTCAGGTCGTGGCCGGGCACCTCGTCCAGCGG
>JBJOKY010000204.1:0-7972 GCA_046045865.1 Pseudomonadota bacterium | reverse complement strand
GCTGGCGTTCATCGGGTCCGCTTCCGCTCCGCTGCGCGTGCGCGCTCCCGAGCCAGCGGCGGCCGCGCCCCGGGCGACGGCCCCAGCTCCGGGCCCCACCGTCGTCCCCTCCTCGCCCAGGGAGACACCGCGGCAGGGGCTGCGCCCCGCGCGAGGCCCGCACACCACCACCGCCCCGACCCGGGCGCAGGCCATGCCGGACCCGGATGCCGTCGCCGAGCCTGCTGCGGCGCGGCCGGGACCCGCCGGCGCTGCAGCCGCGGTCCCGGCCGCGGTCCCGCTCATGTCCGGCGCAGGCACCGACGCACCGCCCGTGGCGGAAGCGTCAGCGCTGCACCCGGCCATAGGACAGCAAGCGCCGCCGACCCCGGGCAACGGACCCGGCACCACACCCGACACCACGGCTGAAACACCCCGGTGAGCCCGCAAGCCTGCCGCGGCGGCCCGGGCGCTCGTCCAGGAAGAAGAGTTCGGGTCAGCCATCGGTGCGGACGGCCACGCCCGACGCGGCGGCTTCCTGCCACCGGTGGTGCTGCCGCGGCGCATGTGGGCGACGCGGTGGCGCGCAGCTCCACCATCACCGACGTGAGGCGCAGGGACAGGCGCAGCGGCCCGCTGGACGTCGCCCAGGTGCGCCACGACCTGCGCAGCGACGGACCACCAGGCCGGCGCTGGTGGAGTTCCACGACAGCGTCTACCGCGGCGCGCGCTGGCAGCGCGAGATCGTGCCCGACGACGTGCTGCTGTTCCACTACTCGGCGCTCACCTTCAACGGCCACCGCATCCACTACGACCGCCGTTACGTCACCGAGGTCGAGGGCTACCCGGGCCTGGTGGTGCGCGGCCCGCTCATCGCCACGCTGCTGCTGGACCTGCTGCGCCGCGAGCTGCCACAGGCCGACGGCCGGACCCTGCGCCTGAGGCTTGCGACCACACGCGATTTCAGTTCGACCAGATCAGGCGCACGGGCACTCCTTCACTCGCGGGACACACAAGTACATGACCGGCAACACCCTGGCCAACACCCTGTTCGCCGGTGCCGACGACTTCGTGCTCTACGACGCCACCACCGGTGCGCTGTACTACGACGCCGACGGCTCGGGCCTGGCCGCCGGCGCCGTGCAGTTCGCACGCATCGGCACGGCGCTGCTCCTCACCAGTGCGGATTTCGTCGTGAGCTGAGGTGAACCGCACCGGCCCCGTTCCCGGCCAGCATTCGGCATGGCCGCGGGCCATGCAGCCCCCGTGAACACATGTCCGTACCCACCCGCGTCAGGGATACCTGCGTTTACGCCGCGGAAATATTCTGAAGCCTGCCGCGTGAGCCCTCGCTCATGCGTCCGAAAAACCAGGATGGCAGGTAAACATGAACTTCCTCAGGAAATCGTTGACAGGTCTGGCGCTGGCGCTGGGATTGCTGAGCCAGGGACCGGCAGGTGCAACAGTCACCTTCTCGACCACGAGCGATCTCGTCCAGGACTTCAATTCAAGTGGTTATTCACGTTACGTGGCGACCAGCTTCGTCGGCACGCCGTTCGGCGCGCAATCTGGATCGAGCTGGATGGTCAACGATGGGGTCGATAGTCTCCACTACTCGATGAACGGCTTCGACGTCAACGGCAATCCCAACGATTTCTATGTCGCGAATGTCAGCATCGGGGACGGGATTGCACCCGGCGCCGGCAACTCGTCTGATTCGTTCGAATTCTTTAACCTGTCAATGGATATCGGAAATACCGGAAGCTTTGCCGATATCGTGAATTCGATCTATCTTCGGCCTGTATATACCGACGTCAATGACGTCCTGCAGACCGGACAGATGACGGTGAAGGGAGTGGATGCCGACGGCGTTTTCAGTTACTCGTTCACGTCGGACTCGTTGTCTTTCCTGAAAATAGTCTCCGATCGGAATCTGCAAGCCGTCGGCCTGTTCAACACCTCGGGTGACCCCTTGTTTGTCGGAACCACCTACTTGTTGGCAGCCGTCAACGGTGCGGTTTCTGCGCCGGTTCCCGAGCCCGAGACCTGGATGCTGATGCTGGCTGGAACGGCAGGCATGGTGCTGCGCAGCCGGCGTTCGCAACGGGCGGTTTCGAAGGTCCAGAAGGCCCGGACGGCCTGAGCTGATTCTCTCCGGCTCCCTCCCGGGGGGCCATCGGCCGGTGGCCGACGGTGGTGTCGAAGTCGAGCGGCCAGGCGGGCTGCATGGCTGGATTGTCGCGTCCCCACTCTGGTGGAACTGCAGGCGCACGGGGACGGATGAAATCCTTAGGATCAGGCCATCGCCGCAGGCGGGCGGGCAGGCGATCCACCGATTCCATGCCACCGAGCCCGTTTCCTCCGGGGGATTAGACATGTTGTCCATGCGGATTGCGGCTGTCATGGCAGGCACCCTCCTCGCCTGCGGCCTGGGTGCCTGCGGCTTCCTGCCAGTGAATGTGTCGACCAATGATGTCGACCCGCTGGCGGTGGCGTCGCAGGCCTTGCCGGAGCCTGCGGCATCCGCGCAGGCGAGTTTCCGGGTGCGTGCGGTGCGGCATGCCGGACCTTGCGACGGCGAGAGCCCGGTGGTCGATGACCCGAAACGGCAGAAGGACGCGCTGGTGCTGATGGCGCTGTCCGGTGGCGGCTCCCGGGCGGCACTGTTCTCGGCGCAGGTCATGCTCGAGATGCAGAAGATGCAGCTCGGCATCGACGGCAAGGCCAGCAATCTGCTGCACGAGGTGGATGCGATTTCCTCGGTGTCGGGCGGATCGCTGCCGGCGGCGTATTACGCCATCTCGCATGATCCGCACCAGCCCTGCGCCGGCATGTCGCGGCGCGTCTGGGACGAGCCCACCGTCACGGAGCTGATGACCAACAATTATCTCGGGCGCTGGTTCGGCAACCTGTTCTGGCCGGGCAACGTCCTGCAGTTCTGGCTGACGGCCTTCGACCGCACCGACATCATGGCCCAGACCTTGTCCGACAACCTGTACGACAAGGTGCCAGGTGGCGTCGATCTGACGATGGCGCAACTCAATCCGCTGCGCCCCAATCTCATTCTCAATGCCACCGTCGGGAGCCGCAGCGACGACGCGCGGCTGCCCTTCGGCTCCATCTTCACCTTCACTGCCGAGGATTTCGGCAGGATAGCCTCGTCGATCGACAGTTATTCGGTCGGGCGCGCCGTGATGGCGACTGCGACTTTTCCCGGGGCCTTCAATTTCATGACCCTGTGTGATTACGCCTGGAAGAAGAGCGAATACCGCAGCAGGTCCTGTCGTGACCGTGATGACCCGCGCTACCTGCACCTGTTCGACGGTGGCAATGCCGACAATCTCGGCCTGACCAGCCTCAAGCGTGTCATCTGGTCCACCCTGGACAAGGGCGAGCAGCCGCACCTGCCGCGCAGCAAGCTGGTCGTGCTGGTGGTTGATTCCTTCATCGACTCACGTGGCGCGAGCCCGCAGGTGGCCAATCCGCGGGGCGCCCTCGATTATCTGATCGACACCAATTTCATCGATGCCACCGATGTGCTGCTCGAATCCAATCGCCGCAGGCTGATTCACGAATTCGACCGCGGCAACCTCTTCCCCTTCGGGGCCGGCACTGGCACAGGCACTGGCGCCGAGGCCGGTGGCGACGGCAGCAGCAGCAGCGTCGCTAGCGACGCCGAATGCCGCAGCCTGCTGGCGCCGTTCGGTGACGAGGAGAAGGATCATTACTGCGCCAAGCCGGCGTCGTGGTGGCAGGCGGTGAACCGGGATATCCAGTCCAGGCTGGTGTTTCGCCATCTGTCCTTCGGGGCCGTCGGTGAACTGCAGGCGGAACCGCAACCGGCCGCCGAACGCGTGAAGGACAGCCTGTTCCTGCGCAACCAGTTGCTCGGCATACCCACGAGTTTCAAGCTGCGCTCCCAGGTCGATGCGCAGACCGGCCTCGATGATGCCGGCGCCATCCTGTGTGCCACGCCCCATCTGTTCGGGCGTGCTGACGACGTCCCGGCCTGCGCCGGCATCAAGCCGGCCATGCCGCGCATGGCTGGCACATGGGATCAGGTCCGCTGCGCGCTGCAAACGCCCGGGCAGCCGTGCGGTCTGGTTCCGCCCCGGTGATGATGAGATGAGGCGCTACCGGGTCGCGCCCTGCAAATCCACCTGGCCGGGCTGACCGAACATCCGCAACGACGGCGAAGGATCGAACATCATCCTGCGGATGTTCGACATGCTGCTCAATTCACGCGCGGACGGACGGCGCAATAGTTTTCAAAATAGATCTGCGGGATTCTTCTTCCACTTGAGACATCAAGGCCGCTGGAGTCCTCGGTGGTCGAGCCACCGGTATACTGGACAACGGACTGTGCCCAGCTATTGCTGTTGAATCCCACGCCGAGGGTGGGGTAATCTATCGGGCTCTCGCTGACATTTGTCCGATAGTTTTCGATGCATTCCAGAACCCTCTCTATCGATGCCGTATCGGGCAGCGTTCCAAAGGCGACTGGAAACATCTCCGCATCAAAGTCGGAACTGAAGAATGATGTCGGGCGTCCACCAAAGTATTCCATGGTGGCAGCCAAGTCGGCGTCCTCGAAATACTTCACGACGAGTTTGCCGCCAACCTTGTGCGCGCCAACCACGACACCGTACACGTCCTGCCCGCCTTGCTTGCCAAGATACCTGGCTTCGGCCTCACGCGCGGAGTTCGCCCGACAGGCCAGCAGATAGTGACCTGTCAGCACGAGGAACTGGTGTGTGCCTATGGGTACACCGTTCAGATCACGGGAGCCGAGGTAAATTGCCAAGTTCTATCTCCTCGAATGATGAGCCACTGGACGGATTCAGGCCTGAGGCCTGAGGCCTGAAGTGCAGCGCATGGATCTGGATCACCCCAGCATGGTGTATTCGGATCTTACCGGTTCGGTGCGGGCCTTGGAGGTCAGCTCTCGGGTTCATGCTCGAACTGGCAGAGTTCCTGCGCGCAGCGCCCGCCCGCCCGCTCACAGCGTCTTCAGAGACTCCGCCAGCGCGCGCCACTGCGCCGGGCTCAGGCGCGGGCCGATCACGCCGGGGGTGCCGGCGGGGCGTCGTCGAACTCGTGGCCGCGGTTGGAGCTGCCGGGCCGGGTGGTGTCCACGCGTGTGCCGCGGGCGAACTCGCGCGGTTCGATGCCGACCTTGACCGAGTCGAACTCCAGGTTGCCCAGCCACAGCGTGGCGGGGCGTTCGGCGCCGGGCGAGAGCTGGTCGTACCGCGTGGGCACGCTGGCGTTGTGCAGGAGGGCGCGATGGCCCACGCGCCGTTGAGCGGGCGGGCGCGATACACCGGCGCGGACTGCAGGCAGTTGGGCCGGTCGCCGTTCATCACTGCCTGCTGCTCGGGGGCGACCTGGTGCAGGCGGTACCAGGTTTCCATGGTCTGCTGCACCACCGCGCCCAGCGCGGCGGCGAAATTGACCGCCGGGCCGTCCTGCACCGGCGCGGGTACGGTCATGTGGTATCCGCGCGTGAGCCCGCAGCGCGACCTGATCGGGCTGCCGATCCCGGATGAACTCGACATCGAGGCCAGAGGCAGCGCGGGTCCACGGGTGCGGCTTTCACTGCGCCTCTATCCTGGCCTCGCGGATGGCCTTTTCCCACTTTGCCGTCTCGGCGCGGTTGCGGCGGGCCAGATCGTCCGGCGTGCCGGGCTCGACGGAAAAACCGTTGGCGGCGAACTTGTCGACCACCGCCTTGTCGGCCGCGGCGGTGTTGACCGCCTGGTTGAGCCGGGCGATCACGTCGGGCGGGGTGCCGGCGGGGGCGAAGACGGCGAAATACGCGATGAGTTCGTAGTCCTTCAGGCCCAGCACCTCGTTGACCGTGGGCAGTTCGGGCACGGCGGCGGCGCGTTTGGTCGACGTGACGGCCAGGCCGCGGATCTTGCCGGCCTTGTACTGGGGCACGGTGACGGCGAAGTCGGCGGTGAAGGCCATCACCTGGCCGCCGATCAGGTCGGTCATGGCCGCCGGGCCGGACTTGTACGGGACCATGTTGAACTTCACGCCCGCCATGCTGGCCAGCATTTCCGACGACACCTGCTTCGAGGTGCTGGCGTAGGCCACGCTGGCCTCGCCGGGCTTGGCCTTGGCCAGGGCGACGAATTCCTTCAGCGTCCTGGCCGGCACGTCGGGGTTGACGGCCACCATCAGCGGCACCGAGCCGATGTAGGCCACCGGCACGAAGTCCTTGTCCTGGTCGTAGGGCAGCTTCTTCATCAGGTACTTGAGCGCCGCGTTGGTGCTGTTGGTGCCGATGAGGATGGTGTAGCCGTCGGCCGGCGCCTTGGCCACGACGTCGGCGCCCAGCATGCCGTTGGCCCCGGGCTTGTTGTCGATGAGCACGGGCTGGCCCAGCACGGCCTGCATGCGCTCGCCGAAGGCACGGCCGATCTGGTCGGTGGCGCTGCCGGCCGCGAAGGGCACGACGGCACGGATGGGCTTGTTCGGCCAGGCCGCCTGCTGGGCCGAGGCCGGCAGGCTTGCCAGGCCGAGCGGCAGGACGGCGAGTGCGGCGCCGAGCGAGGCGGCGCGCCGGGTCAGGCGGCGGATGGGCTGCGAGCTCATGGGAAGGTCTCCTTCGTGTGGTCCTGTGGATGGTGTGGCTCGGCCGATCGGCCAGCCGGTCCGGACATCAAGTGTCGTTCGTCCGGCACCGCATCTGGCCCGGCAGCACGCCGGCGGTCAGGCCACGGGGGCGTGCACCGCGGCGACCACGCCTGCGCCGAGCCGGCAGGCTTCGTGCTCGGGCACACGCAGGCCTTCCAGGATGAGCACGAACTCGTCGCCGCCCAGCCGCGCCTACATCGACAAGGACCCCTCCCTGAACTCCGTGCGGTCCAGCCACACGTTCACGAGCACCGGGCGGCCGGCGCGGGCCAGCTCGCCCGCCTGCTGCAGGGCCGGAGCCACCTCGGCGGCCGTGCGCACGACGAGGCCGGCCGCGCCGAAGCCCTGCGCCACCACGTGGTAGTCGGTGCGCGCCAGCACGGTGGCGACGTCGTCCTTGAGCATCTTGACCTGCTCGCGGGCGATCTGGGTCCAGCCGGCGTCGTTGCCGACGATGGCGATGACCGGCACGCCATGGCGCACGAAGCTGTCGAACTCGACCAGGCCGTAGCCGCAGGCACCGTCGCCGAAGATGATCCAGATCTCGCGTGCCGGCGCGCCTGCGTCCGCCGCGCCCGTACCCGTACCCGCACCCGGTGGCCGCACGGCCAGTGCAGCGCCCAGCGCGAAGCCCGCGCCCACGCCCAGGGTGCCGAAGGCGCCCGGGTCGAGCCAGCCGAGCGGGCCGCGCGGGCGCAGCACGTAGGCGGCGGTGGAGACGAAATCGCCGCCGTCGGCGACGAACACGGCGTGCTCGCCGGCCGCCCGGTCGACCGCACGCAGCAGCGCGATGGGGTTGACGTGCTCGCCTTCCACCTGGGCCTGGCGGTCGATGTCGGTTTCGCGCTCGGCGTCGCGGCCGCGCAGCCGGGCCAGCCAGGCGGGCCAGCGCGGCGAGCCTGTTGCTGCGCCGGCAGCCGGCGCGCCAGCGGCCAGCGCCTGCAGGAACAGCCCGGCGTCGCCGATCGCGGCCACGTCGGGGCGGCGGTTCAGGCACGCGTCGCGCGCGCTGCGGTTGGCGGCGATCAAGGTGGCGCTGCGGCGCACGTGCTTGCCGTAGTCCAGCCGGAAGTCGCAGGGCACGCCGGCCAGGATGACGCAGTCGGCCTCGCGCAGCGCGCTGCGCCGGGCGTGGCGCAGCTGCAGCGGGTGCTCGCGCCCGAGCAGGCCGCGTGCCATGCCCGACAGGTAGACCGGAACGCCCAGGCGCGTGACGGCGCCGGCCAGCGCCGCGGCCTGCCCGGCGCACAGCATGGCCTGGCTGCCGATCACGGCCCGCGGGCGCTCGGCCCGGGCCAGCGCCGCCAGCGCGGCCTGCACGGTGGCATCGCCGCCGCGCGGCGGCTGC
>JBJOKY010000203.1:0-7987 GCA_046045865.1 Pseudomonadota bacterium | reverse complement strand
ACCGAAGACACCAAGAACGCCATGCGTCAGTGCCTGAAGGACATCCAGACCGGCGAATACGCCAAGAGCTTCATCCTGGAAAACAAGGCCAACGCACCGACCCTGCTGTCGCGCCGTCGTCTGACCTCGGAGCACCAGATCGAGGTGGTGGGCGAGAAGCTGCGCGCCATGATGCCCTGGATCAAGGCCAACAAGCTGGTCGACAAGAGCCGCAACTGATCGTTGCCGCCCTGCGCGCCACGTTATCCTGACGCGGATGAACGCTGACCTTCGCCCCCCCGAGGACGACGAACCCATCGTCGTCCGTCCGCGTCGCAAGGGCATCTACGTGCTGCCCAACGCGATCACCCTGTCCGCGCTGTTCTCGGGCTTCTACGCCATCGTGATGGCGATGAACGGCCGTTTCGAGACGGCCGTCATCGCCATCTTCTGTGCAGCGGTGCTCGACAGCTTGGACGGGCGCGTGGCGCGCATGACCAACTCCCAGAGCGCCTTCGGCGAACAGATGGACAGCCTGTCCGACATGGTGAGCTTCGGCGCCGCGCCGGCCCTCATCGTGTACGTCTGGGCGCTGAAGGACCTGGGCAAGGCCGGGTGGATCCCGGCCTTCGTCTACATCTCGGGCGCTGCACTGCGCCTGGCGCGCTTCAACGTCAACATCGGCGTGGTCGACAAGCGCTACTTCCAGGGCCTGCCCAGCCCGGCCGCCGCCGCGCTGGTGATGAGTCTGATCTGGGTGATGGACGACGCCGGCCTCAAGGGCGCCGGGCGCATCGACTGGCTGGCCTGGAGCGCCTTCGGCGTCACGCTGTTCGCCGGCCTCTCGATGGTGACCAACGCGCCGTTCTACAGCTTCAAGGTCTTCGGTGGACGTCACACCGTGCCCTTCATCGTGCTGGTGGCCATCGCCCTGGGCATCGCGCTGATCAGCCTGGACCCGCCCAAGGTGCTGTTCGCGCTGTTCTGTGCCTACGGCCTGTCGGGCTATGTGGTCTACGCCTGGCGCAAGACCAAGGGCAAGCCCACGAGCGTCATCGCCATCTCGACCGACGAGCCCGACGAGCAGGGCCTGCACCGCTGAACCGGCCTGCCGCCGACTCGGGCCGCCTATGGCGGCGATAGACACGCCCCCAGGTCGACCCCGATATCGGCCCGTGTACAGCGTGTTATATTGAGTTCATGGCTTTCATCCGCGCCCTTCTACCGCTGCTTCTTCTAGGAGTGCCACGGGCGCGCTGATCAGTCACATCCACGACGTGTCCACGTCGTTCCGATCAAACGGCCCGCCTTGCGCAACGCAGCGGGCCGTTGCTTTTTCGGGGCCGCGTTGCTGTACGAATCTTCGGAGACCTTCCATGAGCGACAAGCTGATCATTTTCGACACCACCTTGCGTGACGGCGAGCAATCGCCCGGCGCCTCGATGACGCGCGACGAGAAGCTGCGCATCGCCCGCCAGCTCGAACGCCTGAAGGTGGACGTGATCGAGGCCGGCTTCGCCGCGTCGAGCAACGGTGACTTCGAGGCCGTGAAGGCCATCGCCGATGCCATCAAGGACTCCACCGTGTGTTCGCTGGCGCGCGCCAACGACCGCGACATCAGCCGTGCGGCCGAGGCGCTCAAGGGTGCGAAGTCGGCGCGCATCCACACCTTCATCGCCACCAGTGCCCTGCACATGGAGAAGAAGCTGCGCATGACGCCCGAGCAGGTGCACGAGCAGGCGCGCCAGGCGGTGCGCTTCGCGCGCAACCTGTGCGGCGACATCGAGTTCTCGCCCGAGGACGGCTACCGCTCTGACATCGACTTCCTGTGCCGCGTGCTGGAAACCGTGATCGACGAAGGTGCGACCACGCTGAATATTCCGGATACGGTGGGCTACGCCATCCCCGAGCTGTATGGCGAGTTCATCCGCACGCTGCGCGAGCGGGTGCCGAATTCGGACAAGGCCATCTGGTCGGTGCACTGCCACAACGACCTGGGCATGGCGGTGGCCAACTCGCTGGCCGGCGTGAAGCTGGGCGGCGCGCGCCAGGTGGAGTGCACCATCAACGGCCTGGGCGAGCGCGCCGGCAACTGTTCGCTCGAAGAGGTGGTGATGGCGGTGCGCACGCGGCGCGACTACTTCGGCCTGGAACTGGGCATCGACGCCACCCAGATCGTGCCGGCCTCGCGTCTGGTGAGCCACACCACCGGTTTCCTGGTGCAGCCCAACAAGGCCGTGGTGGGGGCCAACGCCTTCGCCCACGCCTCGGGCATCCACCAGGACGGCGTGCTCAAGGCACGCGACACCTACGAGATCATGCGCGCCGAGGATGTGGGCTGGAGCGCCAACAAGATCGTGCTGGGCAAGCTCTCGGGCCGCAACGCCTTCAAGCAGCGCGTGCAGGATCTGGGCATCCAGCTCGAGTCCGAGTCGGACATCAACACCGCCTTCCTCAAGTTCAAGGACCTGGCCGACCGCAAGAGCGAGATCTTCGACGAGGACATCCTGGCCCTGTTCAGCAACGAGGCGGCCGGTGCCGAGTCGGAGCACTACCGTCTTCTAGCCTTGTCGCAGCAGTCCGAGATGGGTGAGCGTCCGCAGGCGACGGTCGCGTTCTCGGCTGGATCGGTCGAGCACCATGCGCAGTCGCAGGGCAACGGCCCGGTCGACGCCAGCATCAAGGCCATCGAATCGAAGATCGCCAGTGGCGCCGAGATGCTGCTCTATTCGGTCAATGCCATCACCTCGGGCTCGACAGAATCGCAGGGCGAGGTGACGGTGCGTCTGCAGCTCGGCGGGCGGGTCGTCAACGGCGTGGGCGCCGACCCTGACATCGTCGTGGCCTCGGCCAAGGCCTACCTGGCAGCGCTCAACAAGCTGCACAGCAAGGCCGAGCGTGTCGCAGCCCAGGGATGACCGCTCGCGCACACCCCCCGAGCTTCGGGTGGGTGTGCCTGCGATCTGAAAAATTGCGTGAAATCAATGCCTTGCTGCAGATTTTCAGATCCCCTAGACTGACCCGATGTTGTGACGGCCTGTTTCATGCAGGTCCGTATAGAGACTCATTTCACCGAGGCTAGTCAAAGTGTTGCAGTACTTCGCACCGAAATCCTGGATCCGACGTGGTGTCGAGCTGGCTATGCTGGCGGGCGCCGCAGCCGCATCGGCCCAGACCCTGCCGGAATCGTCCACCGAGCAGCAGGTGCCTGTGCTGACCATGGAGTCTCTGGGTACGCCCGCCGCATCGCCGGACGCGGCAGCGCAGGCCGTGGCGCGTGCTGCGCTGGCTGCGCCCGTCGTGGCCAGCCGTCCCCTGCAGATCACCTTGCCCGAAGGCGGTGGTGCTGCCGCACATCGGCCTGCCAGCGAGTTCGCTCGCTACGTGTCCTACGGACGCCAGGAAGGTCTGCACGGCACGCGCGACGCCCTGGCGCTCAAGTCCAGCGTGGCCCTGGTGCTGGATCAGGACACGTCGGAGGTGCTGTTCAGCAAGAACGCCGATGCCGTGCTGCCCATCGCGTCGCTGACCAAGCTGATGACCGCGCTGGTCGTGGTCGAGGCCGCCCTGCCGCTGGACGAGGTGCTGGAGATCACCGAGGCCGACATCGACACCGAAAAGGGCAGCCGCTCGCATCTGAACGTGGGCACCCGGCTGACCCGTGGCGAGATGCTGCACCTGGCGCTGATGTCGTCCGAGAACCGCGCTGCCAATGCACTGGGTCGCCACTATCCAGGTGGCCTCGGGGCGTTCGTCGATGCCATGAACCGCAAGGCACAGGGCCTGGGCATGCGCGACACGCGCTACATCGAGCCCACTGGCCTGTCCAGCCGCAACCAGTCCAGCGCACCCGATCTGGCCCGCCTGGTGAATGCGGCCTCGGCTTACCCGCTCATCCGCGAGCTGTCGACCTCGCCCGAACACCGCGTGGCGGTGGGGCGGCGCACCCTGCAGTTCCGCAACACCAACGGTCTGGTGCGCAGCAAGGCCTGGGACATCGGCCTGCAGAAGACTGGCTACATCGTCGAGGCCGGCCGGTGCCTGGTCATGCAGGCCAGCATGTCCGGGCGCAAGCTGATCATGGTGTTCCTGGATTCCGCCGGCAAGTACTCGCGCATCGGGGATGCCGAACGTGTGCGTCACTGGATCGAGCACGACGGCCAGTTGCCTGCCCCGCCCAAGGCGACGGCCTCCTCGGGTGTTCGCCGTGCGGCGCCGGTCGCCCGCAGTGCACGCCGCAAGCATGCCCCGACCTGAATGAGGTCATGTCCAGTGCGCAGCGCGTGCAGTGCGCCGCTGTCCAGAAGAACCGGGCCCTGCGCCCGGTTTTTTGTGGCCGGGTGATGGTTGGCGGCTTGTCACCGCTATCAGGCCGGGCGGTTCGCCGGGCCGCGCCAGCCCAGCGCCATGGAGATCTGGCTGGCGGTGTCGCGCAGGCGTTCGCTCCAGCTCTCCTCCAGCCGGTCGGCCGGTGCGGAGATCGAGAGGCCGGCGATGAGCCGGCCCTGGTCGTCGTGGATGCCCGCGGCCATGCAGCGCACGCCCAGTTCGAGCTCCTCGTTGTCGCGCGCGATTTCGGACTGGCGCACGCGCGACAGCTCGCGTTCCAGTTGCGCCAGGTCGGTGATGCTGTTGCGCGTGTGGCCGGCCAGCCCCGTGCGGGTGGCGTAGGCCCGCACGCGCTGCGCGTCGTCGTGGGCCAGGAACAGCTTGCCCACCGAGGTGAGGTGCAACGGCGCCCGTCCGCCCACCGCCCGCACCACCTGCATGCCCGAGCGTTCGCTGTAGGTGCGCTCGATGTAGACGATCTCGTCACCCTGGCGCATCGACAGGTTCACAGGCTGGTGCGTCAGCTTGTGCAGCTCACGCATGGGCGCCAACGCCGCGTCGCGCACGTCCAGCCGTGCCTTGACCAGGTTGCCCAGCTCCAGCAGCCGCATGCCCAGCCGGTAGCTGCCGGCCTCCGGACGATCGACGAAGCGCCCGCACGCCAGGTCGTTCAGGATGCGATGCGCCGTCGACGGGTGCAGTCCGGTCTGCTCGCTGATGTGCTTCAGGGACACCGGGTCCTGGTGCGAGGCCAGCAGGTCCAGCAGGGCGAACATGCGTTCGATGACCTGGATCGTGGGCGTGGTGTTTTCTTTTTTCGACATGGTGCTCAGGGCGCTGCGTGAGAGCTATTTTTGCATGGCGAAAATCATTGTGCTGATGTCCGACTGTTTCAGGGTCCTGCAAACTGCCGCGCTGACGCTATCCGTGGTCGTGCCTGCCGTGGTGTGGTCCCAGCCTGCAGGTGGCGCCAGCGCCACCATGACGCAGTCTGGCCTGGCGGCTCCCGGCGCTGCAGCACGGTCCATGCCGGCCAGCGCGGCTGGTGAAGCCGCAGAATCCGCCACCGCGCCTGCACTACCCGCAGCATCGGCCACACCCTCTGCGCGCAGGATGCAGGCCATGGCAGCACCACGTTGGGTGACCGTGCCGAGGGTGTTCGGTCGTGTCGGTGCCAGCGATCTCGGTCTGGTCATCAACCAGGCCGACCCGTATTCGATCGAGGTCGGCGAGTACTACCAGCGGGTACGCGGCATACCAGCCGGCAACGTGCTGCGGGTCTCGCTGCCGCGCCGGGCTGTGCTCGACGTCGAGGAGCTCGAGCAGTTGCGCACGCAGGTGTCCCGCCACTTCGGCCGGCGCGTGCAGGGGCTGGCCCTGGCCTGGGCTGAGCCCTATGCGGTGGCGTGCCAGTCCATCACGGCGGCCGTGACCCTCGGTTTCGACCGTCAGCTCTGCAGCCGCCCCTGCGGCAAGGCGCAGGCGTCGCCGCTGTTCAACTCCGCCAGCGGCGCGCCGTTTCGTGATCATGGCCTGCGTCCGTCCATGCTCCTGGCTGCGCCCGACGTGGCGCAGGCGCGTGCCCTGATCGACCGTGGCCTGGCAGCCGATCACAGCCTGGGCCTGCTCGGCAGCCCGCCGGTGCACGCCTGGTTCATGTCGACCCATGACGCCACACGCAACGTGCGTGCAGCGCTGTTCCCGCCACCCGGGCGCATCGGCCGTCCGCCGCTGCAGGTGCACGTCGCGCAGGCCGACGAACTGCACGACCAGCGCGGGGTCGTGCTGGTGCAGACCGGCCTGGCGCGCCTGAGCGGTCTGGAGACGCTGCACTTCGTGCCTGGCGCGCTGGCCGATCACCTCACGTCCTTTGGCGGCAGCCTCGCTGATCCGCAAGGGCAGACCTCGGCGCTGGCCTGGATCGCGGCCGGTGCCACGGCCACCTACGGCACCGTGAGCGAACCCTGCAACCACCTGCAGAAGTTCCCGCATCCGCAGTTGCTGCTGCTGCACTACATGCAAGGTGCCAGTGCGCTGGAGGCCTACTGGAAAAGCGTGGCCTGGCCTGCGCAGGGGCTGTTCATCGGCGACCCGCTGGCCGCACCGTTTGCGCACTGAGCTGCCGTCCACCGTCAGCCTGTCGACAGTTGATGCGCACCACAATCGCGGACCCTCACGACCTGCACCGTGACGCCGGATGAGTGATGCAGCAAGGCGTCGGTGGCCAGCATGGCCCATCGGCGCGGTGCTACAGTCCCGCCCCTGGAACAGTCCACCCGTCCTCCTGCTGGTTGCAACTCAGTGATGACGGGTCGCAATCCGCCTATCGGTGCAGCCGGGACGCGGACGGTTTTTCAACCCATCGAAGCCCTGCAGACCGGGGCGAAAGGTGAGCGAAGATGATGCAAGAGTACAGGACGAACTCGTACCTGTTCGGGGGCAATGCGCCCTACGTCGAGGAGATGTACGAAGCCTACCTCGACAACCCCGGATCGGTGCCGGACAACTGGCGTGCGTATTTCGATGCGCTCCAGAACGTGCCTGCCACCGATGGCGGCGACGGCCGCGACGTGGCCCATGCCCCGGTGGTCGAGTCCTTTGCGCAGCGCGCCAAGTCCAATGCCTTCGCCCTGAAGGCCAGCTCCGCCGACCTCGCCGTGGCCCGCAAGCAGGTCCACGTGCAGTCCCTCATCGCCGCCTACCGCAATGTCGGTCAGCGCTGGGCTGACCTCGATCCGCTCAAGCGCGCCGAGCGCCCCAAGATCCCCGAGCTGGAGCCGGCGTTCTACGACCTGAGCGAGTCCGACATGGACATCACGTTCAGCGCCGCGAACACCTACTTCGGCAAGGAGAACATGAGCCTGCGGGAGATCCTGCAGGCCCTGCGTGAAACCTACTGCTCCACCATCGGCGCAGAGTTCATGCACATCACCGACCAGACGCAGAAGCGCTGGTGGCTGCAAAAGCTCGAGAGCATCCGCGCCAAGCCGCACCTGAGCGCCGAGCAGAAGAAGCACGTGCTGGATCGCCTGACGGCCGCCGAAGGCCTGGAGCGCTTCCTGCACACCAAGTACGTCGGCCAGAAGCGCTTCTCGCTCGAAGGCGGCGAGAGCTTCATCGCCGCCATGGACGAACTCGTCCAGCGCGCCGGTGAGAAGGGCGTGCAGGAGATCGTCATCGGCATGGCCCACCGCGGCCGCCTCAACGTGCTGGTGAACACCCTGGGCAAGATGCCCGCCGACCTGTTCGCCGAGTTCGAGCACACCGCGCCGGAAGACCTGCCCGCGGGCGACGTGAAGTACCACCAGGGCTTCAGCTCCGACATCTCCACCCCCGGCGGTGCGGTCCACCTGAGCCTGGCCTTCAACCCCTCGCACCTGGAAATCGTCAACCCGGTGGTCGAAGGTTCGGTGCGCGCGCGCATGGACCGTCGTGGCGACAAGCTCGGCGCCCAGGTGCTGCCGGTGCTGGTGCACGGCGACTCGGCCTTCGGCGGCCAGGGCGTGAACCAGGAGACGCTGGCGCTGTCCGAGACGCGTGGCTATTCCACCGGCGGCACGGTCCATCTGATCATCAACAACCAGATCGGCTTCACCACCAGCGACCCGCGCGACCTGCGCTCCACGCTGTACTGCACCGACATCGTCAAGATGATCGAGGCGCCGGTGCTGCACGTGAA
>JBJOKY010000202.1:0-8003 GCA_046045865.1 Pseudomonadota bacterium | reverse complement strand
TGAAGCAGGTCATCACACCGTAGTGGTGCATGAGTCAGCCGGCCGGCCGCACAATGCCGCGGGGAGACCATGTCTGATCTGGAGTGCGCCATGAACTATTTGGATGGATACGTCATCGCCGTACCCGAGGCCAACAAGGAGAGCTACCGCGCGCTGGCCGAGAAGGCCGCGGTCGTCTTCAAGGACCACGGCGCGCTGAGCGTCGTCGAATGCTGGGGGGACGACGTGCCGGAGGGCAAGCTCACCTCGTTCTCGATGGCCGTGCAGCGCAAGCCGGACGAGGCCGTCGTGTTTGCGTGGATCACCTGGCCGTCCAGGGAGGTCCGGGATGCGGGCATGGCTGCGGCCATGCAGGATCCACGCATGGATCACGAGCCGGGCCAGATGCCGTTCGACGGCAAACGCATGATCTTCGGCGGCTTCAGGGTGCTGGTGAGTGCCTGAACGGCACCAACACATCCGACACCGACACCGGGCAGACTTGAGCCCATGGGACAGCCCGTGTCCCAGGATCAACCGCAAGGCCACCATGCATACCTTCCAGACCAGCCGTGACCTGCCCTATTCGCCCACCGCCGTGTTTGCAGCCTTCGCCGACAGCACCCGGCTGGCGCGCTGGTGGGGCCCCGAGGGTTTCTACAACACCTTCGACGTGTGCGATTTCCAGCCGGGCGGCTCGTGGAAATTCACGATGCACGGGCCGGATGGCCAGGCCTACCCCAATGAATCGGTATTCGGCGCGATCGAGCCGGGACGCAAGGTGGTGATCCACCACATCGTGGCGCCACGCTTCGAACTGACGGTGGAACTGGCTGCAGTGGCTGGCGGCACGCGGGTCAGCTGGGTGCAGGTCTTCGAGGACGCAGCAGTGGCGGCCGCTGTACGCCACATCGTGGAACCCTCGAACGAGCAGAATCTCGACCGGCTGACGGCCGAAGTCGCGGCCGGCTGAATTCCGGCGGCCGCGTGCACGTCCGGACTGTCTGCCGGATCACCGTCACCAGGTGCCCGTCGTGCAGCGGCTTGCCGACCGCAAGCCGGCCAGGATAATGTGGGACACCCAGCTCCGCTCATTCATCATGCCCATCGTCTTCGTCGTGGTGCTTGCATTTGTCGCAGGCGTGCTTGTGCACCGATACCTGTCGCGCGCAAGGGCCGACGCTACAGCGTCGCCGCAACCGCAAAGCCAGCACGAATCGAATGCAACGGCCGCGAGTTTCGACACCATGGTCATCAAGGCGTCCAGCCAGACCCCAGTGCTGGTTGATTTCCACGCTGCCTGGTGCCAGCCTTGCCAATATCTGGGGCCGCTGCTGGCCGGGATGGCGAAAGACTATGCGGGCAATTTCATGCTGGTGAAGGTCGATGTCGATGCCGAGGCATCCCTGGCCCAGACCTACAACATCCGGTCGATGCCCACGGTACTCCTGTTCCGTGATGGCCGCAGCGTCGACCAATTCGTTGGGGCCCGCCCGGCACATTCGGTCCGGTTCTTTCTTGCGCAGAACGGCGTGATGCCCCCGCAGGAAATGACCCGTCCGACCTGACTGGTGTTGCCGTTGCCCAGGCGTTCCGGGCAAGCTCGGGGCGCCGCCGGGCACCGGCCGATGCGGCAGCGCTCATCGTCACGGGTCACGGCGCGGTCCGGCGCGCGCGCTCCTGCTCGCGCAGGCGCAGGATGCGGCGCTGCACCTTGCCGGTGGTCGTCATGGGCAGGGCGTCGATGAACTCGATCTCCTTGGGATATTCGTACGGCGCCAGGCGCGCGCGCACGTGCGCCTGCAGCTGCTCGACCAGCGCGGCGTCGCCGTGGTGGCCCGGGGCGAGCACGACGTAGGCCTTGACCACCGCGCCGCGTTCGGCGTCAGGCCTGGGCACCACCGCCGCGTTGGCCACGGCGGGGTGCTTGACCAGGCAGTTCTCGATCTCGCTCGGGCCGATGCGGTAGCCGGCCGACTTGAACATGTCGTCGGCGCGGCCCTGGTACCAGAGGTAGCCCTGCTCGTCCATGACGGCCGTGTCGCCGGTGCGGCACCACGAGGCGGCCGGGTCGCCGGTGTACTTGGCGGCGGTGGCGCCGGGGTTGTTCCAGTAGCCCAGGAAGAAGACCGGGTCGGGCTGGCCGTGGCGGTCCAGCCGGTGCACGGCCACCTCGCCGGGTGTGCCGCGCGGACACTCGCGGCCGTCGTCGTCGATCACCGCGACGCGGTGGCCCGGATAGGGCCGGCCCATGCTGCCGGGCCGGGCCGGCCAGGCCGGCTGCGCCCGGCCGGTGGCGTCGACGTAGCGGGAGCAGTTGCCGACGATGTAGTTGATCTCGGTCTGGCCGAACATCTCGTTGACGACCACGCCGAGCTGGTCGCGGCACCAGTGGAAGACGGCGTCGCCGACCGCCTCGCCGGCGCTCATGATGGCGCGCAGCTTCAGGTCGTGGCGCAGGCGCGGCGCAGGCACGGCCTTCATCATGGCCTTGAGCGCGGTGGGGAAGATGAAGCTGTGGGTGACCGCGTATCGCGCCATCAGCGCCAGCGCCCGCTCGGGCGAATAGCGGCCCTGGTAGGCCACGATGGGGCGGCCGAAGTACAGCGTGGGCAGCAGCGCGTCCATCAGACCGCCGGTCCAGGCCCAGTCGGCCGGGCTCCAGAACACCGTGTCGTCGCCGTCGAACCAGTTCTGGCTGCACACGAAGCCGGTCAGGTTGCCGATCAGCGCGCGATGCGGCACGAGCGCGCCCTTGGGCGGGCCGGTGGTGCCGCTGGTGTAGATGAGCACCGCGGCCTCGTCGGCCTTGGTGGCGGCGGCGCTGAAGGCGGCGTCCGCGCGCGCCACGGCGGCGAGCCAGTCGATGTCGCCGCGCCCTACCGCGCCACCCACGGCGACGACATGGGCCAGGCCGGGGCAGGCCACGCGGGCGGCGAGCAGGTTGTCGATCGCGGTCTCGTCGACGATGGCCACGCGCGCGGCGCTGTCGTTCAGGCGGTATTCGAGCGCCTCGGGCCCGAACAGCATGGACAGCGGCATGGCCACGGCGCCGAGCTGGTAGACCGCCATGTTGGCCACCGCGGTCTCGAAACGCTGCGGCATGACGATGGCGACGCGGTCGCCACGCGCCACGCCCAGGCGCTGCAGGACATTGGAGAGCCGGTTGGCGACGCGCTGCAGTTCGCCGTAGCTGTGGCTGCTGGCGGCGCCGCTCTCGTGCACGGCGTGGACGGCCACGGCCTGCGGGCGTTCACGCGCCCAGCGGCCGCAGCAGGCGGCGGCGATGTTGAACTCGGCCGGCACCTGCCAGTGCAAGCCGGCGTGCAGGGCCTCGTGGTGGTCGGCAGCGGCTGCGGTGGCAGCGTCGGTGGTGGCGCCGGTGGTGGCGGACGGGAATTGGGCGGACATCATGCCGCCTAGCTTACGCAGCCAGGCGCCCGACCTGCTCGGGGCTTGCCCCGAGCAGGGTGCCGTCAGGCCGGGCGCGCGGCCTCAGGCGGTCGAGCTGCGCCGACCGCTGGTGCGCGTGCGTGCCGGTACGGCAGCGGCAGTGGCCTTGGCGGCGCGGCGTGGCGTGGGCCGGGCGGCAGGTGCCGGGCTGGCCTGGACGGCGGGCGCCCGGACTGCGGCCGGCTCGGGCTGGCCCTGGCCGGCCGGTTCGGGGTGCTCGATGGGCTGCACCAGCTGCCGGGCGCG
Source organism: Pseudomonadota bacterium (assembly GCA_046045865.1). Taxonomy (GTDB): domain Bacteria; phylum Pseudomonadota; class Gammaproteobacteria; order Burkholderiales; family Burkholderiaceae_C; genus Sphaerotilus. The sequence continues at coordinate 4,325 of JBJOKY010000202.1, read as the reverse complement.
GGCGAAGACATGATCGGGGTCGACGCCCAGGTAGATCATGAGGCGCTCGACCACGTCGTACTGCGGCGCGTCGGGCTGGGGGTCGACCATGAGCACGGCGGCCGCCACGGCCAGGGCCTGTTCGCGCTGTTCAGCCGTGGGCAGCAGCTCGATCACGGCATGCAGGGCCTGCTGGGGGGCGACGGCCAGCACGCGGGCCTCCTCGCGCACCAGCGCGGCCCAGTCGATGGCCAGGCCCTGTTCATCGTTCGGGTAGAGGTCGGCCAGCTGGCGCGCCAGGCGCAGGCTGCGGCGCTCGACGCTGTGGTTCTCCTGCATGCCGGCCTGCACGATGCGGCATACCGCGCGCGCCAGGCCGCCCCTGCCCAGTTCGGGCAGCACCTCGCGGCGGTGGCGGGCCAGGTCGGCCTGGGCACGTTCGGCCGCACGGTCGGCGTCGCTGGGCTGGGGCTTGAGCCAGGCGCCCAGGCCGAACGGGCCGAAGGCGTAGCGGGTCCAGCCCACGACAGCCTGGTCGCGCAGGTCGCGGTACAGGTTCAGGCCGATCTCGACGAGCTGCGAGGCCTGGGCCTCGAACTGGCGTGCGGGGTGGTCGGCCGGCAGGGTGTGGCGTTCGCTGCGCACCAGGTCGGCCCACTTCACGAGGTTGGCCGAGCCGGGCTGCACGTCGGAGATCCACTGGCGCTGCAGCCGCATGGGATGCAGGTGGGTGACCGCGTCGGCCAGGGCGCGCGAGGCCAGCGGCCTGAGCCACGGGCGCACCCAGGTCTTGTAGATGGCGCTGTTGATCTCGCTGAGCTGGGCAACGGTGGAGAAGAGCCTTTCCTCCTCGCGCCCCTCGGGGTTGACGGCACGCAGGTCGTCCATGGTGCGGCTGACGAACTCGACGCTGTAGCTGCCGGGCTCCAGCTCCTCCCAGCGCTCGGGGTTGGCGCCGTCCTTGCGGTCGAGCTTCATCTCGTACAGGCCGGGCGGCAGGCTGGCGATCACGTCCATGGAGTTGACGATCTGGTCATGCTCCTTCCTGGCGATGTCGCCGCCCACGAAGATGCCCAGGTGGCCGATGTTGGGGTGCAGCACGTAGACGATGGTGCGCCCGGCCGCGGCGATGGCACGCTCGTCGCCCCAGGTGTCGATGATCCAGTCCAGCGCCTGGGGCGGCGGGGTGATGTTGTCGCCCCAGGAGGCGAAACACACGACCGGCGAGGTGGTGTTGCGCAGGTCCAGCGGCAGGCCGTCGATCCTCATGTCGCCGCGTGCCAGGCGGTTGCCGACGAAGAGGTTCTCGACGATGGTCTCGATCTCGGCGCCCGTCATGCGGAAGTAGCCGCCCCACCAGCGCTCGAAGTCGAGGAAGCGCTCCGCCTCGGTGTCGACATGGGCGTACAGGTGGTGGTACTTGCTCCACAGCGCGTGCGCCGGGTTGAGGTTCTCGAAGTTCTGCACCAGGTGGGCGCCGTCGAAGCGGTCGGCGTTGAGGTCGGCCGTCAGCGAGGCCAGCCAGGCGCCGCCCAGCGTGGCGCCGCTGTAACGCATCGGGTTCATCTGCGAGCTGCCGGCCCAGTAGGACATGGGTGAGCCCACCAGCACCGTGGTGCCGAACAGCTCGGGGCGCGCCGCCGCCAGCATGGCCACGGCCCAGCCGGCCTGGCAGTTGCCGATCACGACCGGCTTGCTGACCGCCAGCGGATGGCGCTCGGCCACCACTTCGAGGAAACGCGCCTCGGCGGCCATGATGTCGGCCAGGGTCTGGCCTTCCTCGGGCTGCGGGCGGAAGGTGACGAAGTAGACCGGGTGGCCGCCGCGCAGGGCCACGCCGATCTCGGAATCCTTCTTGAAGCCGCCGATGCCCGGGCCGTGGCCGGCGCGCGGATCGACCACCACCACGGGTGCGGCCTCGGCGTCCATCTCGACCCCGGCAGGCGGCGACAGGTGCAGCAGGCTGTAGTTGCAGGGGCGCGGCAGGTCGCGGCCATCGAGCACCAGCTCGTGCTCGAATTTCAGCAGGTCGGGTTCGCCGGCGTTGACGTGCTCGACATAGATGTTGCCGCGCCGGCGCAGGGTATCGAGGAAGAGCACGCCGCGTTCGACCGCGTCGACCGCGACGTCGACTCCGGGCAGCTGGCTGAGGATGCCCAGGCTGCGGGCGACGGTTGCGGCGCTGCCGGCTGCCTCGACTTGGCCGCTGGCGGTGGGGGTGCTCGACGAGGTGGACATGGTGGGCGTGACCGGTGGTTGCTGGCCACCATGGTGGCGCGGGGCAGGTTGACGCGATCCGGCAATAAGCGCCGTGATCACCACCGATCATTGTGCACTGCAGCAGTGCTGTGCCGACCGCCCGCGCGCCCCCGCGGGCGGGTGCCTCAGTCCTGCGGCAGGGCGGCGCTGCGCACCGAGTCGTCGCCGATCATGCGCAGCGCGGCCAGGCGCTTGCGCGAGGCCGGGTGGGTGGGCGTGTCGCCCATGTTGGGCATGTGGTGGAACACGGCCGCTGCGCTGTCCAGCCCGTGGCCCAGGTCGCGGATGGTGCGCCAGGCAAAGGCGTCGGCGGCATATTCATGGCCATGCACCAGCTGCGAGGCCTCGCGGCCCAGCCGCCCGGCGACGGCGTCGGTCGCCTCCTTGTTCACCTCGCCGGGGATGTGCTTGACGTACACCGCGCCCAGCTCGGCCCAGTGGTTCAGCAGCACGTGGCCCAGCTCGTGCGCCAGCATGAACAGCCGCTCGCCCTCGTTGGCGTCGGCCAGGCCGGCGTGCACCACCACCACATGGCCGGCCAGGGTCTCGGCCAGCACGGGACCGTCGACCACCAGCAGTTCCACCTTGGCCTGCACGGGCTGCGGCTGGCGTGCCAGGAGCCGGTCGAAGTCGCGCTGCAGGATGGCGGCGCGTCCGTCGGCCGCACGCACCTGCTGCAGCGCCGTCAGCCGGGTCTGGTGCGAGCGCGCCAGCACGCCCAGGATGTCCTCGCCCAGCGCCGGCAGGCTGGCGCCGAGCAGACCGGCGCCCAGCAGGGCCAGGGCGGGCAGCAGGCGGCTGCGGCGCCATGTGCCAGGGCGTCGGGCGCTGGCGGCGTGGATGTGCTGGCTCGTCATGTCGGTACTCCCTGCGCTGATGGCGGTGGCTGGGCCGGTGGCCGGGTGGCGGCGTGCGGCATCGTGGTGGCGTGACTGTCGATCAGCACAAACCCTGAGAGCAACAAGCACGCCACCTGGCCGCCATCTTGACGGCCACGGCCTTGCCGCGGTGCCAGCGTTCACGCTTCGGGCTGTAATTGAAAGAACGAGCGGCGCAAAGTCGCGGTGTTTTGTCCTGCAAGTTGATGACTACCATGTGCGCCCTGTCTGCGCGGCGCCACGCCCGGCCGGCGAGCGCGCCCGGGCGCACCATCGCGGGTCACCGCGGCGCGGGCCCGGCACCAGAATCAGGCCTTGCTGCAGCGCAACACGCGCTGCGCGCCCAGACCCACCTGATCCGCCCCCACCCGATCCGCCCCATGAGCCTGAACACCGACGCCCTGGCCTGCACCGAATCCGACAGCTGCGTGCTGCACCTGCGCCAGCAGGGCCTGGCCGTGCTGCCTGCCGCCGGCCTGGCCCGCCTGGCCGGCCAGCCCGAGACGGCGCTCGCCGCGCTGGCGCCGTGGTGGAACCGGCTGCCGCCCGACGAACACCTCAAGGACGGCGGGCGCTACCGCCAGCGCCGCCACGCCAGCCTGGTGCAGGATCTGGCCGCCGCGCCCGGCTCGCCCGCCGCGCTGCTGCCCCAGCCGCACCGGCCGCACTGGCAGCCCACCACCTACAACGCCCTGCACGGCGGCATGCTGCGGCACTTCGCGCCGGTCGAACCGGCGATGGCAGCCGCGCCGGCCTGGTCGGGCCTGATCGACAGCCTGGGCCGGCTGTTCGCGCAGGTGCTGCCGCCGGCCGGCCAGCGCTGGTACATCGAGGCCCACCCCTTCCGCATCACCACCGCCGGCGGCATGGGTCGGCCCACGCCCGAGGGTGCGCACCGCGACGGGGTGGATTTCGTCGCCGTCATCCTGGTCGGGCGGCACGACATCATCGGCGGCGAGACACGCGTGTTCGATGCCCACGGCCCGCAGGGCCTGCGCTTCACCCTGGCCGAACCCTGGAGCGTGCTGCTGCTGGCCGACGCGCAGGTGATCCACGAGAGCACGCCCATCCAGCCCGCGCGCCACGCGGCACACGACAGCGCCCTGCCCGGCTGGCGCGACACGCTGGTGCTGACCTACCGCGCGGGCGGCTTCCAGGATCCGCCCGCGGCCTGAACGGCACCGCGGGCGGCAGCGGCGGCCGGGTCGG
>JBJOKY010000201.1:0-11605 GCA_046045865.1 Pseudomonadota bacterium | reverse complement strand
CGCCGTCCTCGTCGGTCTCCTTGACGCGCAGGGCGACGTTCGATTGCAGTTCCTTCTGCAGGCGGTCCCAGATCTGGCGGCTGGTGACGTACTTGCCTTCGCGGCCGGCCAGCGGGCTGGTGTTGACGCAGAAGTTCATGGTCAGCGTCGGCTCGTCCACCTTGAGCATGGGCAGCGGTGTGGGCGTGACCGGGCTGGTCACGGTGACGCCGATGCCGATCTCCTCCAGTCCGTTGATGAGCACGATGTTGCCCGGGCCGGCCTCGGTGACCTGCACGCGGTCCAGGCCCTGGAAGGTCAGCACCTGATTGACGCGGCCCTTGGCGGACTTGCCGTCCGGGCCTTCCATCACCAGCACTTCCATGCCGGGCTTGATGGTGCCGGCGTTGACGCGGCCCACGCCGATGCGGCCGACGAAGGTCGAATAGTCGAGCGCCGAGATCTGCAGCTGCAGCGGCGCCTCGGGGTCGCCCTCGTGCGCCGGCACGTGCTTGAGGATGGTGTCGAACAGGGCCGACATGTCCTCGCCCCATTTCTCGCCCGGCGCACCTTCGGTGTGCGAGGACCAGCCGTTGATGCCCGAGGCGTAGACGACCGGGAAGTCGAGCTGCTCGTCGGTGGCGCCGAGCTTGTCGAACAGGTCGAAGGCGGCGTTGATGACGGCGTCGGGCTTGGCGCCGGGCTTGTCGACCTTGTTCACCACCACGATGGGTTTCAGGCCCAGGGCCAGCGCCTTCTTGGTGACGAAGCGGGTCTGGGGCATCGGGCCTTCCTGGGCGTCGATCAGCAGCACCACGCCGTCGACCATGGACAGGGCGCGTTCGACTTCGCCGCCGAAGTCGGCGTGGCCCGGGGTGTCGACGATGTTGATGTGCGTGCCCTGCCAGCTCACGGCGCAGTTCTTGGCCAGGATGGTGATGCCACGCTCACGCTCGATGGCGTTGCTGTCCATCACGGTGTCGACCACCTTCTCGTGCTCGGCGAAGGTGCCGCTCTGGCGCAGCAGTTGGTCCACCATGGTGGTCTTGCCATGGTCGACGTGGGCAATGATGGCGATGTTGCGGATGGGCAGGCTCATGGGAATTCTCGGTACAACGATAGGCTGGGCGACTCAGAGCGACGCGGCGGACGCGGGTAGCGACGTGGCGAAACCGGGAGTGTCGGAGATGTCAGGTGCAGGTTTGATGACAGCGGCGGCGTGCGGCGTTGCGGCAGATGCAGGATCCGTGCGCTGTGCTGTCAACAATTGGGCAATTTCGGGCGGGCTGAGCAGGCGGTCGGCGATCAGCTGGCCGGCCAGCACATGGCCGGTGCCGAGCAGCACCGGCTTGCCCGAGCCTGCGGGGGGCTCCGGCGGCGGGCCATAGACGCGCAGGTGGGCGCAGTCCACATGGCCGACACGACGGCGCAGTCCGCTCAGGAAACGCCCGGCTTCCTCGCTGGGCAGGTGGATGGCCGGCCAGTCGGCCAGCAGGGTGTCGGGCGGCAGCAGGTGCGACAGCCGCTCGCCTTCGGGCAGCGCTTCGAGTTGCTCCAGGCTGATGGCGCGGCTCAGGTCCAGCGGGCCGCTGCCGGTGCGGCGCAGCGCGGTGAGGTGGGCACCGCAGCCCAGCATCTCGCCCATGGTCTCGGCCAGGGTGCGGATGTAGGTGCCCTTGCTGCAGCGCACATCGAGCACCAGTTCGGGGAAGAAGGGCGGTACGGGCACCGGTTCGCCTTCCGGCGCACTGATCAGGTCGGTGGCGCCGCCGATGTCGTCGGTCGCGCTGGCCATGGCGTGCGCCTGCGGCCAGGCCAGCACGTCGATGGCGTGGAACGTGACCTGGCGCGCCTCGCGCTCGATCTCGATGCCGGCGCGGGCGTATTCATATAGCGCCTTGCCCTCGTGCTTGAGCGCCGAGTGCATGGGCGGCGTCTGCGCCAGCGCGCCGGTGTGGGCAGCAATGGCGGCGCGCACCGCCTCCGGTGTGACATTCACGGCACGGCGGCGCAGCGGCAGGCCTTCGGCGTCGCCGCTGCGGGTCGTCATGCCCAGGCCCAGGGTGGCGATGTAGCGCTTGTCGGCCTCCAGGCTGACTTGCGAGAACTTGGTCGCCGCCCCGAAGCACAGCGGCAGCAGGCCGGTGGCCAGCGGGTCGAGCGTGCCGGTGTGGCCGGCCTTCTCGGCGCGCAGCAGCCACTTGGCGCGCTGCAGCGCGTCGTTGCTGGACAGGCCCGCCGGCTTGTCCAGCAGCAGCACGCCGTGCACGGGGCGGCGTGGCGTGCGCGGGCGCTGGGAGCGGTGGGCGGGGCTGTTCATGCGTCGGGAGCGGGCGGGCGCGGTCGGGTCAGGTCGGGGCGGGTCTGGCGGGATGGGGGCGATCGGCAGCGGCTCAGTCGTCCAGCGCCCGGGTGGCGTTGGCCTGGTTGATCAGCGCGTTCAGGTCGGCGGCGCGCTCGATGCTGCGGTCGAAGTGGAAATGCAGCGTCGGCACGGTGTGGATGGACAGGCGCTTGAACAGCGAGTTGCGCAGGAAGCCGGCTGCCTCGTTCAGCGCCGCCTGGCAATCCTCGGGGTTGCCCACCAGCAGCGAGAAGCCGACCTTGGCGTGGGCGTAGTCGGGCGTGATCTCCACATGGCTGAGCGTGAGCAGGCCGATGCGGGGATCCTTCAGCTCGCGGATGAGCTCGGCCAGGTCACGCTGGATCTGGTCGGCGATGCGGAAACCGCGGTTGGGGGTGGCACGCTTGTGACGCATGGTGGTGCAAAGTGAAAGGCCCCGCCTGGTTGGGCGGGGCCTGGGGTGGGGGCGATCCGCTCGGGCTTTACAGGGTTCGGGCGACTTCCTTGATCTCGAAGAACTCCAGCTGGTCGCCCTCGGCGATGTCGTTGTAGTTCTTGAGCTTGATACCGCACTCGAAGCCTTCGTTGACTTCGCGCACATCGTCCTTCAGGCGCTTCACCGACTCGACCTCGCCGGTGTAGACCACCACGTTCTCGCGCAGCAGGCGGAAGCGCGCGTTGCGGCGCACCACACCCGAGGTGACCATGCAACCGGCCACCGTGCCGATCTTGCTGGCCACGAAGACGGTACGGATCTCGGCACCGCCGATGATCTCTTCCTTCTGCTCGGGCGCCAGCATGCCGGTCATGGCCGCCTTCACCTCGTCCACGGCGTCGTAGATGATGTTGTAGTAGCGCAGGTCGACGTCGTTGCCCTCGGCCAGCTTGCGCGCACCGGCATCGGCGCGCACGTTGAAGCCGACGATGACCGCCTTGGACGCGATTGCCAGGTTGACGTCCGACTCGCTGATGGCACCCACCGCGGCGTGCACGATCTGCACCTTGACCTCGGCCGTGCTGAGCTTGGTGAGCGACTGGGCCAGCGCTTCCTGCGAACCCTGCACGTCGGCCTTGATGATGAGGGCCAGCGTCTGCGCCGCGCCTTCGCCGACGTTCTCGAAGATGTTCTCGAGCTTGGCGGCCTGGCGGCGGTTGAGCGTGACTTCGCGGTACTTGCCCTGGCGGAAGGTGGCGATCTCACGGGCACGACGTTCGTCGGTCAGCACCATGAACTCGTCGCCGGCCTGCGGCACCTCGGTCAGGCCCTGCACCACGTCGCCACGCTTGAGCGTGCCGCTCTGCACCAGCACCGTGGCGACCGGGCCGCGGCCCTTGTCGAGCTTGGCCTCGATGACCAGGCCCTTGGCGAGCGCTTCCTTGGGCGCCTTGAGTTCCAGCACCTCGGCCTGCAGCAGCACCTGTTCGAGCAGCTCGTCGATGCCGGCGCCGGTCTTGGCGGACACGGGCACGAAGGGCGTGTCGCCGCCGAAGTCTTCCGGCACGACCGACTCGGCCACCAGTTCGCCCTTCAGGCGTTCCAGGTTGGCGCCCTGCTTGTCGATCTTGTTCATCGCCACCACGATCGGCACGTGGGCCGACTTGGCGTGCGCGATGGCTTCCTTGGTCTGCGGCATCACGCCGTCGTCCGCCGCCACCACCAGGATGACGATGTCGGTGGCGGTCGCACCACGCGCACGCATGGCCGTGAAGGCCGCGTGACCCGGGGTGTCCAGGAAGGTGATCATGCCGCGCGGCGTCTCGACGTGATAAGCGCCGATGTGCTGCGTGATGCCACCGGCCTCGCCCGCCGCCACGCGGGTGCGGCGGATGTAGTCCAGCAGCGAGGTCTTGCCATGGTCGACGTGGCCCATGATGGTGACCACCGGGGCGCGCGGCAGCTTCTCGCCTTCGGTCGCCACGTTTTCCTCCTCGAGGAAGGCGTCCGGATCGTCCAGCTTGGCGGCCAGCGCCTTGTGGCCCATTTCCTCGACCACGATCATCGCGGTCTCCTGGTCCAGCTGCTGGTTGATGGTGACCATCTGGCCCAGCTTCATCAGCTGCTTGATGACCTCGGAGGCCTTCACGGACATCTTGTGCGCGAGGTCGGCCACCGAGATGGTCTCGGGCACGTGCACCTCCTGCACCTGCTGCTCGACCGGCGGCACGAAGCCCGAACCGCCGCCGTCACGGCTGTCGCCACGGCGGCCACCACCGGCACCACCACGGCCCGGGGCCTTCCAGCCACCACGGCCGGCGTCGGGGCGACCCTTGCTGGCCGGAGTCGCGGCTCCGGCGCGCTTCTTGGCATCGTCCGCCCAGCTCGACGAGAGCTTCTCGGACTTGACCGACTTGTCACCCGGCTTCTTGTCGCCCGGCTTGGCCGCCGCCGCGGCCGTCGTGCCAGGTGCCGCCTTGGGCTTGTGGATGGTGCCGGTGATCGGGGCAGCCGCCGGCTTGGGCGGCTCCTCCGGCTTCTTGGCCATCATCACCTTCTTGGGCTGCGACATCATGGCGCGGATGGCGGCAGCTTCCTGTTCGGCCTTCTTGCGGCGCGCATCGGCATCGGCCACGCGCTGCGCTTCGCTGGCCAGCAGGTCGCCAGCGCGCACGCGGTGCACCATGCCGGTACCGGCCGGCGTACGAGACGGCGAGGCCGCCGGGGCAGGCGTGGGCGCAGCCGCAGCTACTGGTGCGGGCATGGGCGCAGGTGCAGCCGCAACGACCGGCGCAGGCGCCGCCACCGGGGCTGGTGCCGGGCTGGGGGCGGCCGGTGCCGCCGCCGCCTGGGCAGCAGCCAGGGCCGCAGCAGCCTCGGCAGCAGCCGCAGCCTCGCGCTCGGCGCGCTCGCGTTCGGCACGTGCAGCGGCTTCGCGCTCGGCGGCCTCGCGGGCCAGGCGAGCCTGCTCTTCCTGCTCACGACGCGCGGCTTCAGCGCGTGCGGCTGCTTCAGCTTCCAGGCGGCGTTGTTCCTCGGCCAGGGCGGCGGCAGCGGCCTCGGCGGCGGCCTCCTCGGCACGCAGGCTCTCCTCGGTGGCCGCGGCGTCGACACCGGAGTCCGCTGTCGCCGGGCCGTCCTCGCGCTTGACGAACACACGCTTCTTGCGCACTTCCACCTGGATGGTGCGGGCCTTGCCCGAGGCGTCGGCCTGCTTGATCTCGCTGGTGGACTTGCGCACCAGGGTGATCTTCTTGCGGTCACCGCCGGCAGTGCCATGCGCGGTACGCAGGAAGGCCAGCAGCTTTTCCTTGTCGGCCTCGGTGAGCGGGTCGCGGTCGGACCCCTTGCTGACACCGGCGGATTGAAGTTGCTCGAGCAGCGTCGCAGCCGGGCGATTGAGCTCGGCGGCGAACTGGGCAACGGTGGTCACGGCCATGTGGTGATTTCCTTGAGACGAGCGCGCGGCGTGCGGTGGGCGGGTAGCGTGCAGCGAGTGAGTGGACGGCGTGGCGATGGGGTCGCTGGCGGCGGGTGGCGTGGGGGCGGCGGCGCTCAGGCGGTGAACCAGTGTTCGCGTGCCTTCATGATGAGCGCCTTGGCGGCGACCTCATCGATGCCGGTGAGCTCGACCAGTTCGTCCACCGCCAGATCGGCCAGATCGTCGCGGGCATGGATGCCGCCCGCGGACAACTTGCCGATCAGCTCGGGCGTGAGGCCTTCCAGGTCGCGCAGATCCTGCGACACCTCGTCGACCCGCTCTTCCTTGGCGATTTCCATCGTCAGCAGCACGTCCTTGGCGCGGTTGCGCAGCTCCTGGATCGTCTCCTCGTCGAAGGACTCGATCTCGAGCATCTCCTGCAGCGGCACGTAGGCGATCTCCTCCAGACTGGTGAAGCCTTCGGCGATCAGGATCTCGGCGACTTCCTGGTCGACGTCGAGCTTGTCGACGAAGAGCTCCAGGATGCCGCTGGCTTCCTCGGCGTGCTTGGCGGCCGATTCCTCGGCCGTCATGATGTTGATGCGCCAGCCGGTCAGCTCGGAAGCCAGGCGCACGTTCTGCCCGCCGCGGCCGATGGCGATGGCGAGGTTCTCCTCGTCGACCACCACGTCCATGGCGTGTTTCTCCTCGTCCACCACGATGGACTGCACGTTGGCCGGGGCCAGTGCGCCGATGACGAACTGCGCCGGGTCGGCCGACCACAGCACGATGTCCACACGTTCGCCGGCCAGCTCGTTGGTGACCGCATTGACACGCGAGCCGCGCACACCCACACAGGTGCCGATCGGGTCGACCCGCTTGTCGTGCGACACGACGGCGATCTTGGCGCGCGAGCCCGAATCACGGGCGCAGCTCTTGATCTCCAGCAAGCCCTGCTCGATCTCGGGCACTTCCGAGCGGAACAGCTCGACCATGAAGGCCGGCGCGCTGCGCGACAGGATGATCTGCGGGCCGCGCAAGGTGGCGTCGACCTCCATGATCTGCGCACGCACCCGGTCGCCGATGCGCAGGTTCTCCTTCGGGATCAGGTCGGTGCGGCGCAGCCGGCCTTCGACGCGGCCGCTCTCGACCACCAGGTCACCCTTGTCCAGGCGCTTGACGGTGCCGACGAAGATCTTGTCGCCACGCGACAGGAAGTCGTTGAGCAACTGCTCGCGCTCGGCGTCGCGGATCTTCTGCAGGATCACCTGCTTGGCCGCCTGCGCACCGATGCGGCCGATGGGCACGGACTCGATCGATTCCTCGATGTAGTCGTCGATCTCGATGTCGTCGATCTGCTCCTTGGCCTCGAAGTGCAGGATCTCTGCCTCGGGCAGTTGCAGGCCGGCCTCGTCGGGCACGACGTGCCAGCGGCGGAAGGTCTCGTACACACCCGTCTCGCGGTCGACGGCCACACGCACGTCGACCTCGCCGGTGTAGAGCTTCTTGGTGGCCTGCGCCAGGGCGAGTTCGACGGCGCCGAACACGACTTCGCGATCGACGTTCTTCTCGCGCGAGATCGCATCGACCAGCATCAACAGTTCGCGATTCATTCTTGGTGGTCTCCGGAAGTCTCTGGTCCGCCCGCGGGCACCTGCGCGGCGGGCAGGTCGGCGCGCGGCGCAGCGGGGGCACGGCGGCCCTTGAAATCGATGACGGGCACTAGCTTGGCCTCGCGCACCTCGTCGAGCGAGAAGCCGAGCACCTTGTCTTCCTTGCCGTCCTTGAAGACGAGTTCGTAGCCGCTGCGCGCCGCCATGCCCGGACGGGCCTGGGGCAGACGCAGCAGACCCTGGTACTTCTTGCGTCCGGCATGGATCTGCCTGAGCGTGACCTCGACCTGCTGACCCAGAAAGCGCTGGTAGTCGGCCTCGCGGCGCAGGGGACGATCCAGGCCGGGCGATGACACCTCGAGCCGGTCGTAGTCCAGACCCTCGACCTCCAGCAGCAGCTTGAGCTGACGGGTCACCAGTTCGCAGTCATCCACGTTGATGAACTCGCCCGGCCCGCTCGGATAGCTGCGGCCCGGCACACGATCGAGAAACACGCGCAACAGCCCACCGGCGCTGCGCTCGCAATCGACCAGCTCATAGCCCAGCCCGGTGACGGTACGTTCGACGGAGTCTTGCCAGCTCATCCAGAATTTGTTTGCGTTCGTCGACCCGGAAAGCACGGGATCCAAAACAACATGCCCGACGCGCCCAGCCAACCGCAACACACCTGCCCGCACGGTGCGAGGGCACGGTGCACTGCAGGGCCTGCGGCCCCGGCCGGGTGACCGACCGGGAGCGACTGAGGCAGTCGAGCAAAAAAAATGGGCTGGATTACTCCGCCCATTCAGCGTATCTAGCGAAGCAGCGATTATGCCTGACAGAGGCACTTCGGGCAACCCGCTCGACGTCCCGTGGACTGTGCACGAACATCGCATGCCAGAATCGCGCCATTTCCAGCCATTCGGAGACTTCATGGGTTTTCTCGCCGGCAAGCGTTTCCTGATCACGGGCTTGCTCAACAACCGATCCATCGCCTATGGCATTGCTCAAGCCTGTCACCGCGAAGGTGCCGAACTGGCCTTCAGCTATGTGGGCGAGCGCTTCAAGGAACGCACCACCGAGTTCGCCAAGGAATTCGGCTCCAGCCTCATCTTCGACTGCGATGTCTCCAGCGACGAACAGATCGAGCGCACCTTCGCCGGCCTGAAGGAAGCCTGGCCGGAAGGCTACGACGGCTTCGTGCATTCGATCGGCTTCGCGCCCCGCGAGGCGCTGGCAGGTGAATTCCTGGACGGCCTGTCGCGCGAGTCCTTCCGCATCGCGCACGACATCTCGGCCTACAGCTTCCCGGCCATGGCCAAGGCCGCCCTGCCGTACCTGCGCGAGAACGCCTCGCTGCTCACGCTGTCCTACCTGGGCGCGATGCGGGTGGTGCCTGCATACAACACCATGGGTCTGGCCAAGGCGTCGCTGGAGTCCAGCGTGCGCTACCTGGCGGCCAACCTGGGTCCGCGCGGCATCCGTGTCAACGGCATCTCCGCCGGCCCGATCAAGACGCTGGCGGCCAGCGGCATCAAGAGCTTCGGCAAGCTGCTGGACCTGTTCGCCGCCAACGCGCCGATGCGCCGCAACGTGACGATCGAGGAAGTCGGCAACGTCGCCGCCTTCCTGCTGTCCGACCTGGCCTCGGGCATGACGGCCGAGATCACCTATGTGGATGGCGGCTTCAGCCACGTCATGGTGGCCAACCCACCCGACGGCGCCTGAAGCCCACCCCGCGCCATGCGCGCCGTGCTGGCAGAAGATGACGCCTTGCTGGCTGACGCCTTGTCGGCCAGCCTGCGCAACGCCGGCTTCGAGGTCGAGGTGGCCGGCAACGGCGCGGTGGCCGAATACCTGCTCGGCAAGCCCGACTGCGATCTGGGCATCGTCGACATCGGCCTGCCGCTGGTCGACGGCCTGACCGTGGTGCGCCGCGTGCGGGCCGCCCGCCCGACGCTGCCGCTGCTCATCCTGACCGCGCTGGATGGCACGGACAACCGCGTCACAGGCCTGAATGCCGGCGCCGACGACTACCTCACCAAGCCCTTCGACTTTCCCGAACTGGAAGCGCGCATCACCGCGCTGCTGCGGCGCGCCAGCGCACACCGCCAGCAGGCCGCAGGCACACCACCGCCAGAGCCGGCCGACGAGGTCACGGTGCTGGCCCGGCTGCACTTCGACCGCGCCTCGCACCGCGCGACGGTGAACGGCAGCCCGGTCGACCTGTCACCGCGCGAGTGGCTGCTGCTGGACCTGCTGGTCACGCAGCAGCGCAAGGTCACGACCAAGGAGCAGATCGCGCAGGCCTGGTCGTCCGAGGTGTCCGAATCGGGCAGCGTCGCGTCGCTGGAGGTCTACATCCACCGCCTGCGCCGCAAGCTCGACGGCTCCGGCCTGGGCATACGTACCGTGCGCGGCCTGGGCTACCTGCTCGAAGCCCAGGCCTGAGCGCCTGATGCCGGCACCCCGGGCATGACGCGCCTGACACGCTGGCGACGCCTGGCGAGCCGGCTGGCTCCGGGTGGGCGCTCGCTCAAGCGCCAGTTGCTGGCCTGGCTGCTGCTGCCGCAGCTGGTGCTGTGGGGCGCGGGGGCCTCGGTCACCTACAAGGTGGCGGTGCGCCACTCGGAGCGCGCCAATGACCGCGCCCTGTTCGTCGCCTCGCGCGCCCTGGCACGCCAGGTCAAGCCGCTGGGCAGCGGGCTGCTGGTGGACTTTCCGCGCGCGGCCAAGGACATCCTCGAAGCCGACCCGGACGATCTCGTCTACTACACCGTGAGCTCGCCGCCGGGCGAGTTCATCCTGGGCAACCACAAGCTGCCGCTGCCGCCCGGGCCGCTGACCACCGACATCGACCACCCGGTGTTCTACGACGCACTGGTCTGGCCCTCGGCGCTGTCGACCCGCGTGCGCATCGTCGCCATCCTGATCGACTGGGGCGAGCCCGGCGCCCGCCAGTCCATGCTCGTGCAGGTGGCCAAGAGCCGCGTCAGCCGCGAGGCGCTCGCGCGCGACATCCTGTTCGACACCGTGCTGCCGCTGTCGCTGCTGGTGCTGGCCATGTCGGCGCTGGTGTGGGCCGGCATCCGCACCGGGCTGGCACCGCTGGACCGCCTGCGCGAGGCCGTGGGCGGGCGGGCGGCGAACGACCTGGCGCCTATCGAGCTCGACGCCGCCCCGGTCGAGGTACGCGACCTGGCCGCGGCCGTCAACAGCCTGCTGACCACCGTGCAGGCCAGCGTGGCGCAGCAGCGCCGCTTCGTGAACGACGCGGCGCACCAGCTGCGCACGCCGCTGGCCGGCCTGAAGGGCCAGACCGAGATCGCCCTGGCCGAGGCGCACGACCCGGCCCTGCGCGAGCGGCTCGGCCGCGTGCATGAAAGTGCGGTGCGCAGCGCCCACCTCGTCAACCAGCTGCTCAGCCTGGCGCGGGTGGAGCCCGAATCCCCGCTGGCCCAGGCCGGCGAGCTGGTCGACCTGCTGCAGCTGGCGCGCGACATCACGGCCGAATGGGTACCACGAGCGATCGAGGCCGGCCTCGACCTCGGCATGGACGAGGCCGACGACGCGGCGCCACCGCTGCGTGTGCGCGGCCACGCCGTGCTGCTGGGCGAGGCCCTGGCCAACCTGATCGACAACGCCGTGCGCTACGCCGGCCCGGGCAGCGAGATCACCGTGGCGCTGCGCCGCCAGGGCAGACAAGCGGTGCTGGAAGTGCGCGACAACGGCCCCGGCATCTCGCCCGAGATGCACCGCGCGGTGTTCGAACGTTTCGTGCGCGCCACTCACGCGGGCAGCGGCTGCGGCCTGGGGCTGGCCATCGTCAAGGGCATCGCCGAACGCCACGGCGGTCAGGTGCACCTGACCAACCTGCAGCCGCAAGGGCTGCAGGTGCAGCTGCTGCTGCCACTGCTGGCGGCCTGACCCGCAGCGGGCGCACGACACCCGCCTTGCAGGCCACCTCCTGCGCCGCTGCGCGCCGTACGCCGCGCATGCACCGCTCTCACGCTGTCGCCTGCACACAACAACACCGTCAAACAGCATCAACCTATCGTTAACACCTATAAATGTTATATAAATCTTCGGGTCAAAATTTGAGCAGTTGCGGAGAATTTTTCATCAAACATTAATTAATTCTTCACAACGATTCAAGACCTTGACACCGCCACAGGAGACCCCATGCACCTCGCCACCCGCACCGGCCACGCCCTGCGTCTGACCGTTGCCGCCGCCATCGGGCTGGCTGCAGCAGGCGCCAGCCATGCCGTCGACTACAGCGGCTACTTCCGCGGCGGCCCTGGCCTGACCTCGAAGACCACCTCGCGCGCCTG
>JBJOKY010000572.1:0-3985 GCA_046045865.1 Pseudomonadota bacterium | reverse complement strand
CCCTGCGCGGCGGTGTGCTGGGTTATCTGGCCGAGCAGGCGGCGGGCGGCGCGCCGGGCGGGCTGTGGGACGGCGAGTGCTACGTCTTCGACCGCCGGGTGGCGCTGGACGCCCGTCTGCAGCCCAGCGGCCGGTCGCCCGAGACGGTGTACGACGCGACGCGGCCGGACGAGGCCTGGCGGCTGGAGCGGGCGCGGCGGCTGGGTGATGCCGGGACGCTGCCGCCGGACTTGCCGGCCCCATGAGCCGGCCGCGCGCGGCGTGGACGCCGGCGGACCGCGACGGCGTGGGCGCCGGCCGCGTGGCTCTGCCGCCCGGCGGGCCCTGGCCGGATCTGCTCAGCTTTCTGTGTGAGCGCCTGCCGGCGCTGGACGAAGCCGGCTGGCGAGAACGGTTCAACCGCGGCGAGGTGCTGGCAGCCGACGGCCGGCCGGTGCGTGGCGACGAAGCCTGTGCCAGCCACGCCCTGCTCTGGTACTGGCGACGGCCGCCGCAGCCCGAGCCCGTCGTGCCCTTCGAAGCCGAGGTGCTGCACGTGGACGACGAACTGGTGGTGGCGGACAAGCCGCACTTCCTGCCTGTCAGCCCGGGCGGGCGCCATGTGCAGGAAACGCTGCTGGTGCGGCTGAAGCGCCAGCTGGGCGTCGCCACGCTCAGCCCCATCCACCGCATCGACCGCGAGACGGCCGGGCTGGTGATGTTCTGTGTGCGGCCGGCCTCGCGCGACGCCTACCAGCGCCTGCTGCGCGAACGCGCCCTGCACAAGGTCTACGAGGCGGTCGTGCCTTGGCGTGATGACGATCTTCCACCGCTGCCCGAGGTGGTGGCGAGCCGGCTGGAAGAGCGGCCGGGCCAGGCCTTCATGCAGATGGCGACGGTGGCGGGCGAGCCCAACGCGGTGACACGCATCACGCTGATCGAGCGGCTGGGCGCCGACCTGGCGCGCTATCGCCTGGAGCCGCTGACCGGCCGCAAGCACCAGCTGCGCGCCCAGCTCAGCGCGCTGGGCCGGCCCATCGTGGGCGACCGCATCTACCCGGTGCTGCAACCGGCAGAGGATCCGGCCGCGCCGGACTACCGCGAGCCGCTGCAGCTGCTGGCACGCGAGCTGCGCTTCGTCGATCCGCTCAGCGGGGCAGAGAGGCACTTCGTCAGCCGGCGCCGGCTGATCGGCTGAACGGGTCGGCGGGCTGACGGGCTGAGAAGTCACCGTCGACGGGTCGCCTCAGGGCGCCTTGGCCTCAATCTGGATGCTGCTGTACCAGGCGCCCAGGTGTTCCATGTCGGCGTCGCTGAGGGTCTTGGCCATGACGCTCATGACCTCATGCTTGCGCGAGCCTTCCCTGAAGTGGCGAAGCTGCTGGACGATGTAGTTGGCCGGCTGGCCGGCCAGGTTGGGGGTCTCGGGCGCCATGGCAATGCCCAGCGGGCCGTGGCAGACGTTGCACATCATGGCCTTGGCCTTGCCGAGGGCGGGGTCGCCCGCCTGGGCGGCCGGCGCGGCCAGCAGGGTGAGCAGGCCCAGGGCCGAAGCAAGCAGGGCGGCAGGGCGACGGGGGGCGGCGATCAGTGCGGACATGAGGGTGCTGCTGCGGAGGACTCAAGAAAAAGGGACCGGCGCACCGGTCCCGTAGCTGATGCGGTAGATGGCGCCGGCGTAGTCGTCGGAGACGAGCAGCGAGCCGTCCTTCCACACCGCCACGTCGACCGGGCGGCCGCGGTAGCTGCCGGTGTCAGGGTCGAGGAAGCCCTCGGCGAAGACGGTGCTGGCGCCGGCCGTGCCATCAGCCTTGATGGGCACGAAGTTCACCAGCCCGCCGCTGGCCTTGACGCGGTTCCACGAGCCGTGCGAGGCCACGAAGACGCCGCCCTGGTACTGCGCCGGGAACTGCTTGCCGTTGTAGAAGGTCATGCCGAGCTGAGCCTGGTGGGCCGGGAATTCGACCTGCGGCTTGGTCCACTGCGCCGGCGGTTGCATGCCCTTCAGGTCGGGCGCCGCAGCGGTGCCGGCGATCTGGGTGTTGTTGCCGTGGATGTAGGGGTAGCCGAAGTGCTCGCCACCGGTCTTGGTGACGCGGTTCAGCTCGCCGGGGGGCGTGTCGTCACCCATGCCGTCGGTCTGGTTGTCGGTGAACCAGACGGTCTTGTCCTTGGGGTTGATGTCCATGCCCACCGAGTTGCGCACGCCACGGGCGACCACCTCGCGCTTTGAGCCGTCGAAGGCGTTCATCTTCACCATGCCGCCGATGCCGATCTGCTCGTACAGGGCGACCTTCTCCTTGGGCTGCACGTTGAAGGGCTGGCCCAGGGTGACGTGCAGCATGCCGCCGTCATCCACGCGGCAGGTGCGCGCGCCGTGGTTGTAGGACTCCTCGTCCGGCGGCACCAGCTTGCCCTGCGGCACCACCTCGATGACCGCCACGTCCGGGCCTTCATAGAAGAACTCGGCGGCAGGGAAGTTCAGCACGCGGTTGTGCTCGGCCACGATGAGGAAGCCGTCCTTGGTCCAGCACACGCCGTTGGGGTTGCTGAACTTCAGGCTGGGCGCGAAGCTCTTGACCTCGTCGGCGACGTTGTCGCTGTTGCGGTCGGTGACCGCCCAGACCGTCGTCTTGCGCGTGCCGACAAAGAGCATGTTGGTGCTGGGGCCCACGGCCATGTGGCGGGCATCGGGCACCACGGCGAAGAGCTCGATCTTGAAGCCCGGCGGCAGCTTGATCTTTTCCAGGTTCTTGCGGATGGCGGCGGCGTTGCGGCCCTCCTGCGGCACGGTCGGGATGTTCAGGTCGGTGGTGGCGACCTTCATCTGCTTGAGCTTCTCGATGTTCTGGGCCTGGGCGGCGACGGTCAGGCCGGCCAGGGCGGCCGCGACGGCCAGGGTGCGCAAGGCAAAACGGGGCATGGAACGGTCTCCTGTGGATGAGTCAGCCGCCTCATGTCGGGCAGCTGTCAGTTCTGCGCAAGCCGTGTGCCACGTGGGACTTTCCCGGGGCCGACGCTGCGGGCGCCAGGCCCATGTGACGGCTGGGCGGCCTGGTCCGCAGGTCCACCCTGAGATCCGGTCGTCTGGGCACCGGGGTTTGCCCGGAAATTAGGTCTCGCCCGGTTCAGACACTCCTGCACTTCGCGATGACTTGTCCCGCCAGAGACGAATTCCAGGCCACGGCCCGGGCGGCACGCAGGTGTTCCGGTCTCGAAGCTGGACATGTGCAGTTTCTGTGCAGTTGTACGGTTTTGGCTCGGCTGTTAACTTACCTGCGCCAGAGCGACCTGCGCGCCAGCCATCCAAGGCCAGCAGCGCAGGCCGGGCCTGGCCACAGCGATCCGCACGAGGAGACACATCCATGCCCAGCACCCTGGCCGAACGCCTGGAGGCGCACGCCCGGCTGGCCCAGCGGGGCCCGATGCAGGCAGCAGCCGCTGCCGGATGGCCGCGCGCCGACGAGGACGAGTCGTCCGGACAGGCCGGCCACGCGCCCCACGCCCTGCCCCCGCCGCGCGAGGACATCGTGAGCAGCTGGGCGCGCTGCTCGGGCCTGGGCCTGGACCTGTCGCGGCCACCAGCCATCGAGGTGGTGAGCGGCGCTGAACTCGGCCGGCGCCGCGAGGCGGTGGATTTCGTGCGCCGCCTTGCCCTGGCCGAGCTGGAGACGCTGCAGCAGCAGATCGCCGGCTCCAACTTCCTGCTGGCCTTTGCCGACCGCGAGGGTGTGATCCTCGACCTCTACGCCGACCAGCGTTTCACCATGAGCGGCCAGGGCGACGACATCCTGCTTGGCAGCCGCTGGACCGAGGCCAGCCGCGGCACCAACGGCCTGGGCACGGCCCTGGCCACCGGGCGGGCGGTGGCGGTGACCGGCGCTGAACACTATTTCCTCGACCTGCGCCATGTCTCCTGCACCGCCGCGCCGGTGCGCGATGCCCATGGCCAGATCGTCGGGGTGCTGGACGCCTCTTCCTATTTCGAGAGCCGGCAGCGCCACAC
>JBJOKY010000200.1:0-8076 GCA_046045865.1 Pseudomonadota bacterium | reverse complement strand
CCAGACGGTCTGGTCCGAGCTGCCCTGACCCGAGGCGTCCAGCGGCGCATCCACGGCCGGAGCGCCGGGGCGCATGGCGCCGGCAAAGGTATCGCGGTCGGGTGTGTTGAGGGCCGAGCCGTCCAGTGTGGCCGGCACCGACAGCCGGCCGCTGTTGACGATGCGCCGGGCAAAGGGGTGGTCGCGCGCCAGATCCAGCGCCGCATCGCGGAACAGGCGCGAGATGGCGCTCTTGGGCGTGATGAAGTCGGTGGCGCGGGTGGAGTTGAGGATGTTCTCGTCGGCGGCGTGTTCACGCTCGGGGCCGTAGCTGTCGAGCAGGGCGCGCGGCGCCAGTCCCTTGAGCACCAGGTCGAGCTTCCAGGCTAGGTTCTCGGCGTCCTGCACGCCCGAGTTGGCGCCGCGCGCGCCGAAGGGCGAGACACCATGCGCCGAGTCACCCGCGAAATACACGCGGCCGTGGGCGAACTGCTCCATGCGCAGGCAGGCGAAGGTGTAGACGCTGGCCCATTCCAGCTCGTAGGGCATCTCTCGGCCCAGGGCCTGCCGCATCATGGCGTCCACGCGGGGCCGGATGCGTTCGGGCTGCTTCTCCACCTCGGGATCGGCGTCCCAGCCGAGCTGGAAGTCGATGCGCCACACGCCGTCGGGCTGGCGGTGCAGCAGCACGCTCTGATTCGGATGAAACGGCGGATCGAACCAGAACCAGCGTTCGGCGGGGAAGTCCACGGACGCACCACCACGGCTGTCGCCGAACTTCACGTCGGCGATCAGGAAGCGGTCCCTGAAGACGCGGCCCTTGCTCTCCTGCCCCAGCATCGCGCGCATCGGCGAGCGCGAGCCGTCGCAGGCGGCCACGTAGTCGGCCTCGATGGCGTAGGGGCCTTCGGGCGTCTCGACATCAAGGCGCACGCCGTCCTCGGTCTGCGTGCAGCCGACCACCTTGTTGAGCCAGCGGATCTCGATGCCGGGCAGTTCACCCGCCCGCACCGCCAGGTACGCCTCGGCGTAGTACTGCTGCAGGTTGATGAAGGCCGGGCGTTCGTGGCCGGGCTCGGGCAGCAGGTCGAAGCGGTAGAGCAGCTCGTTCCTGAAGAAGACCCGGCCTACGTTCCACTCCACGCCCTTGGCGCACATTGCATCACCCACGCCCAGGCGGTCCCAGATTTCCAGCGTGCGCTTGGCAAAGCAGATGGCGCGCGAGCCGGTGGACAGCTTGTGGTCGTTGTCCAGCAGCAGCACGCGCTGGCCACGCTGTGCCAGGTCGATGGCCAGGCTCAGGCCGACCGGGCCGGCGCCGACCACCACCACCGGGTGATGCACCGGGGCGGCCGCGTCCTGGTCGGCGCTGCGGCGGTAGGTGCAGGCATGGGCCTGGATCTGCGCGCCGCTGCTGGCGTAGCTCAAGCCATCCATCGCTTCAGCCTTCCAGCGTTTCCCACATCTGGCGGTCGCGGTCCGCGGTCCAGATGCGCGGGTCGGTGTACTGCGTCATCTCGTCGAAGCAGCGCGTCACGTCGAAGGGCATGCAGTGGTCGAAGATGACCCAGTGGCCGTACTTGGGCTTCAACTTCGCGTAGGTGCTCTTGTAGACCGCGTTCAGGTCCTCGCCCGCGGCCACGCCGGCCACCACGGCCTCGCGCACGTCGGCGATGAACTCGCCGGTGGACTTGAGGCCGGCGGCCACCTGGGCCTCGCCGATCAGGGCCGGGCCGCGGCCGGGCACGAGCGCCTTGGCGCCGAGCTGGGCGACGTTGTCCAGCGTGGTCGGCCAGTCCTTGAAATAGGCGTCGCCGGCATAAGGCGTGGCGTCGAACTCGACCAGGTCGCCCGACAGCAGCGTCTTCTCGCCCGGCAGCCACACGACGGTGTCGCCCTTGGTGTGGCCGCGGCCCAGCTGCAGCAGCTGCACTTCGAGCTTGCCCAGCCACAGCGTCATCTTGCCGCTGAAGGTGATGGTGGGCCAGGTCAGGCCGGCCGGCACGGTCTCGACGTTGCGGAACAGGCGCGGGAAACGGCCGATCTCGCTGGCCTTGTCCTGCTCGCCGCGTTCGACGATGAGGTCCCAGGTGTCCTGGCTGGCCAGGATCTGCTGCGGCTTGTAGGCCGACGCACCGAGCACGCGCACCGCGTGGTAGTGGGTCAGCACGACGTACTTGATGGGCTTGTCGGTCACCTCGCGGATGCGGCGGATGACGTCGGCGGCCATGGCCGGCGTGGCCTGGGTGTCGGCCACCAGCACGGCGTCGTCGCCAATGATGATGCCGGTGTTCGGGTCGCCTTCGGCCGTGTAGGCCCAGGCGTGTTCGGACAGCTGCTGGAAGGTGACCTTCTTCTCGACGAGGTCGGCCTGGCTGGCGAAGGCCTTGGTGGGGGCGGTGCTCATGAAGTCTCCGGTGCAGTGTTTGCCATTGACGAATAGCTTTGCAGTTTAGTGACTGGTTTGCCAATGTCAAATGCGTTTGCAACAATGTCCACCATGGACATCGTCGACGAAGACTCCGCCAAATCCCAGCGTGCCATCCAGTCCGTGGAGGTGGGCGGCAGGCTGCTGCTGGTTCTGGCGGCGCACACGGGGCCGATGAGCCTGAAGGATCTGGCCACCCGGGCCGGCCTGCCGCCCTCGCGCGCCCATCCCTATCTGGTCAGTTATGGCCGGCTCGGCCTGGTCAGCCAGGACGCCTCGACCGGCCGTTATGCCCTGGGTCCGGCAGCCCTGCAGCTGGGCTTGACGGCACTGCGCCAATGCGAGCCCGTGGCCGTGGCCGACCCGGTGGTCGAAGCGCTTGCCGCCTCCACCGGCCAGGCCGTGGCGGTGGCCGTGTGGGGCAATTTCGGCCCCACCATCACGCGCATGATCGACGCGCGCCAGCCGCTGCACGTGGCCATGCGGGCCGGCACGGTGATGTCCATGTTCGGCACCGCCACCGGACGGGCCTATGCCGGCGTGCAGCGCCGCGAGCGCATCGAGGACGCCCTGAACAGCGCGGCCCTGGGCGATGTGCGCAGTCAGGCGCCATCACGCAACACCGAGTTCGAGGCCAGCCTGAAGGCCGCCCGCGACGAGGTCACCGCCCACGGCCTGGCGCGCGCCGTCGGCCGACCCATCCCGGGCGTCAATGCCTTCAGCGCGCCGGTGTTCGACTATGCCGGCGAACCGGTGCTCGTCATCACCGCCCTGGGCCATCAGGACCATGTGTCGTCGGCCTGGTCGTCGCCCATGGCACAGGCGCTCAAGGAAGCCGCCGCCACCATCTCTGCCCGCCTGGGCCGTCAGCCAGGGTGAACACGGCCCGGCTGAGCGATGCGTCAGGCCGGGGCAGACCCACCACGGTGACCACGGTGACCACGGTGGGCTCCAGCGCGGTGGCGGGGCGTGACGTCAGCGGGTCGGCGATGCGGCATGTGTCGGTCACGAGGTGCGTGGCGCCATGGGCCGGCGCTGCGGCCGGTGCCGGCAACTCGTCGCCCATGGCGAGCACCGGCAGCACCTGGCCGGTCTTGCCCGGCGCGTCCACCCACAGCCGCTGCCCCTGAACGCCTGCATGGCGCGTGCATCACGCTTGCCTGGTGCCCCTGCTATACCCGGTCCTGCAGCCGCGCCTCCAGCAGCACCCTGAGCTCCTTGCGTCCCGCCGCGTTGGTGGAGCGGTAGGCTGCCAGGGCGAGGTCGAGGAACGCGTCCTCCGCCGGCGTCGGCGCCACGGCGGTCCGCTCCACGTCGAGCCAGCCTGCAGGCCGGCCGGTCGCGGCCTCGATCTGCCGCGCCAGCTTGTCGCCGATCGGCCTGGACGACTTGATCTGGCTCCACATGCTCGGCGAGATCTGCAGCGAGGCCGCGAATGCCTGCTCCAGGCCCTTCGGGGCTGCACCCCTGGCCAGGGCCTTTTCGGCGTAGTCCTGGAACAGGGCCAGCGCGTTCTGCCGGCGGTCGACGGTGATGTTGGACACGAGGCGTGGGTGGAGAGCAGGAAAGTCCTGCCCGTCATTCTCGCAGGGGGGTGACGATGCGGTAAAGACTCTTTACTATCTGGCTCGTTCCACCCTGTTCCAACCCAATCCGTATCCCGGCCCGTTCAAGCCACGACGTTCCCGCACTGAAACTCCGACCGACCCGACCCGAGCCGGGTCTGCGTGTGTTCGTGCGCGCTGCCCTGGCCCAGGTCCAGATGGGCCGTGGCGGGCATCTCGGCACCCCAGGTTCTTTCCGCCTGAGCAGCCTTGGCTGTGGCCATCGGGCGAACGACCCGTTGCATCCGGGAGAGGAAGGCGCATAACGCATTCCTGCCAGCTCTGTACGCACAGGCCCGGATTCCGCATGGATCCGGGCCTTTTGCTTTTCCGGTCCTGCCCGGCCGGCATGTGCATCGGCTTCGGTCCTGGCCGATGGCAGGCCTTGCATCTATCCCGCGGATGCTGGGCGGCAGGCACCGTCTTCGACCTGGCGATCCGGTACCGCCATCCATCGCGGTGTAGCGCAGCAGGCAGCGCGCGTGACTTGGGCTCACGAGCTCGCAGGTTCCAGACCAGCCAGCGAGACCAGCCTTTTCCCGGCGTGTGCCTGGGTGTGGCCGTAGCTCAGCGGCCAGAGCGCGACTCTCCGAAGGTCGCGGCCGGTGGTTCGACCCCACCCGGACGTACCACCCTGTCCCCCACCCCGCACCAGGCCCTCGATAGGAGGTCGTCCATGCACTCCACACACCACTGTCACGTGCTGCAACTCGACATCCAGGGCACGCCGCAGGCGTGGATCACGCTCGAACAGGCGGCCCTGCACGTGGCCACGGGCTCGGTGGCGTGGGTGGACGGCGACGGACCGCTGGCCCGGCTGCGCGGCGGCAACAACGTCGCGCGCGGATGCCAGTCGATCATCGAGATCCACCCCATCACGGCGCTGGCCGGCCGGCCCACGGTCAACCTGTTCGATGTGGTGCCGACCTTCACCCGCGCCAAGCTGTTCCGGGGCGACCGGATGACCTGCGCCTGCTGCGGCCAGCGTTGCACCGAACACACGCTGGAGGAAGCTGCCATGCCGCTGCTGTACCTGCCCTATGTGCCCAGCCGCTTCGAGGACTTCCTGCTCGAAGGGCGCCATATCCGTGCGCCGCTTCCTTCGCACCCATCGCCGCCATCAGCAACGGCAACGGCCCTGCAGGGCGCCGTGGCGCGCACCGTGCCCCTGGCCTTGGCGGCCGAACTGGTGGGCACCCTGGTGTCGGCAAAGAAAAGCCCCGGCAGTTGCCGGGGCTCAAAGCCTCATTGCTGTAGACGCGCGAGGCTCCTGCTCAGGGAGGAAAAGCAGGGAAGCCGGTCGCGTGGCGGCTGGCTCCGGGGCGCACGATAGCCAGCGTGTCGTGGTGGTTGATTGCGTTGCGTCAAACCGTTTCAGCGCTGTTCAGCGTGGGTCATCCTCTGTCTGAGGGGGATCTGCGTGCCGGGTGCTGGTGCAGGTGCTGGCACCAGCGGTAACGCGGGCCGAAGCGCTGCTGCAGGGCTGCGGTGCTTGCGCTGCCGGGCGTGTCGGGTTCCGCATCGTTCTCCTGTACCACCGCGCCATTGTGGCGGGCCGGCGCCGCCAGGCTGGCGCTGGCTCGGCCAGGGCGCCGGTCCTGGCGCTGCCTTGCCCCTCATCCCCTGGTCTGGGTGGGGGTGGACGGCACTATCTCGCGATCGTCCGTGGCGTCGGGGCGGCAGTCGATTGGTGCAACGCAGCATCTGTGACCGCGCGTCAGCTACCATGTCCGGCGGCCGAGCCCCTCCTCACGCTCCTGCTGCGCCGCTGTGGTGCCTGCGGGTCTCAGCGCGGTGCTCGCCCGCAGTCCGGCCGCAGGTGGATGACGACGACGATGATGACGATGAGCGCCGAGCACGCATATGCCGAACTGGGTCTGGCGCCCGGTGCCCCGGAAGCCGAGGTCAAGCGCGCCTGGCGCCGGCTGGCGTCGCACTGGCACCCCGATCGCAACCCCAGCGCCGAGGCCAGCCAGCGCATGCAGCGTCTCAACCAGGCCCTGGCGCACATCCGCCGCGAGGGTTACGCGGCGCCATGCGAAGAGCCGGCGCCGCAGCCATCCCAGGCCGCGGATGCGCAGTACGCGCAGGCCGACGCCCATGCCGCGGCCGACGATGCGCCGCCTGCACCCGAAGCCGCACCCGATTCCGCAACTGAAGCCGACCGCGACGCCGCCAGCGAAGCCGCACGGCGCACGGGCCGGCCTGCCGGTGGCGTCTATCCGGATGCCGACGTCGCAGCCTTTGACCCCGAGGCGGACGACGCCGCCTACACCGAGGGCAGGCCGTTGCAGCGCAGCATCCGCCTGACGCTGGAGGAAGCCGCCGCCGGCTGCGTGCGCACGCTGCACGGTCGCGTGATGGCGCACTGCGGCGCCTGTGCCGGCATCGGCCACCAGGTGCTGGCACAGGCCTGCGAGCCATGCGACGGCCGTGGCAGCCTGCGCCAGGGCGGCTGGTTCGGCTGGTACGGCCTGCCGCCCACGCCCTGCACCCACTGCGGCGGCGACGGCCTGGCACGCCAGCCCTGCGCCATCTGCGGCGGCATGGGCCAGATGGTGCCGCACGAGTTCCACCTGCCAGTGCGCATCCCCCACGGCGCGCGCCACGGCGACGAACTGCAGGTGAGCGAGCGCCGCAGCCCCCGCGCCTCGGCGCAAGCCGACCAGCCGGCCCCGGTCGACATCCATTTGTGCG
Source organism: Pseudomonadota bacterium (assembly GCA_046045865.1). Taxonomy (GTDB): domain Bacteria; phylum Pseudomonadota; class Gammaproteobacteria; order Burkholderiales; family Burkholderiaceae_C; genus Sphaerotilus. The sequence goes on along the minus strand of JBJOKY010000200.1, from coordinate 1,368 downwards.
TCGAACTGCTGCCCCACCCGTTGTTCGAGCTCGACCCCGACGACGGCACCCTGCGTTGCGAGATGCCGATCGACGGCTTCCTGTGGCTGGCCCAGCGCAGCATCGAGGTGCCCACGCTGGACGCCGGCCTGCAGCGCCTGCAGCTCACGCGCGAGCGGCTGGTCTACACCCTGCCCGGCCAGGGCTACCCGGCCAGCCGGCGCGGCGACACCCGCGCCGACCTGGTGCTGACCGTGAAGCTGCAGTTCCCCGACCGCTTCAGCACCGACCAGGACATCCTGCTCGACCAGCTCATCGCCACCACCAGCAGCCCGTGCGGCCCGCCACCGGCGCCCGGCTCGCCCCTGGGCGACTGGGCCGCGGCCATGCGCGCCTGGCAGGCCGGCGGGTCCGAACGGGCGCAGGCGCCGGACTGATCGCCCGAGCGGTCCGCCCGCGGGTGGAGCGCTGCCCCGCACGGGACAGCCGGCCCTGCGTCCGGCCGCTACATTGCGGGCGCGTCGACGCACTCGGGCACCGGCCGGCAGGCAGGTCGCCCCGTCGACGCCCGCAGCACGGCACGCTGGCGCGACTGCGCCGCCGAACCGCACCCACCCGACCCGCGAGCACATGCCCATGAACGGCGCCAAGAGCCTGGTCGACACCCTGCTGGGTGCCGGCGTCGACACCTGTTTTGCCAACCCGGGCACGAGCGAGATGCACTTCGTCGCCGCGCTCGACCAGAACCCGGGCATGCGCTGCGTGCTCGGGCTGCACGAGAACGTCGTCACCGGCATGGCCGACGGCTACTGGCGCATCGCCGGCAAGCCGGCTGCCACCTTGCTGCACTGCGGCCCGGGTCTGGCCAACGGCCTGGCCAACCTGCACAACGCGCGCCGGGCGCGCAGCGGCATCGTCAACATCGTGGGCGACCAGGCGACCTGGCACCGCGCCCACGACGCGCCGCTCACCGCCGACACCGAGGCGCTGGCGCGCACCGTCTCGGCCTGGGTGCGCACCAGCACACGCGCCGCCGAAGTGGGGCGCGACGCCGCCGCCGCGGTGCAGGCGGCGCGCAGCGCGCCGGGCCAGATCGCCACGCTGGTGCTGCCCTCCGACACCTCGTGGGACGAGGGCGGTGTGCCGGTCGCGGCGCTGCCCGTGCCGGCACCGGTGGCGCCCGACCCTCACGCCGTGCAGCAGGCGGCGCGGCTGCTGCGTGCGCCGGGCGCTGGCCCGCGCGTGCTGCTGCTGCTGGCCGGCGCTGCCCTTACACCGGCCGGTCAGCAGCTGGCCTGGCGGGTGGCGCAGGCCAGCGGCGCGGCCATCCGGGCGGATTTCGTCATCGGCCAGATCGCCCGCGGGCGTGGTCGTGCGCCCATCGAACGG
>JBJOKY010000199.1:0-8087 GCA_046045865.1 Pseudomonadota bacterium | reverse complement strand
GGTGGTGTTGCCCACGTCGCCCAGGGCATAGATGTTGGCAAAGGTCTTGTGGCGCAGGGTGCCGGGGTCGATGTCGACCCAGCCGGCGGCGTCGGCCAGCGGGCTGACACGAATGAAGTCCGGTGCCTTCTGCGGCGGCACGGCATGCAGCATGTCGAACTCGCGCGTGATGAGTTCCCTGGTGCCGTCGGCGTTGGCCTTGCTGAACACGGCCTTCTTCGCCGGGCCATCCACCGACACCAGGGTCTGGCCGAAGTTGAGGTGGATGCCGTAGGCCTTGACGTATTCCATCAGCGCCGGCACGTAGTCGGCCACGCCGAACAGCACCGCGCCGGCATTGCAGAAGTCGATGTTGATGCCGGCCAGCACCCCCGTGCGTTTCCAGTGATCGGCCGAGAGATACATGGCCTTCTGCGGTGCACCGGCGCACTTGATGGGCATGGGCGGCTGGCTGAAGATGGCCTGGCCTCGCTTCAGCTGCTGCACCAGCTGCCAGGTGTAGGGCGCCAGGTCGTAGCGGTAGTTGCTGGTCACGCCGTTGCGGCCGAGCGATTCGGCCAGGCCTTCGATGCCGTGCCAGTCCAGCTTCAGGCCGGGGCAGACGATGAGCTGCTTGTACTTCACGACCCGGCAGCCATCGAGGATGACGACGTCGCGCTCGGGCTCGAAGGCCGCCACGGCCGACTTGATCCAGTGCACGCCGCGCGGCAGCACGCTGGCCAGGGTGCGGGCGGTGAAGGCGGCGTCGAACACGCCCGCACCCACCAGCGTCCAGCCCGGCTGGTAGTAGTGGATGTCGGCCGGGTCGATGATGGCGATGTCCAGGCTGGCGTCGCGCTGCAGCAGGCTGGACGCCACCGAGATGCCGGCCGCGCCGCCGCCGATGATGACGATGTCGTGCGTCGCGTCCGCCGTGTCCACCGGCGTCCTGCCGCCGTTGACGATGCGGCGCACCACGCCCTTCAGGTCGAAGCCGGCCTTGGACGAGGTCTCGATGATCTGCGGCAGCGGCAGCTTGCCGGCCTGCGTCAGCGCCCACATCGTGGTGGAGCGCATGCCGGTGCGGCAATAAGCCAGCACGGGCTTGGGCAGCTCGGCCATGAGGGCGCCGAAGGCGCGGCCCTGCTCGTCGCTGACCTTGCCGGATTCGGCGGGCAGGTAGCGCATCTGCAGGCCGGCGTCCTGCGCCGCGCGCTCGATCTCGGCGTAGCCCGGCTGGTCGCTGGCTTCACCGTCCGGGCGGTTGCAGATGACCGAGCGGAAGCCTGCCGCGGCGATGTCGCGCAGGTCCTGCGACTGGATCTGGGGGGCGACCGAAAGCTCGGCCGTGAGGGCGCGGATGTCCATGGGGATGTCTCCAAAAAATGGCCCCTGGATGGGGCTCTGGGGTGCTCAGACGGCGTTGAGCGGGATCTTGATGTAGCGCGTGCCGTTGGCCTCGGCCTCGGGCAGCTGGCCGGCGCGCATGTTCACCTGCACCGAGGGCAGGATGAGCACGGGCATGTCGAGCAGGGCGTCGCGTGCCGAACGCATGGCGACGAATTCCTCTTCGCTGATGCCGTTGCGCACGTGCAGGTTGGCCTCGCGTTCGGCCGCGACGCTGCTGACGTACTGCACCTCGCGGCCGCCGGGCTGGTAGTCGTGGCACATGAACAGGCGCGTGTCGGGCGGCAGGGCCAGCACCTTGTTGATCGAGCGGTAGAGCGTGCGCGCGTCGCCGCCGGGGAAGTCGCAGCGCGCCGTGCCGTAGTCGGGCATGAACAGCGTGTCGCCGACAAAGGCGGCCAGGGCGTCGGCGCTGCCGCTGCCGTCGTCCACCACGTAGGTCATGCAGGCGGGCGTGTGGCCGGGCGTGTGCAGGGCTCGGGCGTGCAGGCTGCCGATGCGGAAGGCCTCGTCGTCCTGGAACAGGTGGTCGAACTGGCGGCCGTCACGCGCGAACTCGGGGCCGGCGTTGAACAGGCTGCCGAAGACCTTCTGCACCGTGGTGATGTGGCTGCCGATGCCGAGCTGGCCGCCGACCTGCTGCTTGAGGTAGGCCGCCGCCGAGAGGTGGTCGGCATGCACATGGGTTTCCAGGATCCACTGCACGCTGGCGCCGAGTTCGCGCACGCGGGCAATCAGCTTGTCGGCGCTGGCGTGCGAGGTTCGGCCGGATTTCGGGTCGTAGTCGAGCACGCTGTCGACCAGGGCGCATTGCTGCGTCCTGCGGTCGAGCACCAGGTAGCTGACGGTCCAGGTGGCGGGGTCGAAGTAGCCTTCGATCTGCAGAGGGCCGGAGTTGTTGATGCTGGCGCTGTTGGCAATGGACATGGGCGGGTCTCCTGGCGGCGCGGCGGCCGGCGTGCGGGGCGGCGACCGTCCAGCGTGATGCGGGCCGTGCCGTGTGTGATCCCTGATCCATATCAAGAGCCGTGCCAGGCCATCACGCGCCGCACCAGGATTGGCAAGTAGTTGATGTGTAAGTATTTTTTGGCACAACCGCGGTCTTGTCGGCCGGACGTGGGACGTGCTGGCAGCGTCTGTCAGCGGCATGCTGGCAGTGGTTTCTGCCAGCTTGGCAGTGCTGGCAGCGGGCCGCACAATCGCCCGCCATGAAAGCCCCCACCCGTATCGACGCTGCCCCGGCGGACGCTGCAGCCCTGCGCTCGGCGCCGCAGGTGCAGGCGTTGATCTCCTTCCTGGAGCACGAGGCGCAGCCCATGATCGTGCTGGACCCGCACTACAACATCCTGGCAGCCAACACCGCCTACCAGCGCCAGTTCGGCGCGGCCGGCCAGCCCTCGTACGTGGGGCACAAGTGCTACCGCGTCTCGCATCACTACGACCTGCCCTGCGACCAGGCCGGCGAACACTGCCCCATGCGCAAGGCCTTCGAGAGCCGTGGGCCGGACCGCGTGCTGCACATCCACCACACGCCGCGCGGGCCGGAGCATGTGAACGTGGAACTGCGACCCATCCTGGACGAACACCATGCCGTGGTGGCCTATGTGGAGCGGCTGGTGACGGTGCGCAATGCCTCGGCGCGGCCGAGTGCGGACGGCCTGGTCGGGCGCTCGGCCAGCTTCAACGCGGCGCTGTCGGCGGTGCAGCGGGTGGCGCCCTCGATGCTGCCGGTGCTGCTGCTGGGCGAATCGGGCACGGGCAAGGAGCTGTTCGCCCGCGCGGTGCACGAAAGCAGCGAGCGCGCGGGCGGGCCCTTCGTGGTGGTGGACTGTTCCGGCCTGACCGAGACCCTGTTCGAGAGCGAGCTGTTCGGCTACGAGAAGGGCGCCTTCACCGGCGCGGTGACGCGCAAGAAGGGCCTGGTGGAAACGGCCCACGGCGGCACGCTGTTCCTGGACGAGATGGGCGACGTGCCGCTGGCCATGCAGGTCAAGCTGCTGCGCCTGATCGAGTCGGGCACCTACCGGCGCGTGGGCGGCGTGGACACGCTGCAGGCCGACTTCCGCCTCGTCGCCGCCACCCACAAGCCGCTGGCAGAGATGGTGGCCGACGGGCGCTTCCGCCGGGATCTCTACTACCGCATCAGCGCCTTTCCCATCCACCTGCCGGCGCTGCGCGAGCGGCTGGACGACATCCCGGTGCTGGTCGATACCTTCCTGCGCCGCGGCCCGGGGGCGCAGGGCCGGCTGGGCGGCCTCACGATCACGCCCGAGGCGCTGGCGCGCCTGCACGCCCACACCTGGCCGGGCAACCTGCGCGAACTGCGCAACGTGCTGGACCGCGCACGGCTGTTTGCCGATGACGGCCTGATCCGCGCGGAACACCTGCCGCAGGAACTGGGCCTGCTGGCGCCTGTTCCTGTTCCTGCTGCGGCTTACGCCTATGCCCATGCCCCTGGTGACAAGGCCATGGTGGCAGCCGTGAGCGGGCCAAGCGGCCTGAACGCTGGGGCGCCTGTGCCGGGCACGCAGGCCACGCGCTCCCGGTGGGCAGCGGTTCCGCCGGGCCGGGCGGAATATCCAGGCGCCCACGATGAGCTTTCGCTGCAGGCCCTGGTGCAGGGCTGGATCGGCACCCGCAAGGCGCTGGCCGAGCATCTGGGCTGGAGCGAGCGCACGCTCTACCGCCGGCTCAAGGCATCCGGCCTGGCCTGAGTTGCGCCTGGCCTGTCCCAGGGACGTGCAGGGCAGGGCAGCGCGAGCAGGTTCGGTGCAGACCTGACCACCAGGCCCGGACCGCGGTCCCTCACGGTCCGGGCGAAGTGGTGGCGTGGGCACTGATAAGCCCTGACCATGAAGGCAAGTCACGGCTCAGGCTTGATCAGTTAAACAGATGCTGGATTCAGTCCGCCGGAACCACCTTGCCAGGGCACTGCACTTCGTAATCGATGTCCGGCGACACCCACTCGCGCCACTCCTTGTGGCTCATGTTGCGGGGCAGCTTGGCGCAGAGTTGATCGGCCTAGGCTTCGAGAACTGGCCATAGGCGCAGGGTCTTGTCGCTGCTGGCCGAGACGATGGACTTGCCGTCGGGGCTGAAGGCGATGCTGATGATGGGTGATGCGGCCTCGTGCAGCCAGATCAGTGGCGCAGATCGGTTCGCCTGGCGCTGCAAGCCTGCATGGGCTGCATTGCGCACGAACGACTGGGCCGAGGTCTGCGCGATGCGGTGCCCGGCCAGGGTCATCAGCAGGCTCTGCAACCCGGTGCCGGGGCGATTGATGCCGCCGAAGAAGTCGTTGGCATCGGTGAGCACGCGCTGTGCGATGGCATCGCGGGCGGCTGCTATTGCACGATCTTTCTGGGTGTTGGCGATGGCTTCGGCCCTGGTGGCGCGTACGGCCTCGGATCGGGCCTCGCTCGCCTTGAGATCCGCCAGTTGTGCGGACTTGCGGGCCTGGCGTATGCGTCCGGGCATGTCACCTTGACGCCCGGCAGAGTTCCGGCGCCGCACTTCAGGTCGCGGGCGCCCAGCGGTGCGGCAGCAACTCGTCGATGCGGCTGGCCAGGTGTGTCGGTAGCCGCTCGAGCATGTCCTTGAAGTACGCGTAGGGGTCGTGCCCGTTGATGCGTGCCGAGTGCAGCAAGCTCATGATGACCGCGGCCCGCTTGCCCGCGCGCAGGCTGCCTGCGAAGAGACGGGGGACGCTATGGCGCCACGTCCATCCAGCCCGGACCGGTCTGCCAGCTGGCGACCCATGACGGCAACTGCCCGGCCGGCATGGGGTGGGCGATGCCGAAGCCCTGGGCGAGTTCACAGCCCAGTTGCAGCAGCAGCTGGCCATGGGCACGCGTCTCCACGCCCTCGGCGATGACATTGCGCCGGAAGGCTGCCGCCAGACCGATCACGCCCTTCAGGATCGCCAGATCGTCGGGATCGACCAGCATGTCGCGAACGAAACTCTGGTCTATCTTGAGCATGTCCACGCGCAGGCGCTTGAGGTAGGTGAGCGAGGAATAACCGGTGCCGAAGTCGTCCAGGGCAAAGGTGACTCCCATGTCGGCACAGGCCTCGATCACCGCGGCGACCTGTGGTATGTCACCCAGTGCGCTGGTCTCCAGCACCTCCACGCCCAGGCTGCCGGCGCCCAGGCCGGGATGCCTGAGCAGGATGCCGCGCAGCCGTTCGACAAAGTCGCTGCGCTGCAGCTGGATGGCACCGACGTTCACGCTGACGGGCATCGTCAGGCCTGCATCCAGCCATGACTGCACCTGCGTCAAGGCGGTGTCGATGACCCATTCGCCGATCGCGACGGCCAGTGGATCGTTCTCGACGGTGGTCAGGAAGGAGTCGGGTGACAGCAGGCCCTTGTCGGGGTGTTGCCAGCGGATCAATGCCTCGACGCCGACCACCGCGCCGGTTCGCATGTTGACCTTGGGCTGATAGTGCAGCACGAATTCGTCCTGCGCCAATGCCAGGCGGATGCGCTCGAGATGGCCGTGATGTATCCGTGCGCTGCTGTCCTGCACAGTATCGAAGAAGTGGAAGCGGTTCTTGCCTGCAAGCTTGGCCTGGTACATGGCCTGGTCGGCCTGGCGCAGCAGCTGGTCCGCGTCGATGTCCTCGTGCTGCGGATAGAAGGTCAGTCCGACGCTGGCGGATACCTGAACGGTGAGCTCGCCCGCGAGGATCGGCTGCGCCACCGTGGTCAGCAGGCGGGTGACCAGTGGCAGGCAGGCCGACGCGTCCTGCAGATCGATGAGCATCGCCACGAACTCGTCGCCGCCCAGGCGCGCCAGCGAGTCGCTCTCGCGCAGCGTGGCTTGCATGCGGCAGGCCAGGCTCACGAGCACCTGGTCACCCACATCGTGTCCATGCTGGTCATTGATGGCCTTGAAGCCGTCCAGGTCAAGGTAGGCCAGCACCAGGTGCTGGCCGCGCCGCACTGCATGGGCCATGGCCTGATGCAGCCGGTCGGCCAGCAGGACCCGGTTGGGCAGGCTGGTCAGCGCATCGAAATGAGCCATGTGTTCCAGCTGGCTCTGGTGTTGCTTCAGCGTGGTGATGTCGGAGAACAGCGCCACATATTGCTGCACGGAGCCGCTGGCGTCGCGCACGGAACTGATGGTGAGCAGTTCGGCGATGACTTCGCTGTCCTTGCGGCGGTTCCAGATCTCGCCCGCCCAGTGCCCCTGCGCATTCAGCTGGGCCCACATCGCCGCGTAAAACGCCTTGTCCTGCCGGCCGGAGCTGAGAAAGCCGGGGTTCCTGCCGATGGATTCCTCCCGGCTGTAACCGGTGATGCGGACAAAGGCGTCGTTGACGTCGATGATGGTTTGCCGGGCGTCGGTGATCATGATGCCCTCGCGGGCATGCTCGAACACGCTGGCGGCGAGCTGCAGCCTGGCCTCCGCCTGCTTGCGCGCGGTGATGTCCTGCGCATTGAGCTGGAGCATGGGTGCGCCGCTCACCGGGTCCGGCACCGGGCGTATGTCCAGGTGATACCAGGCTGCGCCGCTCAGGGTGAGCAGCTGGGCCTCGCCGGTGTAGGTCTGCCGGCGACGCACGCTGCTCAATGCCGACTCGGCCATGGCGCGATCGGCGAACATGACCGCAAAGTCGTCGCGGCGCACCGACGCGTCGACGATGCCGAAACTGTGCACGGCCGACGGATTGCGCATCACGACACTGCCGTCGGCCATGCGGTGCAGGGCGATGATCAGCGGCGTCTGCTGCATGGCCTCGACGCCGCGCAGCACCGACGCGTCCAGCGGTGTCGACACCTGGCTGGCTTCGTAGAGTATGGCCCGGGTGCCGTCCGCCAGGTCGATGCCGATGGTGTGGGCGTTCAGCGTGGTGGGCTGTCCACACGGGTACACCGTCCACTGGTCGCGTCCGCAGCGCCCGGCGAGATGTTCGTCCATCTGCGTGCGGTTGCGGATGACGGTGCTGGGCGATATGTCGGAGAAGTCCCGCGCCAGGAATTCGGCCAGGGAGCCGGCATGCCAGAACACCAGGCCGGCGGCATTGGCCCAGCGCATGCGCTTGCCCTGCAGGTCGAACACCCACATGGGCGCGTCGGTCCATTCAAGCGCAGCCAGTGCGGTGCAGGGCAGCACCGCGGGTAATGCAGATGCCATGGACTCAGGGCAGCGCAGACAGCTCCGCAAGCGAGTGAGGCCTGCGGCTTGCGGCAGGCTCCCGGCCACGTGGGGGGCGGGCTGGGCCCATCCCGGTCCTGGGGGGGCTCGGAGGTTGGTGTCCACTTCTCATACGGCAACTGCATTATCGGCACGTAAGTGGAGCGCCGACGCCGGGCCAGGCTGGTGTGCAACTGGTTGGCTTGATGCAGGGCAAGTGACGCCGCCATTTGTTCCGTCGATGTGACGGGGGGGCTACACAGGCCTTGCTGGGCAGCCTGTCCGACCTGGGCCTTCACACCGCTGGCCGAGCGCACGAACTTGTCGACATATTGCGTCTGCGGCTTCAGCACGACCTTCTGCGCCGCCAGGTGGGCGCGCAGCGCGTCGTCCTTGAACGGAAACGGCAGCCCGGGCCAGAAGGGGTTGACCAGGCCGTCCAAGTGCTTGGGCCGGCAGGCCCTGTGAACCACACCGGGTTTCGCGGAGGCCTGTTGGCTTGAGTCAGACCGGTGTGGCCTGACGGTCAAGTTGGCTGTTTGTGTCTTTGGATTCTCTCTC
>JBJOKY010000198.1:0-8089 GCA_046045865.1 Pseudomonadota bacterium | reverse complement strand
AGCTGCAGTGCCTTGTTGGCGCGCCCGAGGTCGCTGGTGCGCGCCGCCACCTGCCGGCGCAGTGTCCACAGCAGGGCCATGGCGGCAAGGCCGGCCGCGGCCACCGCGGCCGCGATCGGCAGCAGCCGGCCCGGGTCGACGCGCACCGGGATCGCCTCGCCGAACCACTTGTCCGCCAGTGCCCTGCGTTCCGCGTCGCTGATCGACGCGGCACCCCGCTCCAGCAGTCGCAGCGTGCCGGCACGGCCCTTGGGCACCGCGCGGTGGAACTGCCCCGTGTACAGCGTGAAGGCCTTGCGGAACTCGTCGCGAATGCCCGCCTTGTGGAGGTAGAACTCCGCCGGGTGTTCGTCCAGGCAGAAAAGGCGGATGTCACGGAGCCGGGCGGCGGCGATCAGCTCGGCGTAGCTCGGGTAGAGCACCAGCGACTTCAGCCCTTGGCGCTGCAGTTGCTCGACACAGGCGTCGCCGGCCTGCACGCCGATGCGCAAGCCCCGCAGCGCCTCCACCCCGGCGATGCCGAGGATGTCCTTGTGCGTGTAGAGGTTCACGGGCAGATCGGCGTAGGGCTCGGTGAATTCGTACAGCGGCTCGCGTGCGGGCGTCCTGAAGATCATGTCGATCACGTCGGCGTCGCCGGCCAGCACACGCCTCTGCGCCTGCTCCCACTGCGTCGCGGTCAGCGTGACCGGCACGCCGGTCTTGCTCTCCCACAGCTTCCAGTAGTCGACCAGGTAACCGGTGGGCGAGCCGTCGTCGGCCCGGAACAGGAAGGGGGGGTAGTTGTCGTCGGTGATGACGTGCAGCCGTGCGGGCTCGGCGGCCCGGGCCAGACCGCAGGCAAGGAACAACACCGCGATGGCGCCCGCCATCGCGGCGCACGCGGCGCTGATCCGGGCGCGGGCACGCAGGACGGCAGGGATACGATCGCCCGACAGGATGCGCCGGCCCCCATCGATTGCGCAGACGATGTTGCTGCCGTGCCCCGGCAAAGCCTGCGGTGTGGTGGTGCCGTCATCCATGGGCATCGTCATCGGTGGCTCAGATCCATGCAATTCTCGTGTCTGGTGAGCCCGGCCGGGAACGAAGGGCTGAACGCCGACATCGACGTGGTGGTGACACCGGCCGGCGCGGTGCTGATCGACAGCGGCGCTGCGCTGTGCCTGGGTCCGGGGGCGGGCGGTCGCTGGTTCTCGCAGATGGTCACTTCCATCATCGTGCCCACGCAGCCATGCAGCCGATGGAACGGTAAAGGCGCTCGATCAGCGTCGACGGCGGACGAGGCGATGCCGGCCCGCCCGAATCCCGGTGAACGGCACGGCCTGCTGGATCTGCGTCACGGGGTGATGCAGCCACCACCCAATTTGTGATACTTGAAAGTCCAGTAAATTTCTGTAGACTTACTGTACTGCAAGGTCCAGCTGAAAGGAAAGCCATGTCCAGTGCCCAGGTTGTCTTCGTCACCGGCGTCTCGTCCGGCATCGGCCGCACCGCCGCCAGCCGGTTCGCGCAGCGCGGCTGCACGGTGTTCGGGTCGGTCCGCGATGCCCGCAGGGCGGAGCCCATCCCCGGTGCCACCCTGGTCGAGATGGACGTGCGCGACGCCGACTCGGTCCGCCGCGCCGTGGCCACCATCGTCGGCCAGGCCGGGCGCATCGACGTGCTCGTCAACAACGCGGGCGGGACGATGGTCGGTTCGGTCGAGGAAACCTCGGTCGCCGAAGCGCAGACGCTGTTCGACACCAACGTGTTCGGCATCCTGCGCACCATCCAGGCCGTGCTGCCGCACATGCGCGCGCAGCGCTCCGGCCGCATCATCAACGTGAGTTCGGTGCTGGGTTTCCTGCCGGCGCCCTACATGGCCCTCTACTCGGCCTCCAAGCACGCGGTCGAGGGCCTGTCCGAGTCGCTCGACCACGAGGTGCGCGGCTTCGGCATCCGCGTGGTGCTGGTCGAGCCTTCCTACACGAAGACCAACTTCGACCTCAACGCGCCGCAGGCGGCGCAACCGATCGGCGCCTACGACACCGACCGTGATCGCGTGTCCAGGGCCGTCGTGGCCAGCGTCCGCAAGGCGCCCGAGCCCGACGGCGTCGCTGCGACCATCGTCGATGCCGCCCTGGGCTCCTGGGCGATGCGCCACACGCCCAGGGGCGAGGCCTCGCTGCTGCGCAAGCTGCGCCGCTTCATGCCGGCCGCGCCGGTCGACGCGAGCCTGCGCAAGAACTTCGGCCTGGCCTGATCAGTCCGCGGCCGCGTAGGCCGCCATGAACACCTGGACGGCCTCGCGCAGCAACGCCTTGTTCTCGCGGGCGTCGGGCTTCTCGAGCATCAGCAGGCCGCGGAAATGGCCGTCCCCCAGGAACATCGCCAGGAACAGGTCGGCGGCCAGCCGGGGGGTCTTCACCTTCAGCGTGCCCGCGTCGCTTGCGCGCCGCAGGTAGGCGGCCAGTTCGGCGGTGAGCCGCTCGGGGCCTTCGCGGTAGAACGCCCGACACGCCTCGGGCCGCGAACTGGCGACACCGTACACCGAGCGCATCTTGCCGAGCGTGTGCTCATCGCGCACCAGCGTGAGGAACTGTTCGCCTATGGCCAGCAGCGCCTTGCGCGGCTGCGTCGGGTCCAGCGCCTCGACACCGGCGTCGCCGCCCATCACACGGTCGGTGCCCTCCTGGATCACCGCACCGAACAGCCCTTCCTTCGACCCGAAGTTGCTGTAGATGGTCATCTTCGAGACGCCGGCTTCCGCCGCGATGGCGTCCACGCTCGCGCGCTCGAGGCCATGCGTGTAGAAGTGCTTGCGTGCCGCTTCCAGGATGCGCCGCAGGCGTTCCGGGTCACGCGGGCGGCCGCGGCGCGGCGTCGGCACCGGTTCCTTGTCCTTCTGGGTCATCGCGTCATTTGTTGTACTTGACAGTTCATTATATGTCGCTAGAGTTAGTGGACACATGAGTCCACTAACAACCATCTTCGCGATGACACACGCAGCGCGCCCTCGCCGGGGCTTCGGCAGGCGCATCACACGCCCCGCCGCCGCCATCCTGGCAGCAACCATCGTATCCGCATGCTCGACCCAGATGCCGCCGCCGCCATCCACCTCGGTGCCGCTGGCCTCGGCGTTCTCGAATGGCGGGCCGTCCGAGGCGGCGGCAGCGGCAGCAGCAGCGGCATCAGCCCTCGACGACGCCTGGTGGGACAGCTTCGGCGACGCCACGCTGGCACGGCTGGTCCAGGAGGCCTTGTCCGCCAACCTGGACGTGGCCATGGCGCTGCAGCGCGTCGGCCAGGCACGTGCAGGCGCCGATGCACAGGCATCCCGGCTGTGGCCGACGGTGGGCGTGCAGGCGGCCGCGTCGCGCAGCCGGAGCGGGGTGCCTGAACCGGTCAGGCAAGGCATGCCCGATACGCGTGTGCTGCGCGCCGGCGTGGATGTCGCCTGGGAGATCGACCTGGCCGGCGGCGTGCGCGCGGCACGCGATGCGGCGCAGGCCGATGCCGCTGGCGCGGCCGTCGGCGTGCAGGGTGCGCGCCTGCTGGTGGCCAGCGAGGTGGCGCGGCAGTACTTCGTGCTGCGCAGTGCCGAGGACCGGCTGCGCATCGTGCAGGCCCTGGCCGCAGCCCAAGGCCAGACCGCGACCCGGGTGGAAAGCCGCTGGCGCGAAGGCGAGGCCAGCGCCTTCGACCTCGACCGTGCGCGCGCCGAGGCCGATGCGCTGGAGGCCCAGCTGCCGGCGCTGCGGGTGCTGCGCGGCACCACGCAGACGAAGCTGGCGGTGCTGCTCGGCCGCAACCCGTCGGTGCCTGTGGTCGAAGCGGACCCGGCCTTCGCCTGGCCGACGGCCCGCGCCATCGCCGCGGGCCAGCCCAGCGAGTTGCTTCGCCGCCGCCCCGATCTCGTCGCCGCGGAAGCCCGTGTCGGCGCCGAGGCGCTGCGCAGCGCCGAGGCCCGTGCCCAGTGGTGGCCCAGGCTGTTCCTGGGCGCACTGGTCGGCCGCGAGGACCTGCGCCTCAACGCGCTGGATCTCGCGCCGGTGCACTTCTCCAGCGTCGCCCTGGCCCTGGCCGCGCCGATCTTCAACGCCGGCCGCATCGAGGCCGGCATCCAGGGGCAGTCCGCGCGCGCCGACGAGGCCCTGCTGGCCTGGCAGAAGGCGGTGCTGGTGGCGGTGCAGGAGGTCGAGGACAGCCTGCTCGTGCGCGCGCAGGAGACCGAGCGCCACGCGGCACTCGCGCAGACCGTCGAACACCGCCGCAGCTCGCTGCAGCGCGCCGAGTCGTTGCGGCGCGAAGGCCAGATCGACCTGCTGGTGCTGCTGGATGTGCAGCGCTCCGTGCTCGCCAGCGAACTGGCCCTGTCGGACAGCCACCTGCAGCAGGCGCTGGCCGACGTGCAGCTCTACAAGGCGCTGGGTGGGGGAGTTGCCCGCCTGGCTGCCGCGGACGCGACTCCTCTTCTTGCAAGGACACCCCAGTGAACGCCATCCATTCCGCCCTGGCGCTGATCAGCGCCCCCAGGCCGACGACATGTGTCGCCCGCCCCCCGAGGGGGGCAGGAAACTCGGGATCGGCCCGTCGTTTCCTGGGGAGCCTGGCCGCCGCGAGCCTGTTGATCACCGGCTGCAGCGAACCACCCGCACCTGCCGTGGTCGCCAGGCCGGTCTTCGTGACGACCGTCAACCCGGCCCCGTCCGCGCAGACCCGGTCCTTCACCGCGGTGGTGCGCGCGCGTGTCGAAAGCGATCTGGCTTTCCGGACCGGCGGCAAGGTCGTCGAGCGCCTGGTCGATGTCGGTGACCGCGTGAAGGCCGGCCAGGCACTGGCCCGGCTGGATCCGGCTGATTACCAGCTGGCCGTGAAGGCCGCTGCCGACCAGGTGCAGGCGGCCACGGTCGATGCGCAGCAGGCGGCCTCCGACGAGGCACGCTTGCGCCGCTTGTCGGCCGACGGCTCGGTCGCTGCGGCCGACCATGAGCGGCAGAAGGCCCGGGCCGACGCCGCCGCGGCGCGGCTGGACCAGGCCCGGCGGCAGCTGGAGCTGGCGCGCAACCGCGAGGGTTACGCCGCCCTGGTGGCGCCATTCGCGGGCGTGGTGACCGCCATCCGCTTCGAGCGGGGCCAGGTGGTTGCCGAAGGGCAGGCCCTGCTCGCGCTGGCGCGCGAGGGCGACAACGAGGTGGTGGTCGATCTGCCCGAGGACTGGGTGGGCCGCGCGCGCAGCCTCACGGCGACTGCCGCGCCCTGGTCCGACCCCGACGAGACGCTGCGCCTGGTGCTGCGCGAACTGGCGCCGCAGGCCAGCGCACAGGGCCGGACCTACCGTGCCCGTTATGCCGCCGCGCCACAGGCGCGAGGGCGCGTGTCGGTGCTCCCGCTGGGCAGCACGGTGCGCCTGACGCTGTCGGCGCCGCAGGCCGGGCCGGCCACCGTCGCGCTGCCCGTCAGCGCGGTGCTCAAGGGCAGCGGCCCCGAGGGGGTCTGGGCCCTGGACGCCCAAGGGTCCGGCCTGGTGTTCACGCCCGTCAAGGTGGTCGCGCTGGACGATGCCACGGTGCACGTGACCGGCCTGACCCCGGGCAGCCGTGTCGTCAGCGTCGGCGCCCGGAAGCTCGATGCCAGGACACCGGTGCGCGCGATCGAACGCGACCCCGAGGCCAGCTCGGGCCCGGTCGCCCAGGCCGGCAGCAAGACCGGCAACCTGGGTCGCTGATGAAACGCTTCAACCTCTCACTATGGGCCGTGACGCACCAGCCCATGGTGCTGTTCCTCATCATCACGACGCTCATCGTCGGCGTGTTCTCGTTCATCCGCCTGGGGCGCCAGGAGGATCCGACCTTCGAGGTGCCGCAGATGACGGCCATCGTGGCCTGGCCCGGCGCCACGGCGCAGGACGTGCAGGACCAGGTGCTCAACCGCATCGAGCGCAAGCTGCAGGAGCTGGACGGCTTCGACCACGTGCGCAGCTTTGCGCGCCAGGGTTATGGCGGCATCACGCTGTGGATGAAGGGCGGCAGCAGCAAGGCGGAACTCGACAGGGCCTGGTACCAGGTGCGCAAGAAGATCGGCGACGTGCGCCAGGAGTTCCCCGAGGGCGTGCGCGGCCCGTTCTTCAACGACGAGTACAGCGACCGCTACAGCGTGCTGCTTGCGCTGAGCGCGCCCGAGCTCTCGATGGCCGAGCTGCTGACGGTCACCGAGGACGTGAAGCGCCGCCTGCAGGGCGTGCCCGGCGCCGGCAAGGTGGACGTGCTGGGCAGGCAGGCCGAGCAGGTGGTCGTGGAGCTGTCCACGCAGCGGCTGGCCGCCCTGGGCATGGCGCCCTCCGCCGTCCTCGAGGCGCTGGCGCGCCAGAACCTGGTCGTGCCGGCGGGGTCGGCCGACACCGCGCACGACCGCGTGCAGGTGCGGGTGGACGGCCGCTTCAATGGTGTGCAGGACGTCGGACAGGTCACGCTCGACGCGGGCGGGCAGGTGCTCAAGCTGGCCGACGTCGCCACCACCGTGCGCAGCGGCTACCAGGATCCGCCCAGCCTGACCATCCGCCACAACGGCGTGCCGGTGCTGGCCATCGGGGTGACGCTGCAGCACGGCGGCAACGTGACGGACTTCGGCAAGGCGATGGAACAACGCCTGGCGCAGATCCGCCAGGAGCTGCCGGCCGGTGTGGAGATCCAGCAGTACGCCGACCAGCCCCGCGTCGTGGCCGCGTCGATCTGGGAGTTCGAGCGCGCCTTCCTGGAGGCGCTGGCCATCGTGCTGGCCGTCTCCTTCCTGTTCCTGGGCTGGCGCACCGGCATCGTGGTGGCGGCCTCGGTGCCGCTGGTGCTGGGCCTGGTCTCTGCCGTGATGGTTGCCGCCGGGTGGAACCTCGACCGCATCTCGCTCGGCGCGCTGATCATCGCCCTGGGCCTGCTGGTCGACGACGCGATCATCGCCGTCGAGATGATGGTGGTGAAGCTGGAGCAGGGCGTGGACCGCCTGCAGGCCGCCACCTACGCCTACTCGTCGACCGCGTTCCCCATGCTGACCGGCACGCTGGTCACCGCCGCGGGCTTCATGCCGGTGGGCTTCGCCAGGTCCATCGCCGGCCAGTACGCTGGCGGCATCTTCTGGGTGGTGGGCGTGGCGCTCATCCTGTCCTGGCTGGTGGCGGTGATCTTCACGCCCTACCTGGGCGTGAAGCTGCTGCCCAGGAACCTGGGCCACGGGAAGCACCACGACGTGTACGACCGGCCCGTCTACCACCGGCTGCGTCGCGTCGTCGACTGGGCCGTGCGGCGCCGCGTCGTCGTGCTGGCCTCGACGGTGCTGCTGCTCGGCGCGGCCGGCTTGGGCATGTCGAAGGTGCAGCAGCAGTTCTTCCCGACCGCCGCGCGGCCCGAGCTGCTGGTCGAGCTGCGGCTGCGCGAAGGCGCGTCCTTCGCGGCGACCGAGCGCCAGGTCCAGGTGCTGGAAAAGATCCTCGCGAAGGACGCCGACGTCGAGTTCTTCACCGCCTACACCGGCGCCGGCACGCCCATGTTCTACCTTTCGATCCAGCCCGAGCTGCCCAACCCGGGCTTCGCCCAGGTCGTCGTCAAGACCGCAGGCATCGAGCAGCGCGAACGGGTGCGTGCCCGCCTGATGGCGCTGTTCGCGAAGGACGAGGCGCTGCCCGACGTCACCGCGCGGGTCACGCGACTGGAGTTCGGCCCACCGGTGGGCTTCCCGGTGCAGTTCCGCGTCATCGGTCCGGACAAGGCCAGGGTGCGCGAGATCGCCTATCGCGTGCGCGACGTGGTGCGGCAAAGCCCGCTGGTGCGCGACACGCAGCTGGACTGGAACGAGCAGGTGCGTTCGGTGAAGGTGCAGGTCGACCAGGACAAGGCGCGCCAGCTGGGCCTGGCCAGCGCCGACATCCAGAGCCTGGTGCAGACCACGCTGGATGGCGCACCCGTCACGCAGATCCGGCGCGGCGAGGAACTGATCGACGTCGTGGTGCGGGCGACGCCGGAGGAGCGCAGGAGCATCGGCCAGCTCGGCGACCTGCAGGTCTACACGCGCAGCGGCGTGACGGTGCCGCTGTCGCAGATCGCCCGCATCGAGCCGGGCT